>JBKDQC010000295.1:0-5006 GCA_046342295.1 Deltaproteobacteria bacterium | reverse complement strand
CGCGATCGTAGCGCTGCCCGCCGCGAGCGGGCTGGCGAGCTCCACGAACGCTGGAGCGGTCCGATCCCAGCTCGCTACCGCGCCAGGTGCGAGGTTGGTCCCGCTGCGGGTGATGTTGAAGCTCGCACCGAAGACAGCGTTGTTGACTTCGAGATACCTCTGGCCAACGAACGCCTGCGCAATGGACGGCGCCTCGAGCGTGCCGAGTCGAGCGACCACGGTGGTCGAGCGCGGCGGACTCGCCACGCCACAGATCTGCTGGCTGACCGTGACGGTTTCGCCAAGATTGTGACCCGAGGCGTAGCTGGTCCAACTCGCATTGCTGAAGGACACGCTCGTGGGAGCCGTGACCGAGCGCGTCGCGGTGATGGTCGAGCCGCCGATCCAGCCGCCCGCCGACACCACCCGCCCGCACGCGTAGAGTGGGAGCGGGTTCAACGTCATCTGCGGCACTCCGGCTGGGTGATCCAGGGTGTGAGAGCGAACCTGGACGCCTGCTGACGGCATGCTTTGCGTGCTGCCGAACTGCTGGGTGGCCGTGACCACCTGAGTCGGTGAGATGGTGAGCGAGAACGGGAGCGTGAACACGTGTCGGTCAGGCAAGTTCGCCACGACGGCGGATCCGACCTGGGTCCCGTTGACGAAGACCCTCAGGGTCGCGCCGGGGACGAACCCGCTCACCACCACGAGGTTGGTGCATGCGTAGAGCGGGGATCCCACGATCGGCGGTGAGAGCACCGTCTGGTTGTCCGAGAAGGCGGGGTCGGTTCCAATGGGGAGGCATTCCCCCGTCGGGCACTGCGCCTTCGCGACCCCGACGCTCGCGAACACCAGCGCGACCACCATCCACCGAAGCGTCGTCGAGACCATGTGGACCTCCAGACCCAGAGAAGGTCTCATGGCCGTTTCGAGTCCGTCAACGTACAGCATGCGGGCTGCGGCTCTCGGTGACCGGCTCATGGAGTTCGTGAACGGCCTCACGCACGCGGCGACCTTCGGCGTGCTCATCGCCGACCAGGGCAAAGGCCGGGTGATGGCCGACGCGCAGGGCACCGCAGCGGTCCTCTACAACCTCACCAAGGAAGACATCGCGCTCTTCCACAAGGGCGTCGTGAAGATGGGCGAGATCTGCTGGGCCGCGGGCGCCAAGCGCGTGCAGCCCACCTACCTCGGTCACCACGACTACGCCTCGCGCGCGGAGTGGAAGCGCTTCGTCGCTCACACCCCCGCCCCGGGCGATCTCGCGCTCACCTCGTACCACCCGCTCGGCACCTGCCGCATGGGCACCGACCCGAGGACCAGCGTCGTCGACCTCGACCACGAGACGCACGACGCGAAGGGCCTCTTCCTCGTCGACGGCAGCGTGGTGAGCGGCCCGCTCGGCGTGAACCCGCAGCTCACGATCATGGCGGTCGCGACCCGCGCGGCGGACAGGATCGCAGCGACGCTGGGGTGAGCTGCCGCTTGGGGGGCGCTCGCCGCGCGGGCCCCCGAGCAGCGCGAGCACGTGCTCTTCTATCGCATCGTCCGACCTTGACGCGGCGTGCGTCGGCGTAGCTACGCTCGCGCCGATGGACACCGTCGCGCTGTGGTCGGCCTACGTCGAGTGGTTGAGGGAGAACGTGCCGCGCGCGCACGAGAACCTCGCGCCGGGAGCGACGGACGCGCAGATCGCGGAGGTCGAGCGTGTCACCGGGCTCGAGCTGCCGGAGGCCGCCAAGCGGGTCTGGCGCATGAACGACGGGCAGCGCGAGACGATGATCGCCAGCACCCGCGGCGCGGCGACACCGTGCATCCCGACGCTGTCCTTCTCCACCGTACCGTTCATGCTGGCTACGGCCTGCGCGCCGCCCTGGACCCTTGGGGAGCCCGCCCCAGAACTCGTGGAGCGCCGAGACCCCGGGGCGGACGTGGGGACGCAGCCGGGGACGGGCCCCGGAAACACGAAGGCCGGCTAGCGAGGTCTCGCTAACCGGCCGGTTTCGTTAGGGTTTTCGAGAGCGGGACAAGGGATTCGAACCCTCGACTTCAACCTTGGCAACGAGGCACGGGGCGCTGGTGCCCCTGAATTCGAAGGGTTTCGACAATCGAGACGTGTCACGGCGCTGCATACCGTCCCGTGCCGTCGCAGAAAGGTGGGGACGCAGGTGGGGACGCCCGGTGCCGCGGCCCGAGTGTGGGCTCGCATGTTGGCTGCGGCTGGGTGAGGGCGTGCGTCCCGGGTCGCTCGGCGCGCCCTCGCCGCGGTCGCCCGCCGCGCGCGACCGGCTGACGAGGGCGGCCCGCCTACTCGGCCGAGGCGCCGAGCCGATCGACGATCGCGCCGACCAGCACCGTGGCCACCTCGTTCGGCGTGACTTGACGCGCGGAGCCGTCGGCAAGCCGCGCGTACCAGCGGTCGGCTTCGGGCAGACGCAGGGTGACTTCCTCGATCCCGATCGCGTCGCGGCCGCGGAGCGAGATCCACGGCGGGTACCGATCGGGGTTCCGCCGCGACCAGAACAGGGAAGGCCCGGCCGTGGACACCTCTCGGCAGGCTGCTCGGAGAGCGTCGCTTCGGTAGCCCACCCAACCGAGATAGTGACCCGCGCCGAGCCCCGGCAGTTCGAGGCGGACATCCAAGCGCCACGTACGCCGACCAGTGGGAGGTCGGCCCCTGAGCAGGTCCACGAAGTCGTCGAGGTCGAGGTACTCCTCGTACCGACCCACCCGCCATTCACCGACCTCGCTCGCCGCGTTCGCGAGTTGGGCCTCGATCAGGCTCCCCAGGAAGTCGAGACCGGTGTGCCAGAGGCTCAACTGGTTCTCGTAGCGGCGGCGCACGCGCTCGACCATCGGGTCGTAGCCATCCTTCTCCTTCGCGACGCGCTCCAGCTCTTGGAGAGCATCGGACGCGCGCTGCACGATGAGGTCGAAGAACGGGCCGATGTTGCCTCCCTCGTCGGACTCGGCGAGCGCGTCGAGATATCGCTCGCGGTCCTTCCGCCGAATCACGATCGGTGGATAGCCCGAGCGGATCAGCTCGAGGTTGGTCACCGCGCGCGAGAGCCTTCCGTTTCCGTCGATGTACGGATGGATGTGCGCCAGCCAGGCATGGAGCACGGCGCCCCGGAGCAGCGAGGGCGCGTCACCGTGTGCCTTCGACCAGTTCTCCCACAGCTCCATCGCATCCAGCACGCCCCGGATGGTTCGCGGCGGCACATGGCGGGCGCCGGTGATCCTCACCTCTTGGCTGCGGAAGCTTCCACCACCGGGCCGCTCGCCAAAGATGATCTCGTGGAGCCGGTGGAGCTCGAGGATGTCGGTCGGTTCGTGTCGCTGCGCGAGCGCCTCAAGCTCGACCGTCGCCGCGTGCAGGCTCCGCGCGTCTCGCGAGTAGGCGGGGTCGTGCCCCGAGATCGTGATGCCTCGCTGCACGGCCAACTTCGTCTCGCCGATGCTCAGGGGGCTGCCCTCGATGGCGTTTGACTCCGCAACCACCTCGAACCGCTTCTCACCATAGTAGGCCCGCAGGGTGTCCTCACCGAGGCGACGGTCGCGTCGGAGGAGGTCGACGCGCTCACCGAGGTTGGCGATCGCGCGCATCAGCTCGGTCGCGCCTGCCTCCGGCAGCGAGTACGGCGTCCCGTCGAGTAGAGCCATCCGGCGACGATAGCACCGGGAGATCGCTGCGGCTTCGGTTCGGCGAACCCAACTCGCGTGTCGTCACCCTGCGCGCAGGCACCGGACGGGGAGCAGCGCTGGTCAGGTGGGTGCTGGTCGGACGGGGACCGAGACCGGGGGCCCTGACGGTGCGCAGCCCTGTCTGCTGTTGTTCACCGCATCCCATCGCTTGTGGGTAGCGAATAGCGACCCCGTCAGTGGCAGACGTTCTTGCAGGATGAGTGGGTTCGACGGTTCGACCAGGCGCTGGATCAAATCGTGGCGAAACCGCCGCTCTGGACGGTCGTCTCCTCGTTTGTGCCCGACGAAGGAATGCCCACCCACCTTCGCGACATCCTGCCCGATCTCCCTACCGCATAGCGTCATCGCCTCCGGTTGCGCTCGGCGTGGAGCCTGCGGATCTCGGCGAGGACCTCCGTGAAGGTCATTGTTTTCTCTGGGACGCCTCGGGGCGGCACCTCCGGCGTCGCGGGGAACAAGCGGACGGTGCCGTCGTCGCGGTACAGGCCGATGAAGACGAACTCGAAGAGGCTCGGGTCGTCGTCCTTCGACTTCCGGCCGGCACGACGAGCGAACACGTCCGCGTTGTGCTTGAGGCTGGACCGGCCCTTCCCGTCGTTCGCTGCCTCGACAGGCAAGAAGAAACACGCTGCGAGCACGGCGTACGGGAAACGCTTGTGGCAGTCCTGGGCCTCCGCACGGAGTTCCCCGTCGATCCTCTTCGTGTTCTTCGTATAGCGACGGGTCTCCTCGTCTCTGAAGTTCATCGTCTTGATCGAGACGGCGAGCTCGAGGCCGCTGCGCTTCGTCGAGTAGTTCACGTCGAGCTTCTTCACGCCCTCCGCGCCGGCCGACAGCGACTCGTGCCCGCCACCATCCTCGTCCGGTGCGATGTCGGGGAAGTCTCCCCGGAGCGCGTCGGCGACCTTCTGCGCGATCGCGGTGGAGAGTCGCTGCGCGTGGTTCTTCTTCGCACCCCGCCCCGTGATCTCGATGATCTCGAAGTCGCTCTCGTCCACGCCGATCGCCTCGAGCCCCGCGGCCCCGCGCATCCCGAGTTGCTCGCGCCACGCCGAGATGTGCGAGGAGTAGATGCCTTCCCTGCGCTGCACCTCTCCGAGCGCTCCGCGTCGCCCGCTGCGAACGGCGGCCTCGGCGGCTTTCAGGATGCGCAGCTTCTCGGACGCCGAGAACTCGCGACGCGCCTTCTTCGGCACCGACTCGAGCGAGGCGCTCACGCCGGAAACGTCGTCGCGCTCGCCGACGTCGCGCTCGGGAGATGACGTTTCACGAGGAGGCATGTGGACTGGCTTCGGCACGGCAGGGGTCCCATTCTCCGCCCA
>JBKDQC010000294.1:0-5136 GCA_046342295.1 Deltaproteobacteria bacterium | reverse complement strand
CCCTCACCTCGCTCGTGCAGCTCCTCGAGCCCTTCCACTAGGCCGAGAATCCGCGGGCGCGGTGGCGCATCGGCACCGAAGCCGAGAAGTGCGCGATCTACACGGACGGCTCCCCCGTGCCGTACCTCGGTGAGCGCGGTGTGGCCGCGGTGCTCTCGCACCTCGTGAAGCGACACGGTTGGTTCGAGGAGCGCGAGCACGAGGAGGGAGACGTCGTCGCCCTGCGTCGCGGCGACGCCTCGGTGACGCTCGAGCCGGGGGCGCAGCTGGAGCTCTCGGGCGCGCCGCTCGCGACCATCCACGAGACCTGCGGCGAGCTCCGCGCGCACATGCGCGAGCTCTCGGACATCTCGGAGAAGCTCGGCATCGTGTGGCTGGGCCTCGGCTTCCATCCGCTCGCCCGCAACGAGGACCTCGCGTTCGTGCCCAAGCTCCGCTACGGCGTGATGCGGCAGTACTTGCCGACGCGCGGGCGCCACGGGCTCGACATGATGCTCCGCACCTGCACCGTGCAGGCGAACCTCGACTACGCGAGCGAAGAGGACGCGATCCGCAAGCTCCGCGTGAGCCTGCGCCTGCAGCCGATCGTCACGGCCATGTTCGCGAACAGCCCCTTCGTGGAGGGCCGGATCACGGGCGAGCGATCGCACCGGGCGCGCGTCTGGCTCGATGTCGACAACGACCGCGCGGGGCTGCTCGACTTCGCCTGGGACGAGTCGCCCATGGGCTACCAGCGCTACATCGAGTGGGCGCTCGATGTGCCGATGTTCCTCGTCAAGCGTGAAGGCAAGGTCGTGCACAACACCGGGCAGACCTTCCGGCGCTTCCTGGCCGAGGGGTGGCAGGGCGTGCGCGCGACCAAGGAAGACTGGGTCACGCACGTGAACAGCCTCTTCCCGGAGGTCCGCCTCAAGCGCACGCTCGAGATGCGAGGCGCCGACAGCCTACCGACCGATCTCGTGTGCGCGCTCCCTGCCCTGTGGAAGGGCCTGCTCTACGAGGACCACGCGCTCGCGTCGGCCGAGGCCCTCGCGTCCAGGGTCCGCCTCGAGGACGCCAGGGCCGCGCGCCCCGACATCGCCGACCGTGCGCTCCGGGCGAGGCTCGGCGAGCGCGAGGTGGGCGAGTGGGCGAGCGATCTGCTCCGCATCGCCTCGGGGGGCCTCGAGCGCCTCTCGAACCTCAACAAGAGCGGCGAGGACGAGCGCATCCATCTCGCGCGCCTCGAGCGCCTCGTCTCCAAGGGCCAGAGCCCCGCCGACGCGCTGCTCGAGAAGATCGACGCGAGCGCACCGCTCGTCCCGCAGCTGCTCGAGCACGCCCGGCTCTGACGTCGCCCACCTCGCTCGGCGCGCTCGCGCGAAGTCGAAGTCGACGTCGTCTCAGAGCATGAGTCACTTGGATTGACTCATGCTCTGACGTTTCTGACCGGAGGGTCTGGCCGCAGACCCTCCCTCTCGCCGAGTGAATCGGCGAGAGCCTCCCTCCCGCCGATTCGAGCCCGTGGCACCCGCATCGATCCATCCGAGTGCCACGTGCTCTCAGAGCCTGAGTCCATCCAAGTGACTCATGCTCTCAGAGGTCCTCGACGCTCTCGAGCATCTCCCGGCGGAAGTGCGCGCGCGTCTGGATCAGCGTCCGGCGCAGGACCCTTCGGCGGCTCGTAAGGATCTCCTCCCACGGGCCGACGCGACCGCCGTGTACCTGGTCCCCGTCGACGAAGTCCATCACCTCGACCTCCGACGTGGGTGGGCCAGCGCGGTCCTGGGCTTTGCCGCGGGCGGGCGAAGTGAGGGGAGCGAGGAGGGTGAGCGACGTGAGCGTGAAGAGGAGGGGGCATGGGTTGCGCATTGGCCCTCCGACGTACCGGGACCGCCCTCGGTCTGCTCCTCGCGCTCGGACCCGAAACAATCCGCGTCGATCACGGCCCCGGCGGGCTGTCCTGCGGGGCGCCGCCTTCGAGGTGCCGCGGCATCTGCGGCCCCGGGCGCTCCGGCTCCATGCCGATCTTCCGGTTCTTCGCGTCCACGCGGACCACCCGAGGCACGTGCCGGCGCGCTTCGTCCTCGTCCATCTCGCCGTAGGTCGCGAGGATCACGAGGTCAGCCGGCTTCATCAGGTGCGCGGCCGCCCCGTTGATGCAGACGACACCGGAGCCGCGGGGCCCACGCAGCGTGTAGGTCACGAGCCGTGTGCCGCGGGTCACGTTCCACACGTGGACCTCCTCGTGCTCGAGCATGCCGGCGGCGTCCATCAGGTCTTCGTCGATCGTCACGCTGCCCTCGTAGTCGAGGTCGGCGTGGGTGACGGTGGCTCGGTGGATCTTGGCGAGGAACATCCTGCGTCGCATGGGCACCTCCGTGGCGGCCGCCCTCGGTGTGAGGGGTGGGTCCACCCAGATGAATGGAAGATACAACGGGTTCCGCGTGGCCGCCGCTCGTTTTCCCGTGGATTTGACGGGGTGCGCATCGTCTTGAAGATTCGCGCCGGCCCGGGACACCAACGAGAGCACCACGGAGGAACGAGTGACGCTTCGGACGGACGAAAAGATCGCGGTGATCGGCCTGGGCTACGTCGGCTTGCCCGTGGCCCTGGCCTTCGCGCGCGCGTTCGAGCACGTCGTCGGCTTCGACATCGACCCGCGCCGGGTCGCGGAGCTCGAGCGCGGTCACGACCGGACGAACGAGGTCGAGGGCGACGCGCTCGAGAAGACGACCCTGAAGATGACGACCGATCCGGCGGCGCTCGCGGGGATCTCGTTCTTCGTCGTCACCGTGCCGACGCCGATCGACGCCAACCGCCAGCCCGATCTGCGCCCCGTCAAGAGCGCGTCCGAGAGCGTCGGCCGCGCGCTCGGCCAGCGCGATGGCAAGCCCGAGGGCGCCATCGTCGTCTACGAGTCCACCGTCTACCCCGGCGTGACCGAGGAGTACTGCGGTCCGATCCTCGAGAAGCTCTCCGGGCTGAAGCGTGGCCGGGACTTCAAGCTCGGATACTCGCCCGAGCGCATCAACCCTGGTGACCGCGAGCACACGCTCGAGCGCACGGTGAAGGTCGTCGCGGGCGAGGACGAAGCCTCGCTCGCGCGCGTCGCGAGCGTGTACGGCGCGATCGTGAGCGCGGGCGTGTTCCGGGCGGCGAGCATCAAGGTCGCCGAGGCCGCGAAGGTCATCGAGAACACGCAGCGCGACCTCAACATCGCGCTCATGAACGAGCTCTCGCTCATCTTCGACCGCATGGGCATCCGCACGCGCGACGTGCTCGCGGCGGCCGGCACGAAGTGGAATTTCCTGAAATTCTACCCGGGCCTCGTCGGCGGCCACTGCATCGGCGTCGACCCCTACTACCTCACCGCGAAGGCCGAGAGCCTCGGCTACCACCCGGAGGTCATCCTCGCGGGCCGACGCATCAACGACGGCATGGGCACCTACGTCGCGCAGAAGCTGATCAAGCTGCTCATCGCGCGCGACATCCAGGTCAAGCGCGCGCGGGTCGGCGTGCTGGGCCTGACCTTCAAGGAGAACGTCCCCGACCTCCGCAACAGCCGTGTGCCCGACATCCTCGCGGAGCTGCGCCAGTTCGGCATCGAGCCGAGGGTCGCCGACCCGCGCGCGGACGCCGAGGAAGCGCACCACGAGTACGGCATCTCGCTCACGCCGCTCGAGGAGCTCACGGGCCTCGACGCTGTCGTCTTCGCGGTCTCCCACGACGAGTACCGGGGGCTCGGCGGCGACAAGCTCCGTACCCTCGTGCACGACCGCGGCGTGGTCATCGACGTGAAGTCGATGCTCGATCCGAGGGCCGTGCCTCCGGGCCTCGCGTACTGGTGTCTGTGACGCCACTTTGCCTGCGCGGTCTCGCCTGCGTGACCGTGACCTTGCCTTCGCGGCCGAGCGCCGCACAAGCTGGGCTCGCTCCATCCCAGGCACGTCCATGTCGAACCCGTTCTCGAAGCTCGCCGCGCTGAAGGACGCGCTCCCCGCCGGAGACCCCGCACCGCAGCGCACCCAGGGCGCGGAGCCGCCTCTGGACCGGCGCTTCGCGGGAAAGCTGGTGGTCGCGAAATCTCGCAAGGGCCGTGGCGGCAAGACCGTCACCGCGATCCGCGGCCTCGAGGCCAGCCCCGCGCAGCTCGAGGAGCTCGCGCGCGAGCTCAAGAAGGCGCTCGGCTGCGGCGCGAGCGTCGAGGGGAGCGAGGTCCTCGTGCAGGGCGAGCAGGAGAAGCGCGTCGCGGCCTGGCTCGAGGGCCGAGGCGCCAAGCGCGTCATCCTCGGGACGTGAGTGTCCTGAGAGCACGTGGCACTCGGATGGATCGATGCGGGTGCCACGGGCTCGAATCGGCGGGAGGGAGGCTCTCGCCGATTCACGCGGCGAGAGGGAGGGTCTGCGGCCAGACCCTCCGGCAAGAAACGTCAGAGCATGAGTCCATCCAAGTGACTCATGCTCTGAGGGGCCGTGCTCGGCACGAGGTCCGGATGTGGGTCGCGCCCCGTCGTGCGGCATGCGTGAGCACACGCGACATCCGTACGTCGGTCCCGACCTGATCCGCGACGCCGCGCGTCCTGTCCACCTCGCGAACGTACTCGTTCAGCGCGTGAGGAAGCGGGCCAGCGTGGGGGGGGTCGACGTCGCAGTGGCCGCCATCACGAGGGTGCCACTCCAGCGCGAGGTGTCTCGCGCGTGCGGCTTCGACAATCGCGAGCGAGCCCTCCATGCAGCCCCACTCGTCGCGGCGGCCGCAGAGCAGGTAGAGATCGGGTGTCTGTTCGGCGCTCGCCTCTCCGGCGAGGCGCATCGGATCGTGTCTCCGCCACGCTGCGTCGGAGCGGAAGAAGTGACGCGCGAGCCCCCGCAGCATGAAGGCTCGCTGCCACGTCGTGCTCGACGCCGCGACGAGCGACCTCGTCTCTGCAAGCCCTGCGAACGGAGAGCCGGTCGAGAGCGGCGGACGATCATCGCCGAGCCAGGATGCATCGGATCGGCGCGGCCCACCCGTCAGAGCACGTGGCACTCGGATGGATCGATGCGGGTGCCACGGGCTCGAATCGGCGGGAGGGAGGCTCTCGCCGATTCACTCGGCGAGAGGGAGGGGCTGCGGCCAGACCCTCCGGCAAGAAACGTCAGAGCATGAGTCAA
>JBKDQC010000293.1:0-4058 GCA_046342295.1 Deltaproteobacteria bacterium | reverse complement strand
ACTCGCCGGTTGCGATGGCGGACACCGGCGCGCCCGATGCCGCCGCTGCGCCGGATTCCGGGGGCATGGTGGGGGACGACTGCGCTCGCAGCGGCTATCCGGCGCTGTCGCTCGAGGATGTTGCGCCTGGCTTCGACTGGGCCCGCCCCGTGTTCCTCACGCACGCCCCGGGCTCGCCCGACCTCTACGTCGTCGACGCAAGGGGTCTCGTCTACATCGTGCGCGCCGGGGAAGTGCTCTCAACCCCGTTCCTCGACATCCGCACCCTGATCGAGGGGGCACCGACCGGCGGTGACGAGCGCGGCCTGCTCGGCCTCGCGTTCCACCCCGACTACGCGACCAACGGTCTGTTCGTCGTGGCGTACACGCCGCTCGGTGGAAACAACACGCTGTCCACCGGACGGCGCAGCACCGGCTCACCCGATGTCGCCGACCCGCGCCTGACGGAGGTCCTCGTCATCGAAGACTTCGCAAGCAACCACATCGGCGGCATGGTCGCGTTCGGGCCGGACGGCTACCTCTACGTCGGCACGGGCGATGGTGGCGGCGGTGGCGATCCGCGCCGAACCGCGCAGGACCCGACCGATCTCCTGGGCAAGATGCTGCGCATCGACGTGAGTGGCACGAGCGGCGGAGCCACGTATCGGGTCCCTGCGGACAACCCGTTCGTCGGTGTGGCCGGTGTGCGGGAGGAGATTTGGGCCTTCGGGTACCGCAACCCGTGGAGGTTCTCTTTCGACCGCGAGACCGACGAGATGTACGTGGCCGACGTCGGCCAGGGAGCGTGGGAAGAGGTCGATCTCGAGCCGCCCGGCAACGGTGGCCGCAATTACGGGTGGAGCGAGTTCGAGGGAACGCGTCCGTTCCGTGGCGGCGACCGCTTGCGCGACGGCGACACCCACACACCGCCCATCTACGAGGTCGCGCACGACTCCTCGCGCGAGGTACTGCGGGGCGCCTGCTCCATCACCGGCGGCTACGTGTACCGAGGCACGGCCATCCCCGCGCTTCGCGGCGCTTATCTCTTCGGGGACTACTGCTCGAGCGATGTCGCCGCCTTCCGCGACTGCGACGGAAGCGTGCGAGAGCCCGCGCGCCTCGATATCGGAGGCGGTGTGACGGGGTTGGTGTCGTTCGGCGAGGACGCCGCCGGCGAGCTCTACGTGATCAGCTTCGGCTCCGGCGCCCAGGTTCGACGCATCGTCGCGCGCTGAGGTGCCATCAAGGAGCGTTGGGATCCGGAAGCGCCACTTCGAGCACGAGCGGAGCGTCCTCGATCTCGGCGGGCTCCTCGTCATCCCGAAGTGCCGCGTAGAGCGGGGCACGCGCGAGCTCGATCGCGCGCGCCCCGGACGCGTCAACGCGCGAACCGAGCATCACCAACTCGCCGTCGCGGCGGAGCACCCTGTGCAGTCCGAACCGCGTCGTCGAGAGCGTCGCCAACGTGCCCGTGCCTGCCGCGGTCCACCCGACGACATCCGGGTGGCGAACGCCGACGAGGCCCTCGCCGGAGGCGCGGAGCAGGCGCGCGTCGGGATGAAGGGAAGGGAGCGGCGCGCACTCGCCGGCTTCGTCCATCCCGGGCGTCGGTTGCAACGCGCAGGCACCGCCGTCTCGCTCCACGACGACGAAGGGCCGCCCGTTCGCGTCCGCAAGCACGACCGCGCTGCGGCCTCCCGGCGTCATCGAGCGCGTGCGCGCGATCCCCGCTCGGGAATCGCCGAACGCGAGAAGGATCTGGTGAGGTCCGACTGCGAGCACGTCGAGGTGACCGTCGACGTCGAGGTCGAGCACAGCCAGCGCCGCAGTCTCGACCGGTGCGGGCGCCGTGCCCCCGCGCAGCGGGGTCGGGCCGCCGTGGAAGAGCCAGATCTCTGCACGCGGGTCGGCGCCGTGGATCACGGCGAGGTCCAGCCCCTCGGCCGCGTCGAGCTCGCCGAGCGCCAGAACGCCATGCCGCCCGGGCGCGAGGACCCTCGCCGAAGCGAAGCCCCCGCTCGCGTCCCGGCTCACGAGAAAGAGCCCCGAGTCCATCGCCAGCGCGAGATCCTGTCGGTCGTCTCCATCCATGTCGCCGATCGCGGCGTCCCGGAGGCTCGCGGCCTCGGATGGCACGAAGCGAGCGACGCGGGTGGGGGGGTGTTGCGGAGACATCGCGAGGAGCTGCACGTCGCCGGCGCATCCGACCACGAGCTCGTGGGCGGAGTCGCCGAACAGGTCCCCCAAGGTCCACCGAACCTCGTCGGGCGCGGCGCACACCCCGAAGACGTCGAGCGCGGCGACGCGCCCTGCATCCTCGGGCTCGACCCATGCATCAGGCAGCTCCCCCTCCGCAGGTGCGTCGCCCGCGACGCCTGCGTCCGCGGCCACCCCTGCATCGTCGTCCCGTCGCGTCGAAGAGACGCCCGTCTCCATCGGGAATGCGCCGCCGAAGTAGCCAATCGCCGCCAGCGCTCCCCAGAGAGCAAGCAACACCGCGAGCGTCTTCCCAAACTCCATGGTCGAGCGCACCAAGCGCCCTTAACACGGGGGGCCCTACCTCGCAGGACATGCTTCCCGTATCCTGCCCGTCGGAGGTTCCGATGACGTCTCGTCCGCCCTTGGTCCTGCTCATGGCGGTCCTTCTCCTGGGGCTCGCCTCCTCCACAGCCGCGTGCGAGGCGGGCGCTCCGGCTCCCGATGCGGCCACGAGCCAGGCCGAGGATGCCCGTGCGAGCCCTGGCGACGACACGTCGGTGCCCGCGCAGGACACGGGGCCGGCGGCGGAGGTCACGTACTACGGCGAGCTCCGACCGATCGTCGCTCGCCACTGCGCGTCATGCCACGTCTCGGGCGGAGTGGCGCCATTCCCGCTCACGACCTTCGAAGAGGTCTCGATCTGGGGCGCGCGCCTCGTCGAGGTCACGCGCGACCGCACCATGCCCCCGTACCTCGCCGACAACAGCGGCGCATGCGAGACGTTCCGCGATGCCCGCTGGCTCACGGACGGCGAGATCGCCACGTTCGCGGCGTGGCTCGGGCAGGGGATGCCGATGGGCGACCCGGCGACGCCGGAGCCGGAGGTCGTGCCGCCGCCACGCCTGACCGGTGCGGTGACCACGCTCGACATCGGCGTCGACTACGCGCCGGACCGGAGCGGCAGCGACGACTACCGCTGTTTCCTCGTCGATTCCCCCGGCGGCTACGTGACGGGCTACGACGTGCACCCGGGCAATCCCGCCACCGTCCACCACGTCATCGTCTACGAGCCGACGAGCGACGAGGAAGGCGCGCAGGCGAGAGCGGCGGACAGCCGAGAGGCGGGCCCTGGCTACACCTGCTTCGGAGGAGCGGGCGTGCAGGCGTTCCCCGTCGTGCTGTGGGCGCCCGGCGGCGGGGCTACCAACTTCCCGCGCGGCACGGGCGTCGAGATTCCGCGGTCGCGTCCGCTCATCGTGCAGATCCACTACAACGTGCTCGGGGGGATGGGCGCCGACCGCACCACCGTCGACATCCAGACCGCAGAGCGCGCGGTGCCGGCGTACATCGTCCCGATGGTCGATGGCGGCTTCAACATCCCGCCCCGCATGGCAAGCTACACGTCGAGCGCGACGCAATCGCTCGATGCGCTCGGCTCGCTGAGCCCGCGCGTCTTCGGCAGCTTCCCGCACATGCACACCATGGGCACGTCGCTTCGGGTGGACGTGGTGCGTGATGGCGGCGAGCAGTGCGTCATCGACGTGCCGCGCTGGGACTTCAACTGGCAGCTCGCCTACTGGTACGCGACCCCCTTCCGCGTGTCGGCATCCGACCGCGTCCGCATCACGTGCGAGTGGAACTCGATGGGCCGCGACACCCACACGACCTGGGGGGAGGGCACCCTCGACGAGATGTGCCTGAACTTCTTCTACGTGAGCCTCTGAGAGCACGTGGCACTCGGAGGCATCGTTGCGGGTGCCACGGGCTCGAATCGGCGGGAGGGAGGCTCTCGCCGATTCACTCGGCGAGAGGGAGGGGCTGCGGCCAGACCCTCCGGAAAGAAACGTCAGAGCATGAGTCCATCCGAGTGACTCATGCTC
>JBKDQC010000292.1:0-1119 GCA_046342295.1 Deltaproteobacteria bacterium | reverse complement strand
TCCGCCAGGCGTTGAGCGAGCGGCCGTCGATGCCGTGCTCGCGCGCCCACTCGCCAGCCGTCAGCCTCGCGGCCTTCGCGGCCTTCAAGCACTGGCGTGCCTCGCGCTCGTCCTCGATCTTGCGTCGCATCGCGCGCGACCGCGAGGGTTCCGGCCCGCGGCGTCACCCCGGTGTCGCTGAGCGGTCACGGCGCGCGCTCGGGGCTCAGGCGCCCCCGGACCCGATTGTTTCTCGGTCCCTGAGAAGAGTCGCAGCGAGGCTCACGCCGAGAGCGCGATGCGAGGCGACACGAGGCCTTCCTGTCGAAGATGGTGGCCACGTACTTCATCCGGTGGCCGGAGGGGCACGCGAAGATGTCCCGCCCAGGCCGCATCGACAACCATCCTACCGCCGTAGTATGGTTTGCGGATGCCGCGTGGAAACCCTGCCATCAAGCTCGCGATGACCGTGGACCCCGTTGTTCACGCGCAAGTGGTTCGCGCCGCGCGCGCAGACCGCGTGAGCGTGTCGCGCTGGATGACCGAGGCCGCTCGATCGGCGCTTCGCATCCGAGACGGGCTCGCGGCCGTCGCCGAGTGGGAGGCCGAGCACGGCGCGCTCTCGGAGGAGGAGATGCGCGCCGCGCACGTGCGAGTCGAGAGCGAGCATCTGCGACCGCGCAGCCCTCGACGGTCGCGCCGATGAGGGCGATGGCGTCGTGAGGACGGTCGTCTACGACAGCGGCGCGCTGGTTGCGGCCGACCGCTCCGATCGCAGGTTCTGGGCGGAGCACCGGGCGCGGCTCGAGCGCGGGCTCGCGACGCTCGTTCCCACGCCCGTCCTCGCCCAGGTGAGCCGGTCTCCGCGACAGGCTCAGTTGCGCCGGCTTCTCGCGGGGTGCCAGGTGGTGCCGCTCGCGGAGGGGACGGCGCACCGCGCCGGGGCCCTGCTGGCGAAGTCCAGGAGCGGCGACGTCGTCGACGCAGCAGTCGTAGCGCTCGCTGTCGAACGACGGGCCGACATCATCACCAGCGACCTCGACGATCTCCAGAGCCTCGTCGATGCCTCCGGCGCGAAGGTCCACGTCGCGCGCGTGGGACCGAATCACCGGCAAGCCGGGAGCGTGCCGGCGGACGGGC
>JBKDQC010000291.1:0-3315 GCA_046342295.1 Deltaproteobacteria bacterium | reverse complement strand
CCTGCTCTTCCTCTTCCTGCGTCTCTCGGCGCAGCGCCAGCTCGAGGTTCCAGCCCGCGTCTCGGTTCCCCGGGACCTGGCGAAGCGACTGCCTGAACTGCTCGGCCGCCTGACCGAAGAGATCGCGGGCGCGCGCGTGGTCGCCGGCGGTCGCCGCCGCATCGGCCTCTCGGTAGAAAGAGAGCCCCGCGTCGTAATGGGCGGCGGCCCGGATCTCGCGCGGCGCCGGAGGCTCGGTCGCCCTCAAGAACGCCTCGCGGGCCGTCGCGTGCTCCTCCTGCGCCAGGAGCGCGAGGCCCCGATCGAGCTGAACGCCGGGCTCGGACGGCAGCTCCGCCGCGGCGCGGTCGTACTCGGCCTGCGCCGCCTGCGCGTCACCCGCACGCAGCGCCTCGTTGCCATCGCGGACGTGCGCGTTCTCCGAGCGGAGCCACTCCCACGCGAGCGCGTGCGGCGCGTGGGCCATCGACAGCGCGGTGGCTGCCGTCGCGATCGACACGAGCGTTCGAAGAGACATCACGCCTTCGATCCTTTCTGGCCCGCGCCCTTGACCGGAGCACGGCGCCGCCGACGCAACGCACCGATCCAGGCATCCGGAAGAAGCGCCTCGAGCACGACGAGGAGGAAGCCCGGCACGAGGAAGAGAGCGTAGCGTCCCTCCTGCACGGTGACGCGCCGCGAGCGCTGTTCGTCCTGGTGCATGCGACGGATGTCGCCGCGGATCTGATCGATGCCGACCGCGCCCCGTCCAGCCGCGTAGTAGCGGCCGCCCGTGAGCTCCGCGATCTGGCGGAGCTGCCCCTCCGCCTCCTCGCTCAGCGCGGTGTGGACGATGTTGCCCTGCTCGTCGCGCTGGTAGCCGGTCCAGGTTCCGTCCGGCGCGTAGGTGGGGATCGGCTCGCCCGTCGAGGTGCCGATGCCGACGGTGTAGACGCGAATCCCGGCCTCCGCGAGCTCCCGCGCGGCGGCGATGGGATCGCCCTCGTGGTCCTCGCCGTCGGTCAAGAGGATCACCACGCGCGAGCGCGGGCGCCCTTCCTGCGCCTCGGCCTGCTGGGCGTCGCGTGAGCTCGCGCGCTCGAAGAGGCGCTTGCTCGCGACGAGCGCGCGCGCGATCGCCGTCCCCCCCACGGGCATGTCGTAGGGGCCGAGATCGCGAAAGAAGAGCGCGAGCGCCGCGTAGTCGACCGTCATCGGAAACTCGATCGTCTCGCCCGCGAACGCGACGCACCCGACGCGGTCTCCGTCGAGCTCCTCGACGAAGCGAAGCACCTCGGCCTTGGCGCGCTCGATGCGGCTCGGGCGAACGTCCCGCGCGAGCATCGACTTCGAGAAGTCGAGCGCCACGATCACATCGACGCCGCGGCGGCGCAGGATGCGCGTGCGGCTCCCGTACTGCGGCCCGGCCATGGCGATCACGATCAACGTCACGCCGAGCGTGAAGAGCGCCGCGCGGGCTGCGCGCCAGCGGCGGGCGTCTCCGACCACGAGGCTCTCGAGCGCGCCGCCGCCGCCCATGCGGGCCGTCGCCCGTTGGCGCCACCACGAGCCGAACAAGGACAGGAGCGCCAGGACGGGCACACCCAGCAGCATCCAGAGCAGCTCGCCGTGCGCGAACGTCATGCGGACCTCCGCGAGGCCGGGGTCGTGGTGAGCGGGGTGATGAGCGCGCTCATGGCCAGCGCCTCAGGTAGAGCGAGGCCACGGCGAGCTCGAGCACGAGCAGGCCGAGCGCAGGCCACACGAAGGCGGGAAAGAGGTCGCCATAGACGCGCCCCTGGTCCTCGATCTCGCTCTGCTCGAGCCGGTCGAGGATCGTGTGGAAGCTGCGCTCGAGCGACTCGCGGTCGCCGACGACGAAGGACTCTCCCCCCGTGCGCTCCGAGATGCGCCGCATGAGGGCGGGATTGATCGGGAACTCCCCGCGATCCCAGATGGGGCGGCCGACCTGATCGACCCCTTGCTGGACCCTCGCTTCGTCGCTCTGTCCCATGAGGACGGTGTAGACCTTCACGTCCATGTTCGCGGCGAACTCCGCCGCCTGCTCGGGCGCGACGTTGCCGGAATTCGAGTCACCGTCGGTCAGCAGGATGATCACGCGGCTGGCCGCGCGAGACTGTCGAAGGCGGTTGAGCGAGACGCCGAGCGCGTTGCCGATCGCGGTGCCCTGTCCGTCGATGTTGCCGAGCTCGAGCTCCGCGATGACCCCGCGGAGCGCCTCCTTGTCGGTCGTCAGCGGCAGCAACGTGTAGGCGTCGACGCCGAAGACGACCGCGCCGATGCGATCGTTGGGGCGCCTGCGGATGAACTCGTCGACCACGGCCTGCATCGCCTGGAAGCGGTTCGGGTAGATGTCGCTCGCCTGCATCGAGAGCGAGCAGTCGAGCGTCAGCACGATGTCGATCCCGCGCACCTCGGTGTCCTCGCGCGCGTGGATCGACTGCGGCCCCATGAGACCGACCGCGAGCAGCGTCACGGCGACGAGGCGCGCGCCGACGGTGATCGGCGCGATCCACTGTCGGGCCTTGGGCCGGGCAACCGCAGCCAGATCCTTGGCGCGAGAGACCTGCAAGCGCGGCGCGGCGTCACGGAGGAGCACGCGCCCGAGCCACACGAGCGGCGCGGCGAGCAGCAGCAGCGCCGCCCACGGTCGCTCGAAGCGGAAGCTCTCGGGCGCGAGCGGCACCTCGTAGACGCGCTCGATTGCCCACGCGCAGACGTAGAGGATGGGCACGAGCAAGAGGAGCGCCCAGCCGAGGCCGAGGAGGATCTCCTGCCAGCGCTTCACGCCGCACCTCCGCCATGCGTGCCGCCAGCCGGATCGGAGAAGCCCACCGGCGTGCTGCGACCGACGAGCGCGCGCTCGGCCGCGGGGTCGACGTCGCGGTGCGAGAGGACCACGCGCTTTCGCGTCGCGTTGAGGGACACGACCCGGAACGCCCGCTCCTCACCGACGAGGCGCTCGGCGTCGAGCCCGCCGAGCTGGGGCTCGGGGAGCACGCCGTGCACACCCGCCCCGAGGCCGACGAGCCAGCCTTCCTCGCGACGCGCGATCACCTTGCCCACCACGAGCCGGTCCATCGCGACCGCCTCGTCGAGCGCGCTCCACACGTTCTCTTCGTCGAGATTCGCCGCCCGGGCTGGGCCCTGCGTCGCGGCGGCCGCGGAGAAGGAGCTCGCGGGGACATCGGAAGGCTTCGGGGTGTCGTCCGCTGGCTTCGCGGTGTCGTCCGATGGCTTCGCGGTGTCGTCGGAAGGCTTCGCGGTGTCGTCCGAAGGCTTCGCGGTGTCGTCCGATGGCTTCGCGGGGTCGTC
>JBKDQC010000290.1:0-2165 GCA_046342295.1 Deltaproteobacteria bacterium | reverse complement strand
TGGATCAAAGCGCTCGGCGTGGATGTTGTTTAGTTTGCAATGACATCCACAACGCCCACACCGAGCACCGGCAAGGTGCGCCGCGACGTGCTCGGAGGCAAGCGCGGAGCGGGGCACGCCTACCAGGACCGCGGCGAGCGTGTTCGTCGCCCCGATCCCACCAAGGTCACCACGGCTGGCACTACGGAGCGACTGACGAGCGCGGCAGGCCTCGTCGCCTTCGGCCAGTTCCTTCGTCAGCAGGGCATCGACCGCGAACTGCACAGTTCGTTCGATGGCCTCAAGACTGGACACGGGGTCGTGTACAGCATGGCCAACCAGATGCGCTTGATGCTCGACGCGCATGTGGCGGGCGAGAGTCGTGTGTTCGGCATCGAGGCGCTTGCGTCGGATCCTGTCTTCGTGCGTCTGGCAGGCGGCACCGTTCCGTGCGTCGATACCCTCTATCGCGATCTCGGCCGCTTCGACGAGAACGCCGTTCGGACGCTGGAGGCGGTGATGGCGCACTGGGGCACCGACCTCGATGCCCTGCGAGGCCTTCGTCGTGCCCACCTCGATATCGACACCTCCGTGCTGCCAGTTCACGGCGCGCACGAGGGGGCGTTGCCGGGCTACAACCCTGGTTCTACGGACGCCCGAGCTACCATCCCCTCGTCGCTCGCTGGGCGGAACTCGACACCTGCATGGCCGCCCTCCTGCGGCCCGGCGATACCACCTTTGGCGAAGCCGATGCGGAGACGGTCCGGAAGCTCGTTCGGCGCGGCAGGACCGCGCTGACGTCCAAGCAGGAGCTCGTCGTGCGGATGGACTCTGCCGCGGACTGCGCAGGCATTCTTCAGTCGATCGTGGCCGAGGATGCCGATTTCGTCGTGAAGGCACGAATGATCCGCGACCTGCGCGATGGCATCGCGAACACGACGTCGTGGACGACGGTCGATCGAGACGCGGACGGCAAACCGACCACGCAGGTGGCGGAGATCTCGTTTGCGCGCGGAGAGTGGCTGTCGCGCGGCCTGCGCGTCCGCGTCGTCGCGGTCCGAACTACCGAGCCGCGGTCGGGCAAACAGTTATTCCTGTGGGACGATCTCGAGTACACCGTGAAGGCATACCTCACGACGACCACGGACTCGCCGCTCGGCGGTGATGCGGTGCTACGAGGACCGTGCGGGGGTCGAGACTCTCATCGCGGAGTGGAAGGGCGGCTGGGGCCTCGGCGACGTTCCGTGCTGGGGCTTCGAGGCGAATCACGCCGCGTTTCTCCTCAAGCTCCTGGCGCACAACCTGTTTCGACGATTCGTCTCCACGGCGATCCCTGTGCTGGCGGCGGCCAAATGGCGTGTCCAGTGGCTTCGCCGCGGCCTGATTCGTGTGCCCGGACAACTCGTTCGCAGCGGACGGAGCTGGGTGTTGCGAGTGCCTGCCCTGTCTCCACTCGCACACCTGCTCGAATGACACCCTCACAGTCAGGCTCCTGGAGCTCCCGCGTCGCGTGGGGGGAAGGGGGAAGTGTATGCAACAGCCGATTCCGAGTGCGTCATTTCACGCTCGGCATCTCGTGTGCCAGCGAAGACCGTCCGAAGCGACCCGAGATTTCGCGTGGAGCGAAATCGAGGTTGAGTGAGCAAGAGAAGCTTTCCCGCGGCATCGCGCGCTCGGGGGTCCTTGTCGTCGCCATACGCGACGAACTTGCGGCTGAGGTGGGCCCAGCAGATTTGGCGGCACTCCATTGCCCAGAAGCCGAACTGAGAGCCGCGATCCGACATCAAGACGCCCTTGAGAGCGCCCATGAGCGGCTGGAGCAGGGCCTGCGAGCCGTTCGCCACGATGTGGAAGACCACGGCGGCTTTGCTTGCGATCACCCAGAGTGTCTCGCTCACGCCGTCGCGAAGCCACGGAGTCGCGTCGAGGTTCTTCGTGTTCGCGTCCTGGACTACACGCGCGGCCTCGTCGTGCGCAGGCTTGAGCATCGCGCCGACTCGCTTCTCGAGCTTGCTGACCAGGCCAACCGAGATGTCGACTCCGAGCAGGTCGCCCACGCACCGCGCCGCCTGTCTTCGGCTGAGGTGGTAGACCCCGACGAGGAGGGAAAGGATAGCGATGAGGTTCGGACCGCACATGCCGCGCTGCCGACCCTTGGGCTTGGCCTGGGTGACGCGCTGGCACTT
>JBKDQC010000289.1:0-3357 GCA_046342295.1 Deltaproteobacteria bacterium | reverse complement strand
GCGGCGGCTCGCGGGGGGGCGCCGGCCCGTTCGTGGGCGGCGCGCCGGTGCCGGGCAAGTCGCCGACGCGGGGCTGCGGGGGCCCCGTGCGCGCGGCGCCGCCGGCCGCGCGCACGCTCCTCCTCGAGGAGGGCGAGATGCCCTCCCCCGCCCCACGCTCGAACGGGCTCTTGTTCATCGGCCTGGGCTTGATCGCCCTCGCGATCGGCGGGGGCGCGTTCTACTTCCTCGGACAGCCCAGCAGCGAACCGGCCTTTGACCCACCCTCGGCCTCGCCTCCGGATGCCGCGGCCCCGCGGCCCGACGCGCTCCTGCTCCCGGACGCCTTCGTACCCGAGGACGCCGGCCCCGAGATGCTGAGCGTGGGGATCGTCACATCTCCGCCCGGGGCACGGGTCGAGGTCCTGGGCTCCGAAGGGCTCGCGTGCGAGAGCACCCCCTGCAACCTCGCGCTTCCGGTGGGGGAGCAGGTGCGCCTTCAGGCCCACCTCCGCAACCGGAGCAGCATCGTGGAGGTCGGCGTCGTGCGGGGCATGCCCCCGGTGACCATTCGGCTTCCCGTCCGCGCGGGCGGCGCGGACGACGGTGACCCAGGGGGCGAGCAGGTCGGCCCCCTGAAGCATCCCGAATTCTACAGGGTGCCCTGACCGCGCGGAGCGCGGCGAGCCGCGTTGACACGTTCGCGAGCCCTCGTGGCATACTCGCGCCGAGACGTCTTCTGTCGACTTCCGGTTCGTCCGCGTGAAAGGTAGGCCATGAGCTCGGCGCCCGCGGGAAGCCCCCGCGCCTCCCAGCCGCAACCCGTCCCGTCGCGTCCTGGGACGCCAGCGCCTGCTCCATCAGGCGCGGCGACGCCCGGCGCGGACGGCGAACAGATGCCGCGCCGCTTCGGCAAGTACACGCTGATGCGCAAGCTGGCCGTCGGCGGCATGGCGGAGCTCTTCTTGGCCCTCCAGCGCTCGGTCGCGGGCTTCGAGAAGCTCATCGTCGTCAAGCGGATCCTCCCGCACCTCGTGAAGGACCGCGCCTTCGTCGAGCTGATCCTCCAGGAGGCGAGGATCTCGGCGACGCTCAATCACCCGAACATCTGTCACATCTACGATGTCGGGGAGGCCGAGGGGCAGTTCTACATCGCCATGGAGCACATCCACGGTGAGGATCTGCGCTCGATCGTGCGGCAGATGAAGAAGGTCAACGAGACGACCTTCCCGATCGAGCACGCGCTGTCGATCGTGCTCGGGTGCTGCGCCGGGCTCGCGCACGCTCACGAGAAGGCGACGCTCGATGGCGAGCCGATGAACATCGTTCATCGCGACGTCTCCCCTCAGAACATCCTCGTGACGTTCAACGGTGACGTGAAGCTCGTGGACTTCGGGATCGCGAAGGCGGGCCGCAGCTCGATGGAGGACACGGGCTCGGGTCAGCTCAAGGGCAAGGTCCCCTACATGAGCCCCGAGCAAGCGCAGGGGCAGGCCCTCGACGGCCGCAGCGACATCTTCTCGCTCGGCATCATCCTGTTCGAGCTCACGACGGGCAGGCGTCTGTTCCGCGGTCAGAACGAGATGGAGACGCTGCGGATGATCGTGGACGGGGAGTACCCCCGGCCGCGTGACCTCAACCCCGGCATCCCCGAGCCGCTCGAGAGGATCATCCTCAAGTCTCTCGAGAAGGATGTCGGCGCGCGCGACCAGAGCGCGCGGCAGATGCAGGCCGACCTCGAGGACTTCATCCGCTCTGCCCAGCTCAAGGTGAGCCCGCTCTCGGCCGGCGAGTGGATGCAGCGACTCTTCGCCGAGAGGCTCGCGCAGCAGAAGCAGCTGCTGGCCGAGGGCCGACAGCTCGCCGACGTGATCGCGGCGCAGGTCGCCGCCGAAGAGGAGGCCGCGGCCCGCGAGGCGACGATGTCGGGCGTGCGGGCGAAACGCTCGGGGCGCTTGCCGTGGATCCTCGCGACGCTCGTGGGCGTGGCCGCCGTGGCCGCGGCCGTGGGAATCGTGATGACGCAGCAGCCTTCGGGGCCGCCCGTGGGCCCGGGCGCGCTCGTGATCCAGAGCGTCCCGCCAGGCGCGGCGATCAGCATCGACGGCGCGCGAAGACCGGAGCGCACGCCCGCGACGCTCGAGCGTCTGCCGCTCGCGCGCTACGTCGTGCAGGTCTCGAGCGAGGGCTTCGTCGCGCAGTCCCGCGAGGTCGAGCTCACGGAGGCCTCCCCCCGCGCGACGCTGGAGGTGACGCTCGCGCGCCCGTCCGCGGCGAGCTTCGCGATGGCGAACGTGGCGAGCAACCCGGCCGGGGCGCAGATCCTGGTCGATGGCGCCGACACCTCCCAGGTCACGCCCTTCCGCGTGCAGAACCTCGAGCCGGGCGTCGAGCACACGATCGCGGTGTCGCTGCCAGGCTGGGTCTCGCAGACGCGTGCTGTGGTGCTGCGGGCCGGACAGGTCGAAGACCTGACCTTCTCTCTCGAGCGGACGCCGCTCGGCGCCGACGAAGCCCTGCTGGTGCTCACGACGGACCCGCCAGACTCCCGGGTGCAGCTCGACGCGACCTGGTACGAGTCGGGCAGCCCTTACGAGATCCGGACGAGCGCCCGCAGCCACCGCCTCCGCGTGACCCGAGAGGGCCGGCGCATGTACGAGCAGGACATCCGGCTCGCGGGGGCTCGACAGACCGAGCTCCGTGTCGATCTCGAGCGCGAGCGCGAGCGCGAGCGCAGCAGCGAGCCGGCGGCGCCGTCGGGCGGAGGTGGCGCGCCCTCGGGGCCGGGGGCCGTGACCATCGCCGCCACACCTTGGTGCAATGTCTCGATCGACGGTCGCGCCGTGGGCGAGACCCCGGTCGTCAACCATGCGCTGCCCTCCGGGCGGCACACCATCACCTGCGTCAACCCCGAGCTGAACGTCACGCGCACCCGCGCCGTCGATGTCAGCCCGGGAGAGACCGCGCGCGTTCGCATCGAGCTCCAGTGAGCGACCCGATGCCCTGCCACATCGAGCGGAAGGCGGGGGTTCGCGCGTGAGCGCCACGGAGCCCAGCCTCTCCACCGCCGGCGAGACGCCGACGATGACCCACTCGGCCGTTCGTCGCCGCCGGATCATGCTCGGCCTGCGGATCGGCACGACGCTCGCCGCGGTCGCCTACGTGGCCCTGCGCGTCGACCTCCGGGCGGTCGGCGGAGCGCTCTTGCGCGTCTCGCCGCTCGCGTTCCTGATCGCCTGCGCCTCGACGGCGATGAATCTCGTCGTCGGCAGCCTCCGGTGGCGGATTCTCCTCCGGGCCTACGGCGCTCCGCACGTTCCCTCGCTCGCGACGCTCGTGCGGTTGAATGACATCGGCTTCTGCGACAACGCGTGCCTG
>JBKDQC010000288.1:0-21557 GCA_046342295.1 Deltaproteobacteria bacterium | reverse complement strand
GCTCGGCCCCCCCCACCCAACTCCGCTCCGCGAAACAGAACCGCCGCGACGCGGATGATCCACTCTCACGGCGATTCTGTTTAGATGGCGATGGAGCTGCTGGAGGGTCGGACGCTACAGCGCGTGCTCCGCGACGACGGCCCGCTGCCGGTGGCCCGGGCGCTCCACATCGCGCGTCAGATCTGCAGGTCGCTGCGCGAAGCCCACGCGATGCAGCTCGTGCACAGAGATCTCGAGCCCGCCAACGTCTTTCTTTGCCACCGGAACGCGGATGAGGACTTCGTCAAGGTGCTCGATTTCGGCGTCACCAAGGACCACGCCGACACAAGCCAGGACCCCCCCGACTGCGGAGCCCGCGACGGCCCTCCGAGCCGAACGCCCAGACGTGGAGGCCCAGCCTCGAGGAGACGCGAATGCTCGAGAACCGAGCGCAGACCATGGGACCGAGGAGTCACTCCGCGAGGCGGCCGAGGCAGTCGCACCGCTCGAGGAAGAGGCGGTAGACTCTCCCCACCGAGCCCGCAGCAGGCCTGCGGACCGTGGGCCGAGGACGGAAACGACGACTGCAGGTCCACGGGATTCTGCCTCTCCCGCTTCCGGTTTCCCGACTCCGACCTCCGCTGCCCCCACTCCGGCCTCCGCTGCCCCCACTCCGGCCTCCGCCGCCCCCACCCCAGCCTCCGCTGCCCCGACTCCGCCTTCCACGACTCACGCTCTCGAGTCGAACCCCTACTTCACCCATGGAGGCGCGATGCGTCCCCGGCTCTTGCAAGCGACGTTGCTCGGTGCAGCCGCTCTCCTCGAAGGTTGCATCGGCAGATTCGATCCATCGCTCTTCATGCGCGACGCAGGGCTGGACGGAGACTCAACACCCGCGGACGCAGGCCCTCGCGACAGTTCCGCCATCGACGGCGGACCACCTCCGTTCGCGCTCTCCGACTACTGCAACGATCCTCCGGAGCTCGTCGTGGCAGAGGCCTCGCGCACCATCACCATCGACACGCGTGGCCTCGCCGACGACGGTTCGAGGGACATCGCCACGTGCCTGGGCCGAGCGCCCAACGGCCCGATGCGTTCTTTCGAATCGCCGCCAATGCCAACGAGCGCTGGCACTTCCACTACCGACACGTCGGGGCCGTGGACCCCGCGCTCTACATCCTCGGCACCTGCGATCTGCGCGTCTGCATGGACAACCAGGCCGTCGACCTCTGCGATGCGAGCGCCGACGAGCACCTCACCTTCCAGCCCTCGGCCGCCGGCACCTACATCGTCGGGATCGACGCGTACGGTGAGGAGGGGCTGACGGGCTCTCTCGAGGTCTATCGCCCGACATGCGGCAACGGGGCGCGAGAGCATAGCGAGACCTGCGACGATGGAGACCTCGAGCCGGGCGACGGTTGCGACGAGCAGTGCCGCGACGAGATCACGAGCGAGCTCACGAACCGCGCCGAGCTCGAAGTCAACGATGACTTCTTCAGCGCGAACCACGTTCTCTACACGCCCGGGACGCCCTTGATCGTGACCGGACGCATCGCGACCTCGTGCGAGAGCGACTGGTTCGCCGTCGATCTCGCAAGCCCGTCCTCGCTCACGACACAGCTTCTCGCAGACGCCGAGCAGAGCTGCGCCGGACGCTCCGACCTTCCCGATCCCTTCACACTGGAGCTCATCGCCGCGGACGGTCAGACGCGCCTCGTCCGAGGCGCGCTCGTCGACGGTTGTCCGAGGGTCGAATCCTCCATGCTCGAGCGGGGCCGTTACTTCCTTCGGGTGTTTGGCGGCGTGGAGGGCGGTCGACGCTTAGATTACGCCCTGAGGCTGACCGTCACCCCCGGATGAACCGGCGCGGATCCGGATTCCGCTTTCACGCGGCTCTCGCTTCGGTCTCCGCCCAGCCGCGGCAGTGATCGAAGCACAACGCTCACGGCTCGAGTCCGGTGCGGCTCGGAGCCTCCCGCGCGACCGCGACGATGACGCGAAGCCCGTCGCGCCCGAGGCGCGCCCACACGAGCCCTTCGTCTCGAGCGTCACGCCCGGCCTCGAGGACGCCGAGCGTGCGGCTCCGGACGCTCCGCCAGGCAATCTCCGGGACCTCGGCGCCCTCCGGATGGACCGCACGGAGCGGTGATCCTCCCGAGAGCTCGACCACCACCGTGCGAAAACGGGGCTCCGCGCGCACGGGCGCGAACAAGGTCTCATCCAGGCGCGCTCGCTCGCGCGGCAGGGCCGCGCCCGTCGTACGCTCGGCCCAGTGCACGAAGCGCCCGATGGCCTCTTCGTGGGGAGCGAGGTCGTCGGCCAGACCCGCCGCCTCGGACGCGTCTCCGCAGCCCACGAGCAGGAGGCTCGCGGTGAGCACGAGCAGGAGGCTCGCAGTGCGCAGGAGGCTCGCAGCGAGCACGGGCAGGTCGCGCCCCGCGGTGCGCGGAGGGGTCGACGGCTCGACTTCGGGGGAGATCCAGGACAACGAGAGGCTCCGAGGACGCGTCAGTGGCGCTCATCGAGTTCAGGAACGTCAAGAAAGCGTTCGGCCCGAAGGTCGTCTACGAGGACCTGCACCTCGACGTCGAGGCGGGCGAGGCGCTTACTATCATAGGTGGCTCTGGGATGGGCAAGAGCGTGATGCTGAAGCTGCTCATCGGCTTGCTCCGCGTGGACGGCGGGACGATCCGCTTCGCGGGCGAGGAGATCCAGGGAAAGGACGAGCGCGCGTACGGACCGATCCGGCGCCGCATCGCCATGCTCTTCCAGGGCGCGGCGCTCTTCGACTCGATGTCGGTCCGCGACAACGTGAGCTACGGCCTGCGCGAGCACTACCGGATGCCGCCGAAAGAGATCGACGACCGTGTCCACCGGGCCCTCGCGGACGTGGGCTTGCCGGACACGATCGACATGATGCCGAGCGACCTCTCGCAGGGCATGCGGAAGCGGGTGGGGCTCGCGTGGGCCCTCGCGATCCGCCCCGACGTTCTGCTCTACGACGAGCCCACCACCGGACTCGACCCGGTGTCCACCGAGCGGATCAACGCGCTCATCCTCGAGACCAAGCGCCTCTACAACGTGACCTCGATCGTCGTCACGCACGACATGTCGAGCGCGTTCCGGGTCTCCGACCGCATCGCGATGGTGCACAAGGGCTTCATCATCGCATCGGGCACGGTCGACGAGATCAAGCGCGTCACCGACCCGCGGGTGAAAGACTTCATCGAGGGTCGCGCGCCCGAGGACGACGACGTCGCGACCCTGCTCCGCTACGGCGGCTGACCCCTCCGAGCGCAGCGTACAGGCGGGGCTGAGAGCACGTGGCACTCGGATGGATCGTTGCGGGTGCCACGGGCTCGAATCGGCGGGAGGGAGGCTCTCGCCGATTCACTCGGCGAGAGGGAGGGGCTGCGGCCAGACCGGCAAGAAGATGTCGGAGCATGAGTCAATCCAAGTGACTCATGCTCTGAGGCCCCGCGCGCCGCAGTCGCGTCAGCGAATGGAGCGGGAGGGGCCCCGCGGAATTGGCGCAGATCACGACGGGTTCAGCCCTTGGGCTGCCGGCTCCAGCGAGACGGCTCGTGCACGGGCTTGCAGGCGACCGCGCAGACGTCGAGGGCCGCGCGGGGATCGCACCCGCAGAGCCCGGAGGCCCAGCATGGGTTGGCCTCGACGACGCACCATCCGCGGTCGGTCGTCCTGCCGATGTCGAGAACGAGCGCCTCCGGCAGCGCAACGCCTGGGTCACCGAGCAGCTCGTTCGCGAACCGCATCGCCTCTCTCGCCTCCGCGTCGGCGATCGGCCACTGGCCGGAGTCGTCCTTCGCGAGGACTCCCGAGCGCAAGTACGCGGAGTACGTGTGCACGCGCCGGTTCGCGACGAAGAGCCGCACCTCGAGCTCGAACTGAACGACCTGCGAGATGTGCACGGCCTCGGTGTCGTCGATGGACAGGTCCGGGTCGATCATCGCGCCGTCGTCGTACACGCGAGACTTGAAGATCTTCTCGTCCACGGGCTTGACGAACGTGGGCACCCGAAGCGCGCGCGCGGCACCGAGCGTCGAGAGCTTCACCTCGCGCTTGCGGTAAGCCTCGGGGAGCGAGGGGAGCCACGTCGAGGACGGCTCGACCACCACCACGCCGAGCGGGTCGGCGAGCGCATCGGCGAGCAGCGTCTCGCCGTAGAGAACCGGACCCTTCTTCGCGACCGCCGGGTCGATCGCGTCGGGGCGGTAGCTCCGCACACGCACGACGTCCCAGCCGCGGTCGGTGGCCGCGCGCCACATGGCGTTCGAGTCGTCCGTGTAGCGCGGAGAGAGCACGAGCGTGCGCATCCGCGGACTCTTACGTCACACGGGCGAAAAAAAGTAGGCCCGTGGAGATCCAAACCAGCACCACTGCCCGCACGTTCGATCCGGGTCCGGCCAACGGTGCAGAGGTACTCGATTCGGTGAGGGCCCCGGCGGATTCACTCCGACGGATCGGATTTCTGGGCGGCAGCACTAGAAACCGAAGATCCACTCGCACGCGAAGTCGCTCGCGCCCGGTGAGCAGCCGCTGCCGTCCGGACAGAAGTAGATCTCGAGGTGTCCATCCTCGGTGCAGAGCTGAATGATGTTGCCCGGCAGGCAGATGGAACCGTCGAGCGAGCCGCACTCGCCGCCATCGTCGGGCGGCGCGCACCCGCCACCGCCGCACCCGTCGTCGGCGGGCGGGTCCTCCGGCCGAGGCTCGCCGGCGGGGGGCTCCTCCGGCGGAGGCTCCCCGGCGGGAGGCTCCATCGACGGTGGATCCCTCGACGGCGGATCCTCCGGCGGCGGCGCGCCCGGAGCGCCGGACGCGGAGAGCGCGCGGCCCCAGCGCGCGGCGGTCGCCTCGACGGCCGCGGCGTGACGGAACACCTGACCGAAGTCGTCGGGACCGGTGGGACCGCCGTAGTAGCCGCTGTTCGTGCGGGAGACGGCGCCGTCCTCGCCGATCGTCGGCCCGCCGGAGTCTCCAGGGCAGAGGTTCGCGGTCTCCTCGCCCCAGCGGATCGTCATCTTCTGCTTCGCGAAGCGGCCGCCGGAGCCGCGCGACTGGCAGCCGTAGCCGTAGATCGTCGCGCCCGAGCCCGCGCTGGGCTCGCGGCGAGCGATGGGCGCTGGGGTCGCGAGGGAGGCCGGCACCGGGGCGCCGAGCTCGAGGAGCGCGACGTCGTCCGGGCCAATGACCTCGGCAGGGTTGCGCATGTACGACGCGATCCGCGTGATGCGGAAGCGCTGGGACGAGGTCGGGCCCGTGCGGATCTCGAAGTCTCCGTAGTACCCCGGCGTGTCGCGCGACCGGTAGTCCACACAGTGCGCCGCCGTGATCACGAGCTGGGGCCCCACGAGCGTCGCGGTGCAGGCCCCACCCTCGATCGAGATCGAGCCCACCTCGGGCCGCTCGTACGTGTAGGCCCCGCCGATGAGCCCCGACTCCTCCTCTGCATAGGGAGCCGTCGTCCGGGGGCGGAGCTCGGCGGGCCCGCAGGCAGAGAGCCCGTACGCGGAGAGAAAGACGAGCACGAGCGAGGGGAGCGCGAGCGGGTTCTTCTCCGAGTGCATGACGGGACGGACGTGGGAGTGACTGGGTTCGAGCGTCGAGAGGCCCGATGCGCGCGAAGCCCGCGGACGCGAGGTCCGCGGGCGCGCGGTCAGCGGGTGAGGAAGCAGCGCCGCTCGGTGCTGCCCGCGTTGCAGAGGTAGCCGGCGGGGCAAGTCAGGAACTGCGGCACGCCACCTTCGTCGCAGCGGACGAACTGAGTGCGCCCTCGGCGGCAGGTGAACTGGCTGATGCCACTCCACGGTCCGCAGGTGCTCCTCGTGGCGCCACCGCAGTCGCTCTGAAGGACGCGGTAGCCCGACGGGCAAGGCTCGAGCGCCTCGGACATCGCGCCGACGCGGATGCCGCGCCCCGTCGCGTCGCACCAGCCGCAGCCCATGACCGCGGTCGCCTCCTCGCACGTGGGGCGGTCGCACGGGCTCGCGCCCGGCGGGGGAGGCTCGGCCGGAGGTGTGAACGCGTCCGGCCTCTCGCCGCCCATGCCGGCGTCGGTGGCGCCCGCATCGACGCTCATCGGCGGCGTCATCGGCGAGCCGGTGCCGAGGGTCTCGCCCCAGCGCGCGATCACCGTGTCGATGCGCGTGCGAACGCGGTACACGCGACCGAACTCGTCCGGTCCGCTCGAGCCGCCGTAGTAGCCGCTGTTCGTCGCGATCACGAGGCCATCGGCCGCCATCGTCGGACCGCCCGAGTCGCCCGGGCAGAGCGCCGCCGTGGTGTCACCCCAGCGGTAGCGGATCGACTGCTTCGAGAACGAACCACCGCCTCCGCGGCGCTGGCAGCCGTAGCCGTAGATCGTGACCGGGGTCCCCCGCGCGGGCTCGGTGGTGACGAGACCTGCGGGCGTCGCGATGTCGGCGGGAACGGCCGTCGCAAGCTGCAGGATCGCCACGTCGTCCGGGCCGATCACCTCACGCGCCGCCATGAAGGACGCCATGCGTTGCACCCGGTAGACCTGTCGATCGCCGGCGAAGCGGCGGATCTCGAAGGTCCCGTAGTTGCCGACGGTCTCGCGCGTGACGTAGTCGATGCAGTGGGCGGCGGTGACGACGAGGCGCGGGCCCACGAGCGTCGCGGTGCAGCCTCCGCCCCCGATGCTGATCGAGCCGACCTCGGGCCGCTCGAACGTGTACGAGCCTCCGATGAGCGCGGACTGCGCCGTGTCCTCCGGCGGCAACGACTCGCGAGGACGCAGGTCCGCGGTGGTGCACGCGCCCAGGGAGATGGCGAGGACGACGGGGAAGGCGCGGGCGCAAGAAAGCGCCGCGTGCCGCACACGATCGAGGTGCGTACGCATGGGGATCTCGGGGAGAGCGGTTCGGGTGGAAGGCTCGCCGGGTGCCGTGGGCTCCGGAGCGGCTCGACCCTCTAGTGCGCAGGACCCGTACAAGTCAGTCACTGCGGACTGAACTTTTTTCACCGAGACGGGCGAATTCTGCCCTTCCCCCACAAAAGAGGGCGTTTCTACCGACATCTCCGCGACGAAGATGACCCCCGCGGCGATTCTGCTTAACTCGCGTCCATGCTCCACCCCAAGACCGACGCCGTCGCGGACCGCGCGGCCTCGCAGCTCGAGACAGCCCTGGCCCGCCTCGGCGAGTACCTGCGTTTCCCCGCCGTGTCCTCCGACCCCGCGCACGCCGGAGACGTCCGCGCGCTCGCCGCGCGCATCGCGGGCGATCTGGGCGCGCTCGGCTTCGCGAACGCCCGCGTGCTCGAGCTTCCGGAGGCCCTCCCCTCGGTCGCCGCCGAGTGGCTCGCGAAGCCCGGCAAACCGACCGTGCTCATCTACGGGCACCTCGACCTCCAGCCCGTCAAGAACGAGCCCTGGGACACCGACCCCCACACGCTCGTGAAGAAGGGCGAGCGCATCTACGCGCGCGGTTCCGCCGACGACATGGGCGGCTGGGTCTCGCACCTCGCCGCGATCGCGGCGTGGCTCGAGGTCGCGGGCGAGCTGCCCTGCAACATCAAGCTCTTCATCGAAGGGGAGGAGGAGATCGGCTCGCCGAACCTCGAACGCTTCATGGACGCCTTCCCGGAGGCGTTTCGATCCGACGTCATGGTGCTGACCGATTGCGAGAACCCCTCGCCCACCCTCCCCGGCCTCACCGTGTCCCTGCGCGGCCTGCTCGAGGTCGAGCTCACTTGCGAGGCGCTCAAGAGCGACGTGCACAGCGGCCTCTGGGGCAACCTCCTGCCCGACCCCTCCATCGCGCTGATGATGCTCGTCGCGCGCCTCGTCGACGAAGACGGCCGCCTCGCGCTCGGCCGACAGGAGGTCCCGAAGGCGTGGCGCGACGACGCGTGGAACGTGCCGCTGACGGACGACGTCATCCGCAGCGCGGGGCGGCTCGTCGACGGCGTGAACCGCCTCCCCGATCACGGCCGGCCTCCCGCGGAGTGGGTGTGGCGGCAGCCCGCGGTCACGGTGCTCTCCACCTCGCTGCCGCAGCCGGGCCACGAGAAGAACGCCATCCGGACGAAGGCGAGCGCGGTCTTGTCGTTCCGAGTCGCGCCCGGACAGACCGGCGACGAGCTCTATGCGCTCGCCGAGAAGACGCTCCTCGGCGCGCCGCCCGGGGGCATCAAGGTCACCCTCACCCGCCGCGGCAAGCCGGGGCACTCGTGGCTCTACACTCCGACGGGCCCCGCCTTCGAGGCCGCCGACCGCGCGTACACGAGGGCGTGGGGACGAGGCCTGCTCCAGATCGGCGTGGGCGGCACCATCCCCTTCGTCGCCCTCTTCGGCCGCCGCTTCGGCGATCTCCCGCTCATCCTCAACGGTGTGATGGATCCGGAGACCGGCGCGCATGGGCCGAACGAGTCGATGCACCTCGGGGTCTTCGCGAAGGCGATCCTCGCGAACGTGCACCTCTACGCCGAGCTCGCGGAGGTCGCGTTCCCGCACGCGGGCTGACGGCCTGCGGACGGCCCGGGCGCACGCACGCGTCTTTGGCGCGGGCCAACCGAACGGCGCAGGTTCAGGTACGCTAGAGAACGTGCGAGCGTCGGATGTCTCGGCGGACGCGCGCGTGCTCCATCCTGTGGCCGCGCTCGCGAGCGTGGTGGAGTGCTACCGCATCGGCAGCTTCGTTGGGCCGCGAGGCGGGCAGCTGGTCACCGTGTCTCCGCCGACGTGGCAAACGGAGCTGGTGGTGAGCCGCGAGCCGTGCATGGAGGACCACGCCCCGGACGGCTCGCGGCCTCTCAAGCCGGCGGCCTTCTTCTTCGGCCCGATGCAGTCGGAGCGCGGAGCGACCCTGCACACGCTGCCCACCGGGACGCGCGTGGCCTCCGTATCGTTCCGCGCGGGCGCGGGGCCTGCGCTCTTCGGCGTGAGCGCGGCCGAGGCGCTCGATCAGGTGCTCGATGCGCGCGCGTTGCTCGCGCCCGGGACGCGCGAAGAGCTCGATCGCATCGCCGAGGCGCGCACCGAGGACGCGCTCCGGGCCGCGCTCGACGCCACGCTGCTGCGGCTCTCGCTCTCAGCGCCGTTGCGCGCGCGCCGTGGGCTCGGCGAGCTCTCTTGGTGGTCGGGCGCCGTCCGTGTGGGGCTGGATGTGCACGCGCTCGCCCGCCAATCGTCTCTGACGACGCGCCAGATCGAGCGTCGCTTCCAGGACGCGCTCGGCATGTCCCCCACGCGCGTGCGTCGCATCCAGCGGTTCCGAGCGGCTGCGCGTGCGATCGTCGCCGCCCCGCAGATCGCGCTCGCGCGGCAGGCGGCGATCCACGGATACGCCGACCAGGCGCACATGACGCGCGAGTTCAAGGAGCTGAGCGGTGTCTCGCCGGGGCGATACGCAGAGAAGCGCGAGCGCGCGTTCTACCTCGAGGCCCCGATCGTCTCGGTGCACGGCCCCCTCGCCGAGACCGCAGAGCCCGGCGCAGCGCCGCTCTCCGGGTGAGGCGACCGGATGTCGTTTCCGTTCAATCCCGCGCGCGCGGCCGCCGTCAGGCTCCCTCGAATCGCTCGGGAGGTCTCTCATGCGCTCGTCCACAGTGCCCTCTGTGCTGCCCGCTCTGACGGCCGTGTCTCTCGCCGCCTGCGCCGCGGCGTGCGGCACAAGCCCCTCCGCGTCACCCGACGCATCGACCCATGACGACACATCGATGCGTCAAGACGTGTGGGCGCCGGCGGACGCCGCGGTGCCCGAGCCGCGCTTCGTCGAGGGCCCGTGCGCGCTCGACGATCCGGGGCTCCCGCCGGCCGCACAGCGCCGCTGCGGTACGCTCGAAGTCGCGCAGCTCCGCCGAGCGGCGCGGGGGATTCCGGACGCGCAGGCCACGATCCCGATCCACGTCGAGCTCGTCGAGCCCACACGGCCCGGCGCGACGACCGTCTTCTTGACCGGCGGCCCCGGCTTCTCGCTCGCGGACTACCGCCCGCTCGGGGTCCTGCCCGAGGTCGTGGCCGCGAGCCCAGGGCCGGTGCTCTTCCTCGAACAGCGCGGCAACTTGCTCTCGGCGTCGGGGCTCACGTGCGAAGGGATGGCCGAGCCGGAGGCGTGCGCGGACGCGCTCCGGGTGCGCGGCATCGTGCCGGAGGCGTTCAACTCGCTCGAGAGCGCCGAGGACGTCGCAGACGCGCTGCGCGCGCTCGAGCGCGGGCCCGCCTTCGTGTGGGGTCACTCGTACGGCACGGTCCTCGCCCAGCGGGTCGCGTTCGCCCACCCCGAGCTCGTCCGTGGGCTGATCCTCGAGGGCGTCTCCGACCCCACGCGCACCTTCGAACAGCAGGGCATCGACATGCTCGCCCACCGACTCTCCGTGCTCGAGCGCTTCGCGTCGTGGCACGCCGCGCGATGCATGGACGAGCCCGCGTGCGCGGCCGCGCACCCGAGCGGCCTCGACCCCACGAGCGACATCCCGTACCTCATCATGCGCTTCATGGCGACACCCGGGCTCACGCTGGAGCTTCCAGGGGGCCGCGCGCTCGATGTGCAGACCGCGGTCGACATCGTCGAAACGAACCTCGCATACCACGACGGACTCTTGCTGACGCTCGAGCTCTTCGACGCGATCGTCGCACGGGAGCGAGACGGCGATGGGGGGCGCGCCCTCACGGCGCTCCTCTCGCGGCTGGGAGAGGGCGACGCGGAGCGTGGGTCCATGCGCCTCGGTCTGCTGTTCCGGCCAGACCCGCGCGGTCCCTCCATCAGCGGGGACGCCAAGACATGCATGGATCTGCGCGCGCTGCGCGGACCGCTCTGTGCGCCCTTCGACGCGACGCTCTACCCCGCCACGCTCACCGACGCGATCGAGGACGCGACGATCGAGGTCCCGGTGCTCTACCTCCAGGGAGAGCTCGACACGCAATCACCGGCACGGACGGCCGAGATTCTTCGCCTGCGGTTCTCGCAGCGCAGCGAAGCGATTCTCGGCGTCTGCGTGGGACACTTCGTGCTCCGCGACGCCACCGAGTGCGCCCGGGCCGCCCTCGAGCCGTTCTTCGCCGGTGAGGCCGTCCCCGATGCCGCCGCTGTCGCCATGTGCGCCGAGAGGGCCTGCGACGCGCTCCCGGTCTTGTCCGGGACGCGCCCCCTGCCGGGCGAGTGACGCTGCGGGACCGACGAGCGCGGCGAGGCGATGCGGGCGCGGCTCACCGCGCCCCGGTCGGCGAGCCGACATCGACGGCGGGCTCCTCCGGCTCCTCGCCGGGCGTGTCCTCTTCGACCTCGTCGAAGAACGCGGCCTCGACGGCGGCGTCCTCGACGTCCGCGTCCGCGCTCGGCTCCTCGGGCGGCGCCGCCTCGGGCGCGGCGAGGGGCGCGGCGAAGTGTGCGCGGATCGCCGCGGCCTGCGCGCTGCTCGCACCCGCGGCCACGAGCGCCTCTTCACTCGCAGCGACGATCGCGCGGAGGGAACCGAGCGACTTGAGCAGGGCCTTGCGCGTCTTCTCGCCCACACAGGGGACGTCGTCGAGGCCGCTCCGCAAGCGCCGTCTCTTGCCGACCTTCTCGCGAAGCGCGTTCGAGACGCGGTGCGCTTCGTCGCGCACCTGCGTCAGGAAGTGGCGCGTGGCGCTGCGCTCACGAAGCGTGATGGGGTTCTTCTGCCCGGGGAGAAACACGCGCTCGGTGACCATCTTTCCCGCGGTCTGCTCCTTCTCCTTCGCGAGGCCCACCACAGGCAGCGCGCGAAGCTGGGCCGCGAGCGCCTCGTCATCGCTCGTGCGCGCGAGCTCTTCGAGCACGGCGATCGCGATGCCCAACTGGCCGCGGCCTCCATCGACGACGAGCAACTCGGGGACCTGCCACCCCGCCTCGCCGGCGCGCGCGAGACGCCGCGTGAGCACCTCGCGCATCGCCCCGAAGTCGTCGCCCCCCTTGATGTCGTGCTGCCCCCGCAGATGGAAGCTCCGGTAGCGCGCGCGGTCGAGCTGTCCGTCGGCCATCGCGGTGAACGCGGCGACGGTGTCGGTACCGCCGAGGTGAGAGACGTCCACGCACTCGATGCGGCGCGGCGGGTGCGGAAGGCGAAGCTTCTTCTGCACCTCGGCGAGGCGAGCCTCGACGTCCTCCTTCTCGCGCTCTTTCTCGCGGAAAGCGTGCTCGGCGTTCTCGGTCGCCATGCGCACGAGATCCTTCTTGCTGCCCCGCTGCGGCACGAGCACCTGGCAACGGCGCCCGCGCTGCTCCGAGAGCGCGAGCGAAAGGCCGTCCATCGCCTCGACCTCGACCGGCAAGAGGAGCTCGTCGGGCACGGCGTTGCCCTGCGCGTAGAAGGCCGTCACGAACGAAGCCACGAGCTCGTCATCGGGGAGGTACGCGTCGAGCGAGAACGTACGGACGTTCGTCATGCGACCACCGCGCACGACCACCATGGCGAGCTCGGCGCGGTCACCGTGCACGTACAGACCGAGCACGTCCTGATCGACGTCCTTGGCGACCGCGATGCGCTGATCGGTCTGCACGCGATCGATGGCGCGCAGTTGGTCGCGATAGACGGCCGCCTGCTCGAAGGCCTGCGTCTTGGCGGCCTCTCGCATGCGACGCTCGAGATCGGCGGTGAGCTCTTCTTGTCGACCGTCGAGGAAGAGGCCGACCATCGCGGCCTGCGCGAGGTAGGCGTCTCGGTCGACCTCCATCACGCAAGGCCCGGGGCACCGGCGGATCTGGTACTGGAGGCACGGCCGCACCCGCCGCGCGAAGTCCGAGTCGCGGCAGGTGCGCAGCTTGAAGTGACGGTTCACGAGGCGAAGGGTCTTGCGCGCCGCCGTCGCCGAATCGTAGGGCCCGTAGTACTGCGCGCCGTCCTGCTTGGGCCTGCGCACGACGGTGAGCTTGGGCCACGCGTCGCGCAGATCGATGCGGATGGACAGGAACTCCTTGTCGTCGCGGAGCTTGAAGTTGTACCGAGGGCGCTTCTCCTTGATGAGCGCGTTCTCGAGGAGCGCCGCCTCCTTCTCGTTCGCGACCACGAAGGTCTCGAGATCCCCGATCTCGTGCGGGAGGCGGTGGATGAAGAAGCGGTTGTCGCTCGAGCCCTCCTGGAAGTAGCTCCGCACGCGCGAGCGCAGAGAACGCGCCTTGCCGACGTAGAGCACCTGGCCCTTGCGGTCGAGGAAGACGTACACACCAGGCTGGACCGGCAGCGCGTCCAGCTTGCGTTCGACGACGTCGGGAAGAGCCACGGTGCGACTCTGCGGCGCCGGCGCGGAGGCGCCAAGGCTCCGGCGCAGTCTCTGGGTCACCCGCGTCGCCGCGAGGGCGAGCCGCAGCGTATGCTCGACGGATGGCCGAGCCTGCACGCCAGCGCGCCACCCTCGCCGACCTCGAGGCGGTGCCCGCGAACCTCTCCGCCGAGCTCATCCGTGGCGTGCTCTACACGATGGCGAGGCCCAAGCCCCGGCATCAGCACGCGAACGTCTCTCTGTCGGGCGAGGTGAGCGGGCCCTTCCAGCGCGGTCGCGGCGGGCCCGGCGGCTGGTGGATCCTCACGGAGCCAGGCATCGCGTTTCCGAGCCTCGATGTCGACGAAGTCAGCCCGGACCTGGCTGGGTGGCGGAAGGACCGGATGCCCGAGCTCCCGGACGCGCGCATCACGGTCGTTCCCGATTGGGTCTGCGAGATTCTCTCGCCGAGCACGCGCTCGCACGATCAGCGCATCAAGCGCCCGCTCCACGCCCAGGCTGGCGTGCGGTGGATGTGGGTGGTGGACGTGGACGCACGCACGGTGGTCGCGAGCCGCAACGAAGGAGGCAAGTGGCTCGAGCTCGGCGTCTTCGTCGACGACGACGTGCTCCGCGCCGAGCCGTTCGAGACCCACGGCATCGAGCTCGAGGCGCTCTGGGCGCTTCGCTGACCGAGGAGCCTCCAGCCGCCCCTCGGACCACCCTCAGTTGTTGTCGATGAACGAGCGGAGCTGCTTGCTGCGGCTCGGGTGACGCAGCTTGCGGAGGGCCTTGGCCTCGATCTGTCGGATGCGCTCGCGCGTCACGTCGAAGTCCTGGCCCACCTCCTCGAGGGTGTGGTCGCTCTTCTCGCCGATGCCGAAGCGCATGCGGAGCACCTTCTCCTCGCGGGGCGTGAGCGTCTTGAGCACACGGCGCGTCTGCTCCTCGAGGTTGAGGTTGATGACCGCCTCGATGGGCGAGACGATGCTCTTGTCCTCGATGAAGTCCCCCAGATGCGAGTCCTCTTCCTCGCCGATCGGGGTCTCGAGCGAGATGGGCTCCTTCGCGATCTTCAAGACCTTGCGGACCTTGTCGAGCGGCATCTCCATCTTCTCGGCAATCTCTTCGGGCGTCGGTTCGCGGCCGAGCTCCTGGACGAGATAGCGCGAGGTGCGGATGAGCTTGTTGATGGTCTCGATCATGTGGACCGGGATGCGGATCGTCCGCGCCTGGTCCGCGATCGCGCGGGTGATCGCCTGCCGGATCCACCACGTGGCGTAGGTCGAGAACTTGTAGCCGCGGCGGTACTCGAACTTGTCCACGGCCTTCATCAGGCCGATGTTCCCCTCCTGGATGAGGTCGAGGAACTGGAGGCCCCGGTTCGTGTACTTCTTCGCGATCGACACCACCAGGCGGAGGTTGGCCTCGACGAGCTCGGCCTTGGCGCGCTCGGCCTCGATCTCGCCGCTGTGGAGCGCGTGGTAGGTCGTCCGCAGGCTCTCGACCGGCTGCCCGAGCTCCTCCTCGACCTTCTTGATCTGACGGCGGGCCTCGGAGATCTCCTCGATCACGTCCTTGAGCTGCTCGGAGTCGAGCCCACCGGCGCGGCGCTGGAGCTTCTTGGCCTGCGCGGGCTGCTCCGAGATCTCCCGCATGATCTGGCGAATCGCGCGCTCGGTGTTGCCACCCGCGCGGCGCTCGGCCTCTCCGATGGTGCTCTCGGCGCGCTCGACGCGGCGCACGAAGCCCTTGATGGTGTTCACGATCCGGTCGAGCTGCTTCTTGTTGAGCCGAAGGTCACGCAGCGTATCGAGGCGCTCGGCGCGGATCTTCTTCATCTGCTGCTCGACGAGCTTGCGGGCGCGGTCGCTCAGCTTCTTGGCGCTCTCGAGCTCCTCGAGCAGCTTCTGGTGCTGCGCCTCCATCCGCTTGACCTTGTCGATCTGGCGGACGACACGGGCCTTCCACTCCTCTTCGTTGACCTCGCGCTGCTCGTCGTCGTCGGGCTCCACCTGCGCGGCGGCCGTCGTCTGCTCCTGGTCTTCCTTGACCACGTCGCGGACACGGATCTTGCCCTTCTTCAGCTTCTCGCCGAGCTCGATCACCTCCGAGAGGCCGACCTTGGAGCTGAGGATGATCTCGAAGACGCGGTTCTCTCCCGTCTCGATGCGGCGCGCGATCTCGACCTCGCCCTCGCGGGTCAGCAGCGACACCGAGCCCATCTTCCGCAGGTACATGCGGACCGGGTCGTTGGACTTCGTCGCGCCGGCATCGTCGGCCGAGACCGGCGCAGCGGACGGGCTCACGCTCGGACGTCGCTCCTCGGGCTCTTCGTCCTCGTCGTCGTCGCGCGAGCCACCGGTACGGTCACGCAGGAGCCGCGCCGCCTCCTCGCGCTCCTTCTTCTTCTGCTCGTTCTTGGCCTGCGAGACGTCGACCACGTCGATGGACTCGCCGCCGAGAAGCAGGAGCAGGTCGTCAATCTGGTCGGACGTGACCATCTCCGGCGGAAGCGCCTCGTTCAGCTCGTCGTAGGTGAGGAAGCCCTTGGCGCGCCCCTTCTCGAGCAGCGCCTGGACCTCCTTGCGATCGCGCGCGGCCTTCTGGCGGCTGCCTCCCGCCCCCGGGAGCACGGGGGGCAGGCTCGAGCGCGACGGACGCGCGACGACGTCCTCGTCTCCCTCGTCGTCGAACTCGAATTCGTCGCGGCCCTTGTTCTTGCCGGCCCCGCTCTTGTCGACCATCGCTACCTCGATCGTTGTCGCGCCCCGCCCGAACGGGGCACCTGCTCTGACCCTCGGTTGTGTCACCGGCCTGGCTTCACGAGCCCTGCGCCGCTCCGCTCACCTTCGACCCACGAGCGCACCGCCCGCACGGAACAGCGCATCGCGGAGCCTCATGAGCTCCGCGGCCAAGTCCTGGTCTCCCTCTCGCAGCGCTTCCTGAATCCGTCGCATCAGCTCTCGTTGCTCTCTCTCGATCTGTTGCTTGCGGAGCAGGGGAATCGCCGTCTCGAGGAAGGTCTTGGCGCTCGCGGCATCGAACGTCTGGACGGCAAGCCTCTCTTCGAGCCATCTCCGGGCGGGACCCTCGCCGACGCCGTCCCTCTCGACCGCTGCGAGAAGCGACGACGCGTCGAGCGTCCCATGGACGGACGCCAGCCGGAGAGCGGCGCGAAAGATGGCTTCCATTTCCCGGCTCGTCAAAAGCTCCGGGACTTTTTCCGCGATCCCGCCCTCGAACGCCGCCGGCTGGTCGAGGAGGCAGCCCACGAGATCGCGTTCGACCCCCGGAATTTGCGAGAGATCAGCGGGTTTGGCGCGCGGGAGCGCCGGCGGGCTGGCCGGGTGGCCTCCCTGAACGGGGGGCACCCCTCCCGGCTCCGGCGAGCGGCGCGGCCGCTCGGCCGCGCGGGCCGCGTGCACGCCGCGCCGCAGTTGCTGGCGGACGGCGGCGAGGTCGGCGATCTGAAATGCCTGCGCGACCCGCTCGACGTAGAGCTGCGCCTCGACCGGGCTCTGCACCGCCGCGAGCACCGGACCGAGCTGCTCGATCGCGTTCGCCCGCGCCGCGGGGTCGGCGCCCGCCTCGGAGGCGCCCGCATCGATGAGGTGATCGATCATGGTCGGTGCGGTGGCCACGAGCTGCTTGAGCGCTTCGGCCCCTCGCTTGCGGACGAAGCTGTCGGGGTCTTCCCCCGCGGGCAACGCGACGACGGTCCCGAGCAAGCCGGCCTCGCGAAGGAGCGGCGCGGCCGCGCGCGTGGCCTTGCGCCCGGCGTTGTCGCCGTCGAAGAGCACGACGACGCGCGCCACGTAGCGCTTGAGGAGCTTGGCCTGGGCGAGCGTGAAGGCCGTCCCGAGCGGGGCGAGCACGTGCTTGAGCCCGGCCTGGTGCACCGCGAGCACGTCGAAGTTTCCCTCGCACAGGATCGCGACGCCCTCGCGACGCAGCTCGACGCGCGCCTCGTGCAGCCCGAAGAGGAGCTCGCTCTTCTTGTAGAGCGGGCCTTCGGGGCTGTTGACGTACTTCGCTGGAGGATCGCCCGTGACCTTCTCGCCCGCCGGCAGCTCGAGCGCGCGTCCGCTGAAGGCGACGATCTTTCCGTGCACGTCGGCGATCGGAAACATGAGGCGGTGGCGGAAACGATCGTAGTGTCCATCGCCGCCCTTGCGCGGGACGATGAGGCCGGCCTCCTCGGCTTCGGCGAGCGAGAAGCCGCGGGAGCCGAGGTGCTTGGCGAGACCGTCCCAGCCGTGCGGTGCGTAGCCGAGGCGGTAGGTCGCGACGGTCTCCGCGCTCATCGCACGCTTGTCGAGCTCGGCGCGCGCGAGGTGGGCGTGCGGATGTTCGCCCAGCATGCGGAGGAAGTAGCCGGCGGCCGACTCGGTGATCGCGGTCAGGCGCTCGCGCTTCTGCCGCTCGCGACGGATGGCGTCGTTCTCGCGCGCCTCGACCTCGGGCAGCTCGATCCCCGCGCGGTTTGCGAGCTGCCGCAGCACGTCTGGGAAGCCCTTGCCCTCGAGCTGCATGACGAACTTGAAGACGTCTCCCGAGGCCTGGCATCCGAAGCAATGAAAGAACTGACGCTGGGGGTTCACGTGGAACGAGGGCGTCTTCTCGGAGTGGAACGGGCAGAGACCCTTGAAGCTCGCGCCGGCGCGCTTGAGCACGACGTACTCGCCGATGAGCTGCACGATGTCGGTGCGCTCGCGGATCTCGGCGACTTTGTCCTCTCCAATCACGGGGATCGGCGATCATTCACGGACCGCCGTCGCATGCAAGCGGCCAGCGCGCTCGGTCTCGTCGGTCGGGCTTCGCTCAGGGCCGCCCAGCAATGACCCCGCAGGAATGACCCCGCAGCAATGACCCCGCAGCAATGACCGCGCAGGAATGCCCCCGCAGAAATGACCGCGCAACGGATGGGTCTTCCGTGCTCGGGCCCTCGTCTCAGCGGCCGTCGGCCGGCCAGCACTGCGCCTCGCACGCGAGCGCCACCTCGTCGCAGGTGTCGTGTCGGGCGATGCACGACAAGCACACCGGCTCGGGCAGCGAGGGGCCCACGTTGGCGGCCTCGAGGAGACAACGCTCCTCGTCTCGGTCCAGGCAACGCGCGAGGTAGTCGCACAGGACCACGCTCTGCGGGCCGGCGAGCGTCGGCAGGAGCGGGCCGCGCGTGAGGGCAGCGAGCGCCACGATCGCGACGAGCGCGACGATCGGCGCCAAGCGTCGCGCCCCCCTGCCTCGCCCGCCGTGGGAAGCCTCGCAGGCATCGAGGGCGCCCACGAGGTCGGCGGTCCACGGCACGGCCAGGAAGTACCCGCTGAGCGGCACGTCGAGCACCATCATGGCGACGGCGAGCCCATAAGCGGCAGTCACGACCGCGCCGAGCGCATACCTCTGCGCGTAGAAGTGGCCTCCTCCGGGGAAGCAGAACGTAGCGACGACGGCGATCCGCTTGAGCCGGGGCGCGACGGCTGCGGTGCGCCTCTTGGCCGCCTCGCGGTAGGGGGCGTGGTCGGCGGCGATCGGCTCCTCGTCGACCTCCTGCTCCATCTCGACGACGATCTGACGCGCGCGCTCGAGCTCCGAACGAGGGACGCGCACGACGATGGCGATCGCGCTGCGAAGATGGGGCATGACGCCGCTCGCCTCGAGACCGGGCGTCGAGGCGGGGATGCCCTCGCTCTCGAGAACACCCCTCACGAGGCCCGCGCGCACCGGGTCGGTCGTCCGGAGGAGCTCGACGTGCGGGTCGTCGGGTTGGTCTACGGCCACGGCCGATGATAGCGCCGGAATCGGAACCGGGGTGTACGCGGCGGGCCGCGCATCACCCGCCCCGACCGGACAGCTGCGCAGGGGCTATCCTCGGCCGATGCGTCCCGGTACCGCTGCATGGCTTTCCCTTCCCGCCCTCCTCGCGTGTGGCACGACGTGGGACGCCGAGTACCAGGCCCGCGAGCGGGCGGTGGCCGCGCTCTCGTGCCGCGAGGTCGTGCTCGCGCGGCTCTCCGAGGCTCGTTTCCGCGCGAGCGGCTGCGGCGGCGCCGTGGAGGTGCTGTGCTCGTCGGGTCACAACGAGCCGGTCTGCATGGTCGGACGCGCGGGCGCTGGAGGCCAGCTCTCGCAGCTCTCCGAGCGCAGACCGGAGCTCTCGCCGACGGGCTCGGGCGGTGAGATCGACGCCGAGCGCGAGCCCGCGTCGGGCCCCGACGCCGACGACGAGGCTCCTCTCGACGGTGCCCACCCGATCGAGGCGCACATTCGCGCGGGGCTCGAGGCGCGCCGCGACGACGTGCTCGCGTGCACCGGGCGGCGCGCGAGCGTCGTTCGCGTGCGCTACGCCCTCGACGGCTCCATCGCGCTCACGCTGGCAGGAGACCTCGAGGGCAGCCCGGAGGAGGGCTGTGTGCGCGCGGCGATCGGCGGCGTGCGGGTGGTGCCCGGTCACGAGGGCACCGTGGTGCACCTCCTCCGGCAGCCGACCGGCGATCCGTCCCCCGCCCCTCGGTGATATTCTCGAACCATGAGCGAGCGACGGGAGCACGCACGGCACGAGGTCTGGTTTCCCGTGGAGGTCGAGGTCGAGGACGGCACCGCGATCGCGGTGAGCTACGACGTCTCGAGCGGCGGGCTTCTGATGGCGGCCGGGGGCAGCGTCGAGGTCGGCACCGAGCTGACGGTCACGTTCCAGGTGCAGCGCGACGGCGCACCCAAGCGCGTCTCCGGCCGGGTCGTCCGCGTCGAGCGCAACCCGGAGAACGTCGACAGCCGCTGGCGCTTCAAGCTCGCCCTCGCGTTCGCGGAGCCGCAGCCCGAGATCGAGGCCCTCGTGAGGAGCCTCGAGGGACGCTGACCCAGCGGGTCGGAGGGGACCGAAGCCGAGCTCGATGGCGGAGTCGACGTCGAGGTCAGGCTCGACGCATCCGGCGGCGCGGACACCCCCGCCGCGCGAGGTCCGGCTCAGCGCGCCGAAAGAAAGATGGGGCTCGACCAGGCCATCTCTCCATCCTCGGTCACCACACGCACATAGCTCCAGGGCGCCTCCACGTTCGCCTCGAGCGCTCCTTCGGGAGCTTCTGGCTCGACGCGCGCCAGAACACCGTCAGGACCGATCAGGGCGAGCTCGGTGAGCCGGCTCGCCGCGCCGGCACGAACACGCATCGAGGCGCGCGGAGCCTCGATCACCGCTCCCATCGGATGCTCCCCCTCGGCCCGCACGTCGAGGAAGATGGGCACGCCGCTCGTCGCATAGCACCGGCGCGCCCGGATCGCCTCGAGCACCCCTTCGCGGCTTCGCTCCCGCGCGAGCACCGCCGTCAGGCCGCAGCGGAAGGGGTCTCGCTTGCGGCCGACGCCGTGGTGGCGGAGCAGTCCGTGCCCGTCGGAGCAGGCGATGAAGCCGAAGCGCCGGCCACGGCGCAGGACGGACTCGATCATCTGATCGACGAGCGCACCGCGCTGGCCGAGGACGTGACCCTCGCTGAGATAGCAACCGTGGCAGCTGCAGATCTCCCAGACGGGTTGCAGCGTCTCGTCGTGCGACGCTTCGTCTGCGCCGGTCCAGCCGACGTGGTGAGGCACGGCGATCGCACCTTCCTCGCGGAGCGCAGCGAGCAACCCCGCGCCCGTCGGCTCCACATCCCGGGAGACGATCCGGTGCCGCGGCGAAGCCGGGTAGACGACTTTGTGCCCAGGACCAGGGTGCATGCGCCCGGTCCACTCGTAGGCGTGGAGCGCGACGAATCGCCCGGGCTCGTCGAAGCGATCTGCCACGGCGCGCAGAAGCGCCCACTCACCAGGACCGATGCGCTTGCCGAGAAACGACTCGTGATCCGAGAGGGCGGCGAAGTCGTCGCCGTACACGTCGCGCGCCCGCAGGTACGGTTCGGCAGCGGCGCCGCAACCATCCGAGTGCGCCGAGTGTTGGTGGATGTCGCCGAACAGCGTCGTGAGCCCGAAGGCGCGCGCAGGGTCTGGGCTCCGCGGCCGCGACGGCACATCGCGGTGCGCACGGGCGACGACGTGCGCGCGCGCCTCGACGAGCGCGATCCGGCCGCCGGTCGGCGCCGGCATCGCCGCGAGCACGATGCCGCGCTGGTCGCGACGCGCCGTGAGGATCGCGGCGCCCCACCGAAGCGCGGCGACACGGCGGCCTCGACACCCCCAGCTGCCCTCGTCGCCCGCGAGCGGGAGCCGGGGCGAGCAGCCGCGGGACGAAAGGTCCTGGCGGAAGTAGCGATGGGAGCCGCGGCCGCGGAGCGAGATGGCGCCGTCCTCGCCCGCGACGAGGGTCGGGCACTCGAAGCCTTGCTCCTCGCCAGCAGCGTCGCGATCGAGATCTCGCAGCGGCTCCGCGGGCATGTGC
>JBKDQC010000287.1:0-7198 GCA_046342295.1 Deltaproteobacteria bacterium | reverse complement strand
CGCCCGAGTACACGCCCACGTTCGCCGTGTGCCAGATGTCGACGCGCGCGCCCACGAGCGGAGCGCAGCGAGCATCGAGTACGCGGAGCATCAAGCGCACCGGCAGGCCGGGCTGTCCCTCGCTCACGTCGACGCGCTCGGGTGAGGTGAAGAAGCACGGCCCGAGCGTGGTCGGCAGCGTGAGCGCACAGGTCGGCCCGGGCGCCGCTGCGAACGGATCCGGGTAGCGGTCCACGCCGGTCATCGCGCGCGTTCCGCCCGCGGCCCAACCCGCGGTCCCGCCGTCGAGCCGCGGCCCCGCGTCGGTCGGCGATTCCGCGTCGTTCGGCGATTCCGTATCGCGCATCGCGGGGCCCGCATCGGCGGTGGCGTCCGCTGGCGGGCTCGTGGGCGCATCGGACAGCGCCGCGTCGAGGCTGGTGTCCGGCGTCGAGCAACCGGGGAAGAGGGGGGCGAGGGCGAGGCCCCCGAGGCCCGTGAGGGCGGCGCGCCGACCGAGGAGGAAAGTCATGCCCAACCATGCGCGGCGTTCGGCCCGCGCGCACCCGAGGCCGCGCGAATGCCGGCCATCGAGCGCGCCGATGGCTCGATCAGAGCGGGTAGAGCGCGGGCCAGACGAGCGCGTCGAGCACGACCGTCTGGAACGAGAAGGCCAGCGCCCCGAGGAAGGGAAGCCATCGGAAGGGCCCGGTGGCGGCTCGCCCGTGTCGCACCGTGTGGGCGAGAATGGACAGCGAGCCGAACGCGACCGCGAAGAGGACGACCCGCGTGAGGAGGTAGTAGAAGAGACTCGGAGCCCGGATCAGCTCCACCGTGAGCGGAGCCCACGCCGCCGAGAAGAGGAGGATCAGCCCGTAGCCTGCCTGCACGCTGCGCTCTCGGCCGGGCTCGTCCGAGCCCGCGCGCTCCGACGAGCCCACCACGAAGAGCCAGGTCATCGGGAAGTAGCCCACGGTCGCTGCGCACATGCCCGCGGTGTAGAGCGGCTGGAGGCTCTCCGGGACCCCACCCCAGAGCGCGCTGCTCACCTCGGGAGGCTGACCGAACGCGTAGGCGTAGCTCGCGAGCACGGCCGCGCCTCCGGCGATGTTGAGCGCGAGCAACGGGAAGCGGATCTTCATGGCGGGACGGACGCTCAGGCCCGCCGGCCTGGTCGGCAAGCCCGGCAACGCACGGCAGGTCATCGGTGCGGGCCCGTCTGCGCGGGTCGCGCAGACGGGCACCCTCGATGTACGCTCCGACCACCACGATGCCCACGCGGCTCTTCCTCTCTCAGTCGGTGCTCGACCGCTGGCTCTCCGACGGCACGGCCGAGGTGAGCGGCGACACGCTCACCATCGCTGCGGAAGGCCGTACGTTCGACCTCAAGACCGCGGTCCTCTTCGAGCGGGAGGTCACCGAGTCCGGCGACAAGCATGGCCTGCTCGGCAAGGTGAAGGAGCTCGAGCAGCTCGCTCGGTTCGGCGGCGACTACAGCGCGGGTACCGTGATCGTCGGGGACGAGGCCTACGAGGTCACCGACGGCTTCACGGGCTTCGCCGTCCGAGGAGACCTCTTGCCCGCGCTCGCGTCGATCGCGCCTCCGGCGCTCTCGGAGACACCGAGCCATCGCCCGACGGAGCCGGAGCTCGGGCTCGTGACCGCCGCTCCGAGCCTCGCCGGTGCGACCTCGCCCGACATGCGGGCCGCCGGCGACATCGAGGCCGCGCTCGGCTCGGCTTCGGAGGGCGCGGCCGCGACCAAGGAGAGCGAGCTCGACCTGCTTGCGCGGTTCTTCCTCGAGAAGCATTGAGCCCCATGCGATCGGCCGGAACGGAGAAGGTCTCGTGAGCGGCGCATGGACCGCGCTCTTCGCGCTCGTCGCGGTGCTGTACTCGATCTCGGGCGCCTTCTATGTCGCCTTCCTCGCGCGGGGCACCGAGAGCCTCGGCAAGAGCGCGGGCAACACGCTCGCCGCCGCCGTCGTCGCGCACGTCGCCTTCCTCGCCGTGGATCTCGCCACGAGCTCGCGGGGGCTCTTCGGCGACATCCACCAGGCGCTCGGGGTCGGGTCTCTCCTCGTCGCGCTCGCGTACGTGGGCACCGTGCTGCTCGGGGGCGCCCGCCTCTCGAGCCGCAGCAAGCTGCAGGTGCTCGGCGCCTTCGTCACACCGATCACCCTCCTCTTCTTCCTCGGTGCGGGCTTCCGGGGTGGCCTCGAGGTGTCGGACGAAGTGCGGTCCGTCGTGCTGCCCGTGCACATCGGCGTGAACCTCCTCGGCATCGCGGCCTTCGCGCTCGCGTTCGGGGTCTCCGTGGCCTACATCGTTCAGGAGCGACAGCTCCGTCAGAAGAAGATCGGGGGGTTGTTCCAGCGCCTCCCCTCGCTCGACACGCTCGACACGCTCGGCTTCCGCATGGTGATCGTGGGCTTTCCGCTGCTCACGCTCGGCGTCGTGACGGGCACGCTGTGGGCGGTGCGCCTCGATCCGGAGGCGCCTCCGATCGGCGCGACGCAGACGATGGGGCTCGTCGAGTGGGCGCTCTTCGCGGCCATCCTCCTCCTGCGCGCGGTCGCGGGCTGGCGGGGCCGCCGCGCCGCGATCGGCACCATGATGGGCTTCGTCGTCGCGTGTGCCGTCCTCTTCGGCTACGTGCTCCGGGGCTGAGGCGACGATGAGCGACGTCTTTCTCCTCGGCATCTCTCATCGGACCTCGCCCGTGGCCCTGCGCGAGAAGCTCGCCGTGCCGTCGGGCGAGATGGAGACGCGCTTGCGCGAGCTCTCGGAGAGCGCGGGCCTCGAGGAGGCGCTCCTCGTCTCGACGTGCAACCGCGTCGAGCTCTACGGAGTCGCGCGCGATGCGCAGGCCACCCGCAAGGCGCGCGCTTGGCTCGAGTCGCGGGCCGCGCCGGGCGAGGTCGCCACGCACCTCTACGTGGAGGAGGGCACGCGCGCCGTGCGGCACGCGTTCCGTGTCGCCTCGAGCCTCGACTCGATGGTCGTCGGCGAGCCGCAGATCCTCGGCCAGGTCAAGGAGGCCTACGCCAAGGCCTCGAGCGCCGGCGTGCTCGGCTCGGTGCTCGACCGCTGCTTCACGAAGGCCTTCGCGGTGGCCAAGAAGGTCCGCACCGAGACGGGCATCGCCGCCGGCTCGGTGGCGGTGAGCTCCATCGCGGTCGATCTCGCGGCCAAGATCTTCGAGGAGCTCCGCGGCAAGCGGGTGCTGCTCGTCGGCGCCGGGAAGATGGGCGAGAGCGCGGCCAAGCACCTCGCGAAGCAGGGCGCGAAGCTCTTCGTCCTGAACCGCAGCCGCGAGCGCGCGGTGGAGCTCGCGGCGGCGTGCGGTGGCGAGCCTCGGGGCGTGAGCGAGCTCGTGCCGGAGCTCGCCATGGCCGACATCGCGATCTGCTCGACGTCGAGCGACCGCTTCGTGATCACGACGGAGCTCATGAAGGAGGTCGCGCGGGCGAGGAAGTACCGAACGCTCTTCCTCATCGACATCGCGGTCCCGCGTGACGTCGATCCGCGCGTCGGCCAGATGGAGAACGTCTTTCTCTACGACGTCGACGATCTCCAGAAGGTCGCCGAAGAGAACCTCTCGGTCCGCCGCAGGGAGGCGGATCTGGCCGAGCGCATCGTCGAGCGCGAGGTGGCCGACTTCGAGGCCTGGCGTCGGCAACAGAACCTCAAGCCGTTGATCGTGGGCCTGCGTGCGCACGTGCGCACGATCCTCGCCGCCGAGCTCGAGCGCACGCTTCCCAAGCTCGGTGCGGATCCCACGCAGAACAAAGAGGCTGTCGAGCGCGCGATCGACGCAGCCACGAACAAGCTCCTCCACCCGGTGCTCGCGGAGATCAAGAAGGCTGCGGACGAGGGCCGCACGCAGGTGCTCGACGACGCGCCGCGCCTCTTCGGGCTCGATCTCACCGCGTCGCGCACCGCGAGCCGCGAGGCCCCGCCGAGCACCGCGCCTCCGAGCGCCGCCAAGACGCCCGCGCGGTGAGAGAGGCGGGAGGCAAGCGCCCGCCATCGGCCGCGCGTGTCGCTCTCGAACTCTGGCTCCCCCGTCAATCGCTCGCGGTCGTGGCGATGGTCTCGATGGCCGCGCCGTGGGCCGCGCGTACGGTCCGCGCGTCCTCTTCGTCGAAGGAGTACCCCGGCGGCGCGCTCTCGGGAGGCTGTGTCGAGGGGAGGGCGTCCTCGAGCACGCGCATCTGCTCGGCCTGGCGCGCGAGGCGCGCGTCGCCTGACGCCTCTGCGTACCGTCGGGCCTCGCGCTCCGCCTGCGCGAGCAGAGCGCGGGCCCGCTCGAGCTCGCCGGAGCGCGCGGTCTCGATCGCGCGCACCGTCTCGGCCGCGGCCATGGAGCGCGCGGCGTCTCGCTCGACGCTCGCATCGCGCCCCGCCGCGATCTCGGCTGCGTCGGCCGTCGCGCGTGCGCCGAGGTAGAGGCGCCGCTCGAGCCGCCCGGCCTCTTCGAGCGTGTCGTCGAACGACAGGGTCGCGTCGATCGCCTCGACGGTGCTGCCGTCTCGGCGCGGGCTCACGCGGAGACGCACGAGGACGTCGCGCACCTCGCCCTCGACGAGGTCGCCGAGCGCGATGCGGATCGCGCTGCCGGATCCCGACCATCGTCCCGCGACCACGCCGTCGAGCGTGACGCCCGGACCTGGGTTGACCTCGACGATCGCCGAACGGGCGACTGTTCGCTCGAGCCGCAGCACCTCGTCGCGGAACACCGAGGCCACGGCGCTCGGCTGCTCCACGAAATGGAATCGACCGCCGCTCGCCAGCGCGATCGCCCCGAGCAAGCTCTCGTCGTCCGCGAGGCCGAGGCCGAGCGCGGTGATCGTGACCCGCCTCTCGCCGGCGGCCTGGGCGAGCGCCGCGACCGGCGAGGCGTCGTTGGGGACACCGTCCGAGAGCAAGACGACGCGGTTGATCCCCATGGCGTCGTGGTGCCGCACGACCTCCTCGAGGCCGAGGCGGAGGCCGCCGGCCAGATCGGTCGTTCCTCGCGCCTGCATGGCGTCGATCCGCTCGCGGAGCGCGTCCCGGTGTCCCGCGTCGATCTCGGTCGAGGGAAGGAGCAGCTCGGTCCGGGAGTCGAAGGTGACGACCGCGAGGCGATCGCCGTCGTGCAGTGTGTCGAGGAGCGCCCGGGCCGCTTCTCGGGCGTGGGCGATGGGCTGGCCCTCCATCGATCCCGAGGTGTCCACGACGAGGGCGAGGTTGATGCGGGGCCGCCGCGCGTCGGCGGGAGCGCCCGCCACGACGCGCAGGCGAGAGATCAGCACGGTCTCCTCGCCCGCGGGGAGGAAGCGGTTCCCGAGCGCTCCCTCGAGGGAAACCACCTCGGGGTCGCGGTGGGACGCGGAGCGGAGGGACGCGCCGCAGCCAGAGAGCCAGAGGGTCCAGAGGAGCGCGGAAAGGGAGAGTGGGAGCCAGGCCGGTCGTCGCATCGGAGCTCGGACGCATGAGGTCGGGAGAGGATCTCGAGCGGCGCATGGTCTCGAGGCGCCGGGCGGTTTTCAGCGGGCGCGAGTGGGAGCCTTTGGTGCCCTGCACCGCTGCGAGTGGGAGCCTTCAGTGCCCTGCACCGCTGCGGTCACGCCGACCACGGGCGTGGGCACGAGGCGGTTGATCGTCGTCCCGTCGCCGAGGTTTCCGCGGACTCCACTCTTCTCGGGATATCTATTCGTCAGAGCACGGCGAGGCGTGTCGCGATCTCGTCGAGACCGTACGTTCGAGCGACGTCGGCAGCATCCTCGAGCAGAGCCTCGAGCGTGACGTCGGGCCAGTCGACGTCGGAGCGGGATCGGGAGGTCGCGGTCGCGGAGGGGCGCGAGTGCATCCGGCTCGAACCTGCCTTGGTTCGCGCGCGCGTTGGTGAGCAGGATCGCGAGCCTGACGCTCTCGGGGGACGCGGCGAGCGCTCGGTCGACAATGCTGCAGTACCTTACCGGTCCGCCCACCAAGCCGCTCGGTCAGAGCCCGCGCACCGCCCGTGGCGCCGGCCGGTTGGTGGTCGTGCCGTCGCCCAGCTGTCCGTGTTCGTTGTGGCCCCAGCAGACGACGGACCCGTCGCGGCGAAGCGCGCAGCTGTGACCGCCACGCGTCGTCAAGCCGGTGGCGTCCACGAGATCGACCACGACGGTGGGTGCGAGCCGAGGGCCCGAGGTGGTGTCGTCGCCGACCTGACCGCTGCCGTTCGCACCCCAGCACCGCACCGCGCCACTGCCGAGGCGCGCGCAGGTGTGCCCGCTGGCGGCGCGGATCTCCACCACATCGGCCAGCGCGGGCACCGGCGTGGGGACCAGCCTGGTCGTCGTGGTGCCATCGCCGAGCCCGCCAAAGGCGTTGCCCCCCCAACAGGCGACGTCACCCCCGGCCCTCAGCGCGCATGAGTAGGTGCCGCCTGCGGTGACCTGGACCGCCCCCGTCAGGCCGAGCACGCGCGTGGGCACGAGGCGGTTGATGGTCGTGCCGTCACCGACCGCCCCGCCACTCCCGTCGTCGCCATCCACGCGCCCGTTCGGAAAGTTGGAGCCCCAGCAGAGGACCTCGCCTGAGGCTCGGCGTGCGCACGTGTGCCCGCCTCCCGCCGTGACCTCGACAGCGTCCGTCAGCCCCGTGACCTCCGTCGGGCTCCACCGGTCAGTCCCCGAGCGCGCTGGCTGGGGCCCGAACTCTGGACCAAGGCTGGAACTGCACGTTCCGTCTCCGATGGCGCCGTACGAGTTCTTGCCCCAGCAGAAGACACGCCCGTCGCCACGGCGGGCGCAGGTGTGCGCTCCCCCGGCCGCGATCTCGACCGCATCCGCGAGCCCCGCCACCGGGGTGGGTCGCAAGCGGTCGGCTCCTGCGGGGCACCCTGTGCCCCGCGTGGAACAGGTTCCATCTCCGATCTGCCCCAACCTGTTACTTCCCCAGCAGACGACGCTCCCGTCGCGGCGGCGTGCGCAAGTGTGTCCACTGCCCGCTTGGATCTGCACCGCGTCGTTCAGGTCCACCACCGCGGTGGGCGCGAGGCGATCCTCGGTCGTGCCGTCGCCGAGCGCACCAAGGATGTTGTCGCCCCAGCAGAGGACGCGCCCGCTGCTGCGAAGCGCGCAGGTATGCTGCCAGCCGGCGGCCACCTCGACGATGGGGTCCTCGACCCCGCCGCTGTCGTCGCGGGTACCCGTGTCGAACGGTTCCATGTTCGCATCCGGCAA
>JBKDQC010000286.1:0-34704 GCA_046342295.1 Deltaproteobacteria bacterium | reverse complement strand
GCGTCCTCCCAAGGCTTCGGAGCGTCCTCCCAAGGCTTCGGAGCGTCCTCCCAAGGCTTCGGAGCCTCCTCCCAAGGCTTCGGAGCGTCCTCCCAAGGCTTCGGAGGCCCCGCGCAAGGCTTCGGACCGACGTCGGAGGGCGGCGCCTCCGGCGTCCAGGTCGACCGCTCGCTTCAGCCGCTGGGCCCGCCATCGGCGCCGACGGGCGGGCTCACCGGTGGCTTCGTCCAGCCGCCGGCGTTCGACGCGAGCGCTGCCGCCATGCGCAAGGAGAACGACGGCAGCGTCCCGCGGCGGACGCGCCTGCTCCTCGCGCTATTCCTCGCCGTCGTGGTCGCGTGGCTGATGATGCCGACCCCGGAAGAAGAGGCCGCGGAGCAGGCGAACCTCCCTCAGACGCTGCCGGCTCTCTCCGCCCTCGTGGACGCTGGGATCGCTGGGGGCGTCGCGCGGTACGTCAACCCGAGCACCTTCGTGCCCGTGCTCACGGCCGAGCCGCAGGACGGCGGGCTCGCGCGCACCCCCGAGTCGGTCGCCGCAGGGCTCGTGGCCGATGGCCGCATCGAAGACGCGCTCGTGCAGTACGAGGCGCTTCGAGCGCTGCACCCGGAGCAGCCCGCGTACCACGTGATGAGCGAGCTCTTGCGCCGGCAGCTCGAGACCCGTTGCGTCAACGGCCAGCGCTGGGACGGCTCGGCTTGCGCCCCATGAGAACACCGCGGGCCCGCCCCGCCGTCAGGTCCGCCGCTCGAGCCGCAGAAAGCCCTGCTCGAGAAAGCGCGCGAGCTCGGTGACGAGCACCTCGCGGCGCGACGGGCCGAGCTGATCGTCGCTGGCCGCGCGGAGGACGGCCTCCTTGAGGGCGCCGATCGCGAAGGTCGCGAGCACCTCGGTGTCTCCGGGCGCCACGACGCCGAGCGATTGCCCGTCCGAGAGCGCGAGCGAGAGGATCGAGAGGACCCGGACGTGCATCCTCGCGACGGTCTCGGTGAAGGCGGTGTCGAGGCCCGAGCTCGGGCCGAGCACGATGCGCGTGAGGGCAGGGTCCTCCGCGAGGACGGCGATCGTCGCGCGGATGTTGTGTCGGACCTGCGCGCCGAGATCGGCCTGCTCGTCGACACGCACGATGGCCGCCTCGATCCTCGCGACGAGGCCGTCGACGAGCTCGGCGAAGATCGCGCGCTTGTCCTTGAAGTACAGGTAGTACGTGCCCTTGGCCACACCCGCACGCTGGGCGATCTCGTCGATCTTCGCGTGGTGGTAGCCCTGCTCGACGAGCACGTCGCGCGCGGCCCGGAGCAGGGCCGACCGCTTGTCTCGCTCGCGCGTGCGCGTGGTCATGCAACCCTCGAAGGGCCGTGTGGTGCCGAGGCGTGGCCTGGGGTAGAAGAAGAGACCGGCTGCGTGGCCGGTTCCGGAGAGCGACTACGCATGGCCGACCTCGAGCTTGAGATCAAGGAGTTGATCGTCGAAGCGCTGATGCTCGACGACGTGACGCCGCAGAGCATCGACTCCGCCGCGCCCCTCTTCGTCGAGGGCCTGGGCCTCGACTCGATCGACGCCCTCGAGCTGGCCATGGCGATCGACAAGAAGTTCGGTGTGCGCATCCGCGCCGACGACGAGGGGAACAAGACGGTCTTCGCGAACGTCCGGAACCTCGCCGCCTATGTCGCGCAGCACCGCAGCGCGTGAGCACCACGTGAGCGCGCCCGCGTGAGCACGCCCGCGTGAGCACGCCCGAGACCGCGCGCGGCGCCCCGAGCCGGCTCGGGCTCGCCCTGGCCGTCCTGAACGGGACGCTCGCCGGCCTCTATCCGGTCGCGGTGTGGGTCGGCCTCTCGTATCTCGGCACGCGCGCGGTGGGCTTGCTGGTGATCGCCTTCGTGGTGCCGATGCTCGCGATTCGGCTCCGCCGCGCGGACCGCGCGTCGTTCTGGGCGATCTTGCGCATCCCGCTCGCCATCCTCGCGCTCGTGGGGCTGGGTGTGGTCCTCGACGACGCGCGCTACGTGCTCGCGATGCCGGTGCTGATCAACGCCGTGTTGCTCGCCACCTTCGGCGCGAGCCTCGCGCCGGGCGCGATGCCGATGATCGAGCGCTTCGCGCGGATGCAGGACCCGGCGCTCGACGCGCCCAAGGCCGCGCACTGCCGCCAGTTCACCTGGGTGTGGTGCGCGTTCTTCGTGATGAACGGCGGCACGGCCGCGACGCTGGCGCTCGCGGCGCCGCTCTCCTGGTGGGCGACCTACACGGGCCTTCTGGCCTACGGGCTGATGGGCCTGCTCTTCACGCTGGAGTACGTCGTGAGGAAGGCCCGCTTCCGCGAGTACGGTCCGTGGCCGCATGACCGCGCGCTCGCCAGGCTCTTTCCGCCGCCCCCTCGCTGAGCCGGCCCTTCTCGAGCACGCCTTCGGCTACGATCGCGGCGAGCATGCAGGAGGCCTGAGTGTCGATGTCAGGAGGCGACGGGCGGCGGCGCCCCGAGCGCGCCGAGCCCGCTCGACCCGAGCCGAACGTGCGCGAGGGGTCGGCAGCGGGTGCCGTGGCGCGACCCTCGGTGGCCCCTCCGCGCGGGCCGCGCTGGGACCTGCACCCGCTCCAGCACCTCCGGCACGATCTGCCCGCGGGCCTCGTGGTCTTCCTCGTCGCGCTGCCCCTCTGCCTCGGCGTGGCGCTCGCCTCTGGTGCGCCGCCGCTCGCCGGTCTCGTCGCCGGTTGTGTCGGCGGCGTCGTCGTCCCGCTCGTGAGCCGCGCGCCTCTCTCGGTGTCGGGCCCGGCCGCCGGTCTCGCCGCGATCGTGCTCACGGCCGTGGAGCGCCACGGCTTTCCCGTCGTGTGCGCAGCGACGGTCGTCGCCGGAGCGGTGCAGCTCGGGCTCGGACTCCTCCGCGCGGGCGTCAGCGTCTCGTTCGTCCCGAGCTCGGTCATCCGAGGCATGCTCGCCGCGATCGGCATCCTCCTCATGCTCAAGCAGGTGCCACACGCGATCGGCTACGACCGCGAGAACTTCGCAGGCGAGTCCTTCGAGGTCGAGGGTGAAGGCAACGCGTTCGCGTTTCTGGTCCACGCGGTCTCGCGCCTCGAGTGGGGCGCGGTGCTCGTCAGCGTCGCCTCGTTGTCGGTGCTCTGGGGCTGGGACGCGCTCGGCCTGAAGAAGCGGCTCCCGTCCGTTCCGGCCGCGCTCGTCGCCGTCCTCGCGGGCTCGGGGCTCGCGGCGGCTTGTCCGAGCCTTCTCGCCGCGGCCTCGCTCGATCGACGGCACTTCGTCGAGGTCCCGACGCCCGGCCTCGAGACGCTCAGCGCCTCTCTCGGCGCGGTCTCGTGGCCGGCGCTGCTCGCTCCCGAGACGTGGATCCTCGGGGCGATGATCGGCGTGGTGGCGAGCCTCGAGTCGCTGCTCTGCCTGGACGCCGTGGACCGGCTCGACCCGTTCAAGCGCCGCTCCGACGCCAACCGCGAGCTTCTGGCGCAAGGCCTCGGAAACGCGCTGTCCGGCGCCCTCGGCGGCCTGCCGATCACCAGCGTGATCGTGCGGTCCGGCGCGAACGTGGACGCGGGCGGCCGCACCCAGGCCGCGGCGTTGACCCACGGGATCCTCCTGCTCGGTGCGATCCTCGCGCTCTCGGAGGTCTTGAACCGGATCCCGCTCGCGGCGCTCGCGGCGATCCTGATCTGGACGGGCGGCAAGCTCGCGCATCCGAGCGTCTTCGGCAGGCTGTGGCGGCGAGGCCCCGAGCAGTGGATCCCGTTCGCCGTGACGATCGCGGCGATCGTGCTCACCGACCTCCTCCAGGGCGTCGTCCTCGGCATCGTGGTCGGCCTAGCGTTGATCGTCGGCTCGGCGATGCGGAACGCGGTCCGCATCGAGGACGCGGGCGAGGTCCGCACGATCCGCTTCGAGAAGGACATCTTCTTCTTTCACAAGGCCGCGATCCTCGCCGCGCTCGACCGGCTGCCCGCAGGCACCAAGAGGGTGATCGTCGACGCCGGCTCCTCCGATCACGTGGAGCTCGATGTCCGCGAGGCGGTGTTCGAGAGCCGCGAGAACGTCGAGCGCCAGGGCGCCGCGCTCGAGGTCGTCGGCCTCGCTCCGGTCGATGGTTGACGAACGGTTCGTCCCTGCGTCCGCGCTCCCGAGCGACCTCGCTCACCGCGCGCGCACGAACACCCGCGAGCGACGCGGCGGGACCGCGAGCACGACCGCGCCGCTCTCCTCCACCTCGAGGCGCGCCTCGCCCTCGAGCGCATCGAGGTAGCTGCCCGCAGGCAGCGTCGTCGTGAACGAGGCCGTCGAGGTCTGCACCGGATGCGCGTTCATCGCGACGAGCACGTGCTCGCCCTCGTGGGCGCGCTCCCACGCGACGAGGCCCGCGTCGGGCTCACCCATCGCGGGCAGTCCGTCCTCGCCGCGCGCCCCGTGCTCGGACGCGAAGCGCAGCGAGAGCGCCCCGTGGCGCAGCGCCGCGCTCGTGCGGCGCAGCGCCGCGAGGACCTGCAAGAGGCGGAAGCTCGGCGCGTCTGTGCCGTAGCCGGTGAGCCAGAGCGGCTCTCGACCCACGTGTCCGCCGGGGCCCGCGAGCTCCTGCTCGGTGCCGTAGTAGATCGAGGGGACGGCGTCGATCGTGAAGATCGCGACGAGCGCCTGGTCGATGGCGAAGGGATCCTCGATCTCGGAGCGCAGCCGACCCGTGTCGTGGTTGTCGATCAGGCTGACGCGCGCCTCCCAAGGCGAGAGGCCGATCCCGAGGGGCTGGGGTGTGTCGCGGAAATACGTACGCGCCGTCTCGATCACCTCCCGCGCCGCGGACGGCGGACCACCGTCGAGGAGCACGCGGTTCACGAACGCGTACTTGAACGGGAGGTCGAAGCCCGCATCGAGCGCATTCTCGGACACATACGGCACGATGTTCCGCGGATCGGCCTCGAAGATCTCGCCGAGGAGAAAGAAGCGGTCGCGTCCTGCGGCGGCGAGGCGCTCGCGCACCCGGCGGCAGAATGCCTGCCAGTAGGGGACTTCCGTGTGCGGCACCGCGTCGAGCCGGTAGCCGTCGACCTCGGTGCGCAGCGCCCAGGTCACCCACGTCTGCACGTGCGCCTCGAGGACATCGTCGCGCTCGGTGTCGAAGTCGCGCAGGCCGTCCGGGAAGTCGCCGTAGCGGCGTTGCTCGGCGATGGTGAGGTCGCCGAAGCCGCGGCGGTGGAAGTGCTCGGGAACGAGCGGAAGGAGCCCGGGAGAGAGCTCGGCGAGCGCGTCACCTCGGCGGCTTGGATCGAGGGGCGCGAAGAGGCGCGCGGCCTCGGTGAAGACGATCGGCGCGTCGTAGCCGCGCGCGCGGTACGGGGGCTGCGCCTCGCCGGGCTCCTCGCGCCCGTCGCCGTCGAGGTCGTAGAAGAAGATGCGCCCCGCGTGGTTCGTGACGACGTCCACGATGACGAGCATCCCGCGCGCGTGCGCGGCCTCGACGAGCGAGCGCAGCTCCTCGAAGGTGCCGAAGCGCGGCTCGAGCTCGGTGAAGTCCGCGGCCCAATAGCCGTGGTAGCCGTCGGCGACGTCCATGCGCGCGACGTTGCGCACGATCGGCGAGATCCAGATCGCGGTCGCGCCGAGCTCCTCGACGTAGTCGAGCCGCTCCTCGATGCCGCGCCAGTCGCCACCCTGGATGCGGGAGAAATCGCCCGGCACGGGCTCGACGCCGGAGGCGCCGTCGTTCGACGGATCACCGTTCGCGAAGCGGTCGGTGAGGAGGTGGTAAATCACGTGATCGCGGAGATCGCCCAGGCGGCTCCGCGGCGCCGCGGCCTCGCCGCACGCGCCCAACCCGACGACCAGCGCCAGCGACGCGACGCGCGCCCGCGACACGACCCGCGCCTCAGCGCGCACGCGCCGCCCCCGTCGCACCTCTGCCTTCGCGCGTCTCGAGCGCGATGAACGATCCTCCGAGGGCAAGCGAGACCGAACGAGGGCGCATGGATGTCTCCGGGCGAGCGTCCTGAGGATAGCTGCCGCAGCGCCCCTCGGTCAGAGGCTGGCCGCACCCTCGTTGCCGAAGCGGTCGCGCACCGTGACACGGGTGACGCGTGCGCCGGCGCCCGGGGTCACGCGCGCGAGGCCCGGTCCCGTGAGCGGAGCCGAGAGCGTCTCGGTGGCGCCACCCTCGCGCTCGAGCCCCACCTCGAGGGGGCCGGCGAGCACCGGCACGTCGCGGTCCGCGGGGCCTTCGAGGTCGAGCAGGCGCCAACCTTCGCGGGGCTGGTAGCGCGCCTCGATCGCGACGGTCGCGCCGTCCAGGCTCGCGCGCGCATCGATCGGCCCGGCCGTGACCTCGAAAGGCGCGCTGTCGACCGTGTAGCCCGTGCCCTCGACGTGGAAGCGGTAGCGACCGAGGGGCAGACCTGCGCGGTCCTCGAGCGGGCCGTGCTCGAAGCCCACGGCCTGCCACTCGAGCGCCCAGTAGTGCGTGCGGGGCTCGCCCGTGTTCAAGAGCGGCAGCGGCGTCCAGACGAGGAGGAGGTCGCGATCCTCGACCTCGCGGCCGCTGCGCCGCCGCACCGGCTGAAAGGCGCCGTCGACCTCGCGCTCGAGGCGGACGCGGGGCGTGCCGCTGAGCGGATCTTCGCCGATCCACACGAAGCGCGCGATGCCGGTCACGCGCTCGATGCGGGGGCTCGGCTGCCCGGTCGCGGGGTGCGCGCCGCGGCGCATCCAGACCTCCATCGGCACGCTCGCCGGGACCTCTCCTGCGCGCGGGGCCCTGTCGGGATCGGGCACGCCAGTGTCGGTGAACGTGGGGGCGACCACACGGTCGGCGCCGCCGGACGCGGCGTCCTCGCGCATGTCGGGGGCGGCGAGCCGCATCAGCTCGACGATACGCTCGCCGAGATACGCGCCCTCGAGCGGCCCCCAACTGTTGATCGTCGGCTCGAAGCCGCCCTGGAGCCAATCCTCGGGCGTGAGGATGTAGCCGTTGTGCCCGAGCGCGAAGCCGATGACGAAGGTCCGCTCGACCGGGAAGGGCGAGCGCAAGACCACCTCGTCGCGCCACTGCGTGACGGGCTCGCCGGGCGCGACGGCGAACATGTAGTCGCCGAGGCGCCAGGCTGCGACGGTGGTGCGCGTGTTCGAGCAGATCGGCATCCCAGGGCCGAAGTCGAAGTCGAGCGCGGGCCCGAGCACGCGGGTCACGCGCGGGATCGAGGCGCACGTGTTGTACGGGCCCAGACCCATCGTCCCCGGCAGCCGCGCGACCGGCAGAAGGGGCTCGCCCGACTCGCCGCACAGCGCGGCGCCCCCGGGGGCGTTGAATTCGTCGATCGGCGAGAGGACCGTCGTGCCATCGGGGCCGAAGATCTGCCGATCGCACTCGCGGGTCCCATCCCAGGGCGCGTAGGCGAGCGCGCCGTCGCGCACGGTGAAGGTCGTCCAGTCGGGGCCCATCTCGACCGAGCGCGAGACCATCTCCATGGCGAGGGTGCCCTGCATGGCATCGCCCGCGCGGTTCCAAGCCTCCATGATCTCGGCGGTCGCGAAGCGCGCGCACTCCTCGTTGCGGGCGAAGTCCCACTGCGGCTCGCCCATGCCGAACTGGAGGTGTGCGCGACTCCTTCCAAGGATGTCACCGGCTGCACCCTGCACGTGCATGGCGAGCACCTCGCCGTCGAACTGCTCCTCGACCGCATGGTCGAAGGCGCCGCTCGCGTCGGTCGAGAAGACGGACACGTCGTCATCGAGGATCGCGGAGTGGACGCCGAAGATCGGCACGATGGCCATCGGCGTGCCATCGGCCCGATCGATGCGGATGACCGCGAGCCGATGGTCGGAGAAAGAACCGCCCGAGAGCGCGTCGTTCTCGGGGCGTCGGTCGTAACCGACACGTTGCTCGGAATCGAAGTCCTCGTTGGTCGCGATCCCGATGCGCGCCGGCTCGCGTGCAGCGAGCGCCGCCTGGCATGTCGCGACGAGGCTCTCGATGACGGCCTCGCGCACACGCTCGCGGATGGGGCCCGCGCCGACCTGGAACTTGTAGTCTGCGGAGAACGAGCCCGGCGCGGTGTGGCTGTGGCTCGCCGTCCAGAGCAGCTTGCCCGCGAGCTCGGGCCCGAGGCGCTCGGTCACTTCATGCGTGATGGTGTCGTCCGCGAAGATGATGTCGCTGCGGACGAGGATCATCGTCTCGTCCCCCGCGGTGATCGCGATGGCCTTGACGTGGGGGATGGTCTCGATGCCCACCGACGGTGTGAAGCTCCCCGACAGACGCACGTCGCGCGCGTCGATCGTGCCCTGGCCGTCGAGCAGGATCGCGCGGGACGTGTTGCCGCCGAGCGCCGCTCCGATGGGCGCGTCGATGCGCCGCGTCGCGACGCCGACCCGGACCGCGCCCGCGGTGACGGTGCCGCCCGCGCGCGCGGTCGCCGGCAGCGGGGCGTAGTCGCAGTGCGCGGTCGAGAGCGGCACGGCCGGCCCCGCATCACCGAGACCGGCGTCGGCGGGCGCGTCGTCGACGTTCGCGTCGATCGCCCCGGCGTCGACACCCTGGGTGGGCTCGCACGCACCGAGCGCGAGAGCCAGACAAGCAAGTACGTTCGTTCTCGAGCGGCGCATGAAGCCTCCGTAGGTGAGGAGGGTACGCGGAAGGGGCGTCGCGTCGAAAGCGTCCTCTGGGCGCACGCTTGTGATCGATCACCAGAGGCCCACGCGGAAATGGGAGAGGCCCGTCAGAGCGGCTGGCGCGGCGGCACCGCGGCGGTCGCCACGAGCATGCCGGCCGCGATCGCGAAGGCGATGAGGAGCATGCGGAAGGCCGTCTCGACGGCCGCGGTCACGTCTCCTTCGAGGAGCGAGCGCACGCTGAGGAAACCCACGCTTCCAGGCACGAGGAAGAGGATGCCAGGCGTGAGGATCACCGCGATGGGTCGATCCTTGATGCGCGCGAACGCATGCGCCGCCGAGGCGACGAGCGTCGCGGCGACGAAGGCTCCGAGCTCGGGCCCGAGCAGCCAGCCGCCGAGGCGCGAGCCGAGCAGCGAGATCCCCGCAGCGAGGAGGATCCACACGCGATCGCTGGGCCGCGCGCGCAGGAGCACCGAGTACGAGAGCGCCGCGGCGAAGGGCGCCACGAGCTCCACCCACCAGGGCAGGTCGGGCGCTTCGCGGACGCGAGGTACGCGCGGCAGGAGCCCCGCGACGTGGCGACCGAGCGCGACGCCGAAGCCGAGCTGGAGGAACGTGACGATCGCGGCCATCAGGCGTGACGTGCCCGAGACCAGATGCGCCGTCGCGAGCTCGACCATGGCGGTCGTGAGCGTGAGCCCCGGCAGGAGCACGAGCGTGGCCGCGAGCAAGAGCACCGAGGGCCGCACCGGCAAGCCTTCCGCGGCGACGAAGGTCGCGCCGAAGGAGACCGTGAAGGAGGCGATCGCCGGCAGGAGGCGGGCAAGCGCGGGCACCTTCTTCGAGAGCGCCTCGAGCACGCCCACCGAGCACCCGAGCAGGCCCGCCAAGGGGATGTCGAAGCCTCCGCCACCGAGGAGCGTCGCCGAGAGCGCCGAGACGAGGCCGTATGCGAGGGCCGTCGCGACCGCTCCGTAGCGCGGTCCGCGCGCGAGGATCGCGTCGAGGCGCACGGCTGCGTCGGCTGGAGACAGCTCGCGCCTCTCGACGCGGCCGACGAGCTCGTAGAGCGCGCTGAGCCTCTCGAGGTCCGTCGCCCCCGGCTGCACGCGGAGCACGCGCGTGCGCGCCTCGTGCTCGCTCGCGAGCGTGACGATCAGCGCGGTCGGCGTGCAGAACACGTCGATCTCGAGATCGAGCGCGTCCGCGACGCGTTCGAGCGCGTCCTCGACGCGGTACGAGGGCATGCCGTAGGAGAGCAGCCCTCGCGCAAGACGCAGCGTCAGGCGCAGGGACGGATCGAGCCCGGCGTCAGCGAGGGCATCGTTGGGCTCCGCGGAGACGAGCTCGTCGAGCGTGGTGCCGGCGCTCGTGCGCGCCTTGCGGCCGCGGCGGCCGGTCATCACGCGCGCCGCCTGGAGGAGCCACAGATCCACGCGCGAGGTGTGTCACGAAACCCGGCCGGCGCCCGCGGGCCGCCCGGAGACTCTGGCCGGAGCGCGCGGCTCGACGCACATCGCGCGCGTCTCCGGAGCTCGTCCTCGGCGCGTCCTTCTCGACCTCGGCGCGACTCCTCTCAACCGACCTGGCAACCTCGCGGACAGGCGGAGCTGCCTGCGTGGGTTCCATCGACGAAGACCGTGAGCTCGCCGGCCGGACCTCGATCCAGGTCGCCGTCCCAGAGCTCGACGTGCGCGTGGTAGCCCTCGATGGGCCGAGGGTTGGCGACGTTCTGGAGCACTCCGTCGACCCGCGAGGCCAACTCGTCGAGAGCCCCGACGTCGCCCGCCAGGATCAGGCGACGCTCGGCCACGAGCGCGCCGAGCGCTCCGGGACCGCGGAAGACGAGAACTCTGGCGCTGGAGCCGTCTTGCACGGTCTCGAGGTCCAGAGCCTCCGCGCCGCTCCCGAGGGCGCGCAAGCCGTCGCGCAGTCCCACCAGGTCCGCCGCGGTGCCTCCGACGTCGACGGCCACCCAAGCCCTCGACGAAGTGGCGAGCCATCCGCTCCGGGGCGGATGAGGCCTGACATGAATTCGCAACACGCTGGTACCTACCACGGAGCCGAGGGCCCGCGCGGGGATCACCTGGATGCAGACCATGGCCCGGCGGCGAAACGGACGGGCTCGCCTCCGCGCGGGCTCGCCTCCGCGCGGGCTCTGACGCCGAGCTCGTCGGACGAGGCCGCATCATCGGAGCCAGCGCACGAGAGGGTCCCGCGAGTGTGCTGCGGCTCGCGCACGATCGGCGCTGCGGTCGCGGTGTTTCTTGCTAGGGTCGCCCTCCCCGATGTCCACGCGCTTCAAGCCTCGGTTCGAGACCCTCTGCGACGTGTTCGACGCCTCCACGCGAAAGTACGCGGACCGACCGCTCTTCGGTACGAAGGTGGGAGGCGACTGGAAATGGATGACCTACGGGGAGTTCGCGAAAGCCGTCGCGGAGGTACGTGCCGGTCTCGCCGCGCTCGGTGTCGGCCCGGGGCATTGCGTCGGGATCATCGCGAACAACCGCCCGGAGTGGGCAATCGCGGCCTACGCGAGCTACGGCCTCGGCGCGGCGCTCGTGCCCATGTACGAGTCGCAGGTGCCCTCCGAGTGGGCCTACATCCTCGCCGACTGCGGCGCGCGAACGGTGCTCGTCGCCAGCCCCGCGATCCGCGACGCGGTCCTCGCCGCCAAGGCCGCACCCAACGAGGACGGCACCCAGCTCACGGCGCTCGAGCACGTGGTCGTGCTCGAGGCCGTCCCCGGCCAGCACGGCAGCTCCGGCTGGGCCGCCCTCGAGGAGCGCGGCCGCGCCGCACCGCGGCCGGCGACGAAGCCGTCGCCGAGCGACGTCGCCTGCTTCATCTACACCTCGGGCACCACCGGCCAGCCCAAGGGCGTCCAGCTCACCCACGCGAACCTCGCATGCAACGTGAGCGCGATGCACGAGGTCTTCCCGATGTCTCCCGAGGACCGCTCGCTCTCGTTTCTTCCGTGGGCGCACAGCTTCGGACAGACCGCCGAGCTGCACATGCTCATGTCGATGGGTGCCTCGATGGGGATCGCCGAGGGCGTGGACAAGATCCTCGACAACCTCGGCGAAGTCCGCCCCACCCTCCTCTTCTCGGTGCCGCGGATCTTCAACCGCCTCTACGACCGCGTGAACAAGCAGCTCGGCGCGAGCCCGGCCTGGCGCCAGGCCATCTTCCGCTCCGCGATGACGAACGTGTTGGCCCGCAAGCGCCTCGCGGAGCAGCGACGCTCGAGCGGCGTGGCCGAGCTCAAGCAGCGCGTCTTCGACCGGCTGGTCTTCCAGAAGATCCGGGATCTCTTCGGGGGCCGGCTCAAGTACGCCTTTTCGGGTGGCGCCGCGATCAGCCGAGAGGTCGCGGAGTACATCGACAACCTCGGCATCGTCGTCTACGAGGGCTACGGCCTCACCGAGACCTCACCGATCGCGACCGCCAACTGGCCGGGAGCACGCAAGATCGGCAGCGTGGGCAAAGCCATCCCCGGGGTCGCGATCAAGATCGATCTCACGGCCACGGGCGACGCCAAGAACGGTGAGGTCGTCGTCTACGGACACAACGTGATGCGGGGCTACCACGCTCTGCCAGAGGAGAACGAGAAGGTCTTCACGTCCGACGGCGGCTTCCGTACGGGAGACCTCGGATACCTCGACGACGAGGGCTTTCTCTACATCACGGGCCGCATCAAGGAGCAGTACAAGCTCGAGAACGGCAAGTACGTGGCCCCGGCGCCGCTCGAGGAGCGCATCAAGCTCTCCGGCTTCGTCTCGCACGTGATGGTCTTCGGAGACAACAAGCCGTACAACGTGGCGCTCGTCGTCGCGAACATGCCGGAGGTGCAGAAGTGGGCCGACACCCGCGGCATCTCCGGGACGGGCCCGGCGCTCCTCGAGAACGAGAAGGTCCAGGCCCTCTTCCGCGAGGAGATCGACAAGCACTCGGCCGAGTTCAAGCAGTTCGAGAAGATCAAGAAGATCAAGCTGATCGCCGAGGACTTCACGATCGACAACGGCATGCTCACGCCGAAGCTGAGCCTCAAGCGCCGCGTCGTGATGCAGCGCCACGGCGCCGCGCTCGAGGCGCTCTACTGAATCGGGTCGGCCCCAAGGGCGCCAAGGGCCCGTGCAGAAATAACCTGATCGGGTCGGCGTCGCGGCGCCCCGCCAGTGCTGACCGAGCGACGAGGAATACTGGGGGTATTTCGAGGAGAGCGGGCGGCTCTGGCGGGGATGCCCCGGCGGCGAAACGGATAGGATATTTCTGCGCGGGCCCTAACTCAGCAGGATCGCAGCGACCAGCGCCGCGGTGCCGAGGAGCGCGAGCAACGCGCCGAGGCCCAGCACCAGCCACGCGACCTTCGGCATCACTCCCGGTGCGGGATCGGCGGCCGAATTGGAGGTCGGACGGGCTGCGAGCGGGCCGACCGCCGGAGCAGCAACCTGCCCGACCACGCCCGAGGCTGCCCCCGCCTCCACCGGCTGCGGCATCGCGTTCGGCACGTGGGGCGCTGGCATCGCGACCGGCGCCGGCCGGGCCGGCGGAGCCGCGGGGCTCACCGACGTCGGGCTCGGAGCGTGCGACCCCGACGCCTGCGATGCCGGTGTGAGGACGGCTCTCAGCGCCGCGGCGAGCTCGTTGGCCGTACCGAAGCGCTGGCTCGGTTGCTTCGCGAGGGACTTCTCGAGGGCCTCCCAGAGACCCGCGGGCCAGTCCCGGTTGGGAGCGCGCTTGGCGAGCGGGATGGGCGGCTCCTTGATGTGCTTCTGGATGAACTCCATCGGCTGGTTCGCATCGAACGGCAGCTTCCCCGTGAGGAGCTCGTACATGATGATGCCGAGCGAGTAGATGTCCGAGCGGCCGTCGAGCTTCTCGCCGCGCGCCTGCTCGGGGCTCATGAACTCGGGCGTCCCGAAGACCATGCCCTCTTGCGTGAGGATGAGCGAGCCGGGTCGCATCTCGCGCTCGGTCACCTTCGCGAGGCCGAAGTCGAGCACCTTCGGGTAGTCGGAGATGCCGCCCTGCGTCGTCAAGAAGACGTTCTCGGGCTTGAGGTCTCGGTGCACGATGCCCTGCTTGTGCGCCTCCTCGAGCGCACCGCAGACCTGCACCATGATGTTCACCGCCCGCGTGACGTCCATCGGACCCTCCGCACGGACGGTCTGGGCGAGGTTTCGTCCCGCCAGGTACTCCATGACGAAGTAGCAGGCGCCGTCGTCGAGCTGCCCGTAGAGGAACACACGGGCCGTGTTGGGGTGCGAGAGGTGGCTCATCGCCCTCGCTTCGCGACGGAACCGCGAGACCAGGTCTGGACGGGACAGGTAGCGCGGGTGGAGGATCTTCACCGCGACGAAGCGCCGCATCTCGGGCTGCTCGGCCTTGTAGACCGCACCCATGCCGCCGGACCCGATCTTCTCGAGGATCCTGAACTGGCCGGCGAGGTCGCGCCCGATGTAGGGGTCCGCCACGGCGAGAGGATACATCACCAGGCTCCCTGTCCAACCGAAGATGTCTCCGAGAGCAACACGCGCGCGGGCCGGTCGATGGGGCGCGCCATGACCGCGACCGTCCGCCCCGCCGCCCAACCCAGGCCGCCCGCCTCCGTCACGCCGTCCGCGCACGGCCCCGCGCGTCCGCGCGTGCTCGGTCCCTCGGCGCAGCGCGGCCTCGATTCACGCGCTGGCTTCGTCGCCGTCCTCGGTCCGAGGCGCACCGACGCGTGCCCGCCCAAGCAGGCGCGGGCGAGCCCCGGAGCGTTTCGGCGGGACGAGACGCCGGACGAAGTCCCACGGAAGAAACGGTCCGAGCGGCTGGAGCCGGTCGCCCTCGCACGGGACGCCGCCGAGCTGCCCGCGCACCGACTGCTTCCCCAGGCGCTCCAGCCGCCACCCTCTCTGGTCGCGCCCCACGCGCTCGCGCGGCCCGAGCTCCAGCGGGTCGCCGAGCAGCTCGTGACCCGTCTGCGCGTCGGGCGGAGCCGGGAGGGCACGAGCGTCGAGCTCCGGCTCACGCTCGGTGGTCGTGAGCTCGATGTGCGCCTCCTCGAGACGATGCACGGGCTCGAGGTCCACGCCGACGGCGACGACGCGCTCCGCGACGCGATCACGCGCGAGCTCCGCGCGCGTGGGCTCCCGCTCGCGCCCTGAGAGCACGTGGCACTCGGATGGGATCGATGCGGGTGACACGGGCTCGAATCGGCGGGAGGGAGGCTCTCGCCGATTCACTCGGCGAGAGGGAGGGGCTGCGGCCAGACCCTCCGGCAAGAAACGTCAGAGCATGAGTCCATCCAAGTGACTCATGCTCTGAGTTGGCCGGAGGGTCCGAGCGCACCCTCCCGCGAAGCGCGCCCACCTCCCGCTCCGTTCGCCGACGGCGCTCAACGCGGGTCGAGCCAACCGCGCGCGGCGAGGAGGCGCGCGACCTCGCGGAAGCCCTCGTCGCGGCCGGCCTGCACGATGTGTCCGCCGTGGAACGCGAGGAGCTTGCCGCCGAGGTGATCGGCGAGCTTCTTCGCGTGCGCGATCGGGGTGATGCGATCCGCCTCGCCCGCGAGGACGAGCACGTTCTCGGGCGGCACCTTCGGCGCGCGCGAGAGGGGGCTGACCACCGCGTGCGCGCGCTCGAGGGCCTCGTGCTGCTCGCGCCGCTGTGTGGCCGTGCCGACGAGCCGATCGCGGTCGCGCGCGAAGTCCGCGATCGACGCGAGCGGGATCATCGGGAAGGCGAAGTCGAGCGACTCGACCGTCGAGAGCAGCGCGGTCGTGTAGCCGCCGAGGCTCATGCCCATCGCGCCCACGGCCCTGCTGCCGCGCTGACGCAAGTAGGCGACGAGCGTGCGCAGATCGACGATGCCGTGGCGAAAGCCCTCGATCGTGAGGCGTGGATCGCTCGCGGGCAGGAGCGGGCGCTTGCCACGCACGCCGCGCTTGCCGTGGTGCGGCAGGACCCCGAGCACGACGTCGAGGCCGCGGTCGAAGAGCCAGCGCACGGGAAATGCGCGCTCCTCGACGCGCACATCCCCCCCGAGATAGCCGTGGAGGAGGATGATCGCCGGGCGCGGGGCGTCTCGATGCAGAAACAGCCGTGCGTGCGCGAGCTCGTTGGACGCTGCGCGCGAACCGAGCCGCCGCGCGAGCTCTTCATCGAGGTGCAGCGGCGCGAGCGGCGAAGACCACGAGAGATCGACGACGACCCCATGGGGGCCCAGCGGGCGCACGAAGGACTCCTCGAAGCGCGCGGGCATCACGCGCGGGAAGAAGCGCTCCGGCTCCGCCAGGTACGGCGCGTACGTCGCCTCGACGGCACGCAGGGCCGCGAGCCGCTCGGTCGGTCCGAGCGACTCGGACGTCGAGCCCCGTCGCGAGGCCTCGGTGCGACCGAAGATCACCTTGTTGAAGGCCTGATCGACGCCGACGGCGACGCGGGAGGTCAGCGCCTTCTGCATCTTCTGAGCGAGCGCGCGCATGGGTCAGGATACGACCGAGCGGGGCGCGCTTCGAGGCCCGGAGATCCGCCGAACGGCGAGCCCTCCTCGGCGCCGTGCGTCGCAGACCGCGCGCGACGGGGTCTGCTACAACGCGCCCCATGCAGCGACGCCCCATGCAGCGGCGCCCCGCGACGGCGAAGCGAGACGAGCCGTGAGGCGGAACGTCGCGGAGGTCGAGGAGGTCGGCTCGAGCGCGCCGCTCGGGCACCCCGCGCGGCGGATCGTGGAAGTCCTGGCGCCCCTCGTCACGCCGGCGCGGCTCGCGCGCTTCGAGGCGGTCCTCGCGAGGCGCACGCGCTCGCTCGTGCCCGTGCTCGACGGCCTCTCGGACCCGCACAACGGCGCGGCGATCCTGCGCTCCTGCGATGCGTTCGGCTGCCACGAGGTGCACACCGTCCGTGGGCGCTTTCCTTTCGCGATCTCGACGCACGTGAGCCGACACACCGAGCGCTGGCTCGAGATGCACGCGCACGAGAGCGCCGAGGCCTGCGCCGAGGGTCTGGCCGCGCGGGGCTATCGCCTCTTCGTCGCGGCGATGGATGGCGAGCTCACGCCCGAGGACCTCGCGCGCGTGCCGCGCGCCGCGATCGTCGTGGGCAACGAGCACCGAGGTGTCTCCGAGGCGCTTCGCGAGCGCGCGAGCGGTGTGTATCGCATCCCGATGGTCGGCTTCGTCGAGAGCCTCAACGTCTCGGTCGCCACGGCGATCACGCTCTACACGGCGACGCAGGGCCGGCACGGAGACATGAGCGACGACGAGCGCTCCGAGGCGCTCGCTCGCTTCCTGCTCGGGCAAGTGAAGGACGGCGCGCAGATCGTCGAGCAGGCGGTGAGAAGCCAAGGCACAGGCTGACGCCCTGCGCGCGGGTCAGGGTCTCTCCACCGTCGAAGCGCGCGCGGCGGCGACGGACGGAGCCCCGCAGTGCGGGCACCTCGGCAGCTCGGCTGCGTAGGGGCCCTTGCAGTACTCGCAGAAGACGCGGCCACCGACCACGCCCGGCAGCTTCTTCATGTCCGGGTGAAGAGCCTCGAGCGTCGCCGTGCTCATGAGCTCATGCTCGTCGGCCGGCAGCCAACTCACCTCGAGGGCCACGAGCGTCTGCGGAAAGAGCGCGTCGAGGTCACCGAGCACCTTGAGCACTTCGGCGCGGCTGCTCGTCTCGAAGTCGACGATCTCGCGGCTCGCGGCGGCGATGAGCGTCACGAGCACGACGCCCTCGCCTTCGCGCTCGCGCGAGCGCACCACACCGTGCCCCTCACCCTCCTGGATGCCCCGCGCGTCGGCGCGTAGCAGCTCGTGCGTGAACTTGGCGCGCGCTTCTCCCGCGAGCCGCTTGAACGTCGTCTCGGCGAGGATCGAGGACATCGGGTGGAAATTCTTCGCGCCCGCATAGATCCAAGCCGGCTCGGCCTCGCGCAGGGCGCGCACGACCGTACGGAGGAGCGCGAGGCGACCCGCGGGGGTGCGCATGTCCGCTCGCCGCCCCTCTTGCATCAGCTCGCGCTGGAGAAATCCGCGGGCGCGCGCGTCGAGCGCCACCCGCACCTCGGTGATGTCGACGTGAAACCATCGGCGCGACGTGGGCGATGGAACGGTCGAGCCGACCGAGTGGTCGTCGCGGTGGCCGAGTGAGTGCGACTGCGCGCCGGAGCGCCAGATCAAGAACACGAGGATCACCACGAGCGCAGCGATGCCGAGCAACGGGTTGATGCGAAAGAGCAGGATGACGAGGTCGATCACGATGCCCAAGCCATCGGAGCTCCCTCCACCTCCGCGGTGCGAGTCGCGGTGACCCCCGCCACCGGAGAAGTCTCCTCCGCCCACGCTCCCGCCCGTCCACTGGGCTTCGGCTGCGACCGCGCACGCGAGCACCGCCAGCGCCGCCGCCAGACAGAGCGACCACGGGCGAGAGAGGGCGCGCCGTGCGTCCGAGAGGAATGGCCTCATGGGCAGGAGCATACCGGGAGCGGCGCCGCGGGCGCGAGGCGCGCGGGGTCCCGGGCCGGTGGTCCCCCCGGGAGATCGCACATGGACCGCCACACGCCTTGCTTCTCTCGGGCCCATTTGCGACAAGGAGAGCAGCAAGGAGGCTCCTCTCATGACGACGAAGCGAACCATCTCCATCGGCCTGAACCGCGACGGTCGGCTCGAGGTGTTCTACGTCGCGAAGGACGGCACGCTCCGCCACAACTGGCAGCGCAGCCCGAACGGCCTCTGGTCGAGCGAAGAGACCCTCGCCGCCAAGGCCGTGCACGTCGCGACGGGCGTCAACGCGGACGGCCGCCTCGAGGCGTTCTGGATCACGCCGGAGGGCGAGCTCCTGCACGACTGGCAGCGCGAGCCCGGAGGCAAGTGGACGGGCGCGGCCGCGCTGCACGTCGATGGGGAGAGGAACAAGGGCGCGCGCGCCAAGGCGCAGACGGTGTCGGTCGCTTCGAACCAAGACGGTCGGCTCGAGGTCTTCTACATCGACGAGAAGGGGCACCTCGTGCACGACTGGCAGCTCTCGCCCAACGGCGACTGGCACGGCGCCGAGCGCCTCTGCAGCGATGCGACGTGCGGAGGCGCCTGCACCGCCGTCGACGTCGGGCGCAACGAGGACGGAACGCTCGAGGTCTTCTACGCGACGGGAGACGGCACGTTGCTCCACGACTGGCAGACCGTGGCCAACGGAGACTGGCACGGCGCCGAGAAGCTGCCGGGCCGCGCGATCGAGGTGCGGGTCGGCAGCAACGCTGACGGACGCCTCGAGGTCTTCTTCCGCGACCCGATCGGGCTCGTGTGGCACGACTGGCAGACGAGCCCAAACGGTCAATGGCACGGGCTCGAAAGCCTCGGCGCGCGCGCGGCGCATCGACGTGGCCAAGAACCGCGACGGCCGTCTCGAGCTCTTCTTCGTCGACGGCGACGGCCAGGTGAGGAACTTCTTCCAGGCCAGCGCGAACGGGGACTGGGGCACCGACGACGAGGTCCTCGGGGAGCACACGACCGACTTCGCGATCGGTCAGAACCAGGATGGCCGCCTCGAGCTCTTCTACTGGGGCAAAGGCGAGGAGATCTGGCACAACTGGCAGCCGCGGGCGGGTCAAGGCCCGTGGAATCCGATCGTGCAGTACGGCTCCGAGCCGGTCGGCTGAGCGCGTCGAGGACGAGCTCACGGCGTCGAGCGAGGTCCCGCCTCTTCCACGAAGCCCGTCCAGGGAGGTGCGCCGTCGGCCGGTGCGAGGAGGCCGGGGGTCTGCATCGCGCCGATCTCGACGACGTGCGCGCCGAGCTGTGGGCCCGCAGGCCACGCCGCGAGGTCGACCACGCCGAGCGACTTCAGACGAGACCCGAGCCGCGCGAGGAGCGCGTCGATCGCGGCCCGCGACATCGTGTGCACCGCGACGTTGCGCAACCCCGGGGTGTCTCGGATCGCGCCCTGCTCGACCGAGACGGCATGGGTCGCAGCGGCCCCGACCCAGTCTCCGACGGCGTGCGCAGTGTCGCGCCACCGCCGCTCGCGCGCAGCCTCGTCGGGCTCGATCCGGCCCCGAGGCCATCGCGCTTCGAGCCGCGAGAGCGCGTCGAAGATCCGCGCCGCGAGCGCACGCGCGTCGTTCCCCGACCCCTCCTCGAGCAGCACCGCCTGCGGCGAGAGACAGCCGCGCTGATCGTGTCGCGCCACATCGCGCGCGAGGGCTTCGACCTCGAGCCTCTCGGCGCCCCGCCGCGAGATCACCGCGAGCGAGAGTCCGCTGCCGTGCGCGACCGGGACGCGGCCCATCCGCTCGCGAAGGCGCGCGATCGTGTCGTCACGTCCCCACACGTGCAGCGCGTCGGCCCACGCGCCGAGCGCGGCGAAGCCCGCGTCCTGGCCTCGGTCGAGCGAGAGCACGCCGAGCGCGCGTCCCAGCGCCTGGTCGCGCTCGTGCAGGCGTGCGACGAGCGACCGCGTGATCCCCGGACAGCGCGAGGACACCCGCACGGCCACCTCGTTGCGCGCAAGGAGCGCCCAGACGAGCGGACGCACCACGGCCGTCTCCACGTTGCTCGGCAGGATCATGGCGACGCGCCCGGCCGGGGGTCGATCGCGGAGAATCCGAGCGGCCTCGGCGAGCTCGTCGTCGTTCGGAACCGAAGTCTCGAGGGCGTCCTCGAGCGGGGCACGGGTCAGACGTGTACCCAGAGCCTCCGGCGACAGCCGGCCGCTCCTGACGTCGTGCGCGAGCGCCTCGATCCCGCCTCGAATCCATGCACCGACGCGCTCCGCCCCCGCGGCTCGAAGCGCCTCGGCGTCGAGCGCTCCGGCGATCACGCTCGCCACTTCTCGATGTTCCAGGCCTGTCACGGCGGATCGCTCGGACGCCAACCGTAGGCCTTGAGCCGCGTGTAGAGCGTCTTTCGGTCGACCTTGAGGATCTCGGCCGCCTGGGTTCGATTTCCACCCACGGCCTCCACCACCCGGAGCACGTAGCGGCGCTCGACTTCCTCGAGACTGACGAGCTCCGAAGGATCGTCCGAAGCGACGAGCACGTGTCTGGCCTCGAAGGCCTGCACCTTCTCGGGAAGGTCGGCGACGGTGATCTCGTCGTACTCCGCGAGCGCGACCGCGCGCTCCATCGCGTTGACGAGCTCACGCACATTGCCCGGCCACGAGTAGGCGACGAGCTTGCGCGCGGCGTCCGCCGCGATCCCGACGACCGGACGCTTGGAGCGCTCGGCGATGTTGCGAAGGAAGTCGTGCGCGAGCACGAGTACGTCCGATCCACGCTCCCTCAGCGGCGGCAATGCGATCTGAACGACGTTGAGCCGATAGAAGAGATCCTTGCGGAAGCGGCCCTCGGCGATCCCGGATTCGAGGTCGCGGTGCGTCGCCGACACGATTCGCACATCGACGTCGACCTCGCGGTCGCTGCCGATGGGTCGGACCTTGCGCTCCTGCAGGACGCGCAGGAACTTCGCCTGGAGCGAGAGAGGCATCTCCCCGATCTCGTCGAGGAAGAGCGTTCCTTTCTTCGCCTCGACGAAGAGGCCGGCACGGGCGTTCTTGGCATCCGTGAACGCGCCGCGCGTATGCCCGAAGAGCTCGCTCTCGAGGAGATTCTCGGGGAGCGCGGCACAGTTGATCGCCACGAAGGGACCTCTTGCGCGTTCGGAGCGCGCATGGACCGCGCGGGCGACGAGCTCCTTGCCCGTCCCGGTCTCTCCGGTGACGAGAAGCGGCGCCTCGGTCGCAGCCATGCGATCGATGAGCGCGAAGACGCGGCGCATTGCCGGGGAATCCCCGATCATCTGATCGATGCGCGGCATCTCCTGCGCGCTGCGGAGACGCTTCACCTCGACCCGAAGCGCGTGCAGCTCGGTCGCGCGGGTGACGCGGAGCGCGAGCTCCTCGACCTCGAAAGGCTTGGGCAGGAAGTCGTGTGCCCCCGCCCGAATCGCGGCGATCGCGGTGTCGAGGTCGCCGAACGCCGTGACGAGGATCACGGGCACGTCCGGCCGCTCGAGCGTCAAGCGCTCGCAGAGCTCGCGCCCCGTCAGGCGGTCCATGCGCACGTCGGACACGACAGTCTCGAAGCGCTGTTCGCGAGCGACCTCGAGCGCACGCTCTGCGCTCGATGCGCGGGTGACACGAAATCCCCGTTGCCTGAGGCCCCGCTCGACGAGCGAGGCGAGCGCGGCGTCGTCTTCGACGAGCAGCACGTTCGGAGTGTCGTTCATGACGAAGATTCTAACGCGCGCGTGCGGAACGGGCGCGATGTCCCGGATTCATCGAGCGGCCGCTGCGCCCGAAGAGACCCTCAGGGAATGGCCGAGCTCACGCGCCAGCTCGAGCTCGGCCTCTCGGGCCGAGCGGCGCGCATCGAGCACCACGAGGCGCAGCTCTCCCCAGGCATCGAACGCATCGGCAAGCTCCAGCGCCGAGAACTGACCGCTCTCGTAGCCGACACGGGCTTCTTCGAGCATCGAAGCGGAGCCCGCCACCGAGTCGCTCACGTGGGACTCGGCATCGCGCGCGATCGTCGCGCCCTCGTGGAGAGCGAGGAGGCGCTCCTGGGCAGCGAGCTCCAGCGATTCGACTTGGCGATGAGCGCCCGACGCGCGACTCTCCGCGGCTCGGACCAACCCCTGACCGAAGTCGAGCACCGGCAGAGGTACGGCGATCCCCGCGTAGAGATCGAACTGCCGGGGCGCTGCACCGAAATTGGCTCCGAGGCGGAGCGCGAAACCAGGCAGGACCGAGCGGGATGCGACCGCGATGCTGGCGTCGGCCGCCTCGGCGCGCGAGCGAGCAGCCCGGAGGTCCGGCCGCTCCGCGAGCGCCGTGACCAAGGCGTCGCGCGAAGGCAGCGGCGGTGCCTCGAGCTCCCCGCAGACCGGGACCCCGACGAGCGACCGGGACCCCGGTCCGATCGCAGCGCGGAGCAGACCACGGCTGACGGCGATTTCCGCAGCCGCGCGCCAGCGAAGCCTCCCCGCGCCGCAACACGATCGCGAACCGGTCGCGGTCGTAGCGCGGCGACGCGCCCGCTTCGACACGCGTCTCCACGATCGACGCGACGGTGCGGAGTTGCTCGAGTCGCGCCTGCCAGAGCTCGTGGCGCGCCGCGGCATCGCACGCGTGGACGAAGGCGGCCTCGACCTCGATCGAGAGCTCGCTCGCGAGCGCGTCGCGATCCGATCGCGTGGCAGCCTCGCGAAGGCGGGCGACCCGGGCCCTCGCGCCCGGCGTGTCCGCGACTTCGAAGAACTGCGTGAGGCCCCACGTGAGGTAGCCGGCAGCGCCATACGAAGATTGCACCACTCCGGGGTTGTAGGAGGCGTCCAGCACCGGATTGCTCCAGAGGCCTGCATCGACGACCTCGGCCTCGGCCGCATCGATGTCGGCGTCGGCCGCACGAAGGAGCGGATGCTCCGCTCGCATCACGCCGAGCGCCCTCGCGAGCGTCAGTTCCTGCGCCACCGACGGGGCGGGCACCGACGACACCAACGCCACCAGGAGCAGTGTTCGGACTGCGGTCGTGCAGCTCATGGTTCGAGCTCCTCGTCGTTTCGTCGGGCATCGGGAAGCTCGCGCGGCGCGATCCACGTATAGAGGACCGGCAGCAAGAACAGCGCGACGAGACACGTGCTCACGAGCCCACCGATGAGGACGAGCGCAAAAGGTCGCTGCGTCTCGCTCCCGGTACCGGTCGAGACCGCCATCGGGACGAGGCCGATCACGGCGAGCAGTGCCGTCATCATCACCGCGCGGAAGCGCAACACGGCGCCTTCGATCACGGCCTTGGCCAGGGGTACGTCGGACGTACGCCTCTCGTCGATCGCACCGAGCACCAGGAGCGACGCGAGCGCGACCTGACCGAGAAGCGCGATGAAGCCGATCTTCAACTACCGCGTCGTATCGCCTCGACACTCCCTCACAGAGCTGCAGTCCTAGGAGGAGTGGAACATCGGCCCGCGTCTTCGCCGCGTGATGGGGGTCGCGGGCGTGGCGGGTCGCGGTGGCTTCGTGCCGGAGATCCACGTCGAGGCATCGCTCTACCGCGACCGGATGGTCCCGCAGCTCGAGATCCGTCCTGACCGTGAGCGTCTCGCACGCGGAGGAGTCACGATGGAAGCCGTCCAGAGCACGATCGAGATCACGAGGTCACGCATGGCCTTGGAGTCATCGACCACGAGGACGGTGACGTGCTGGCTCAGGGATGCGGAGGACGAAGTCGGCATGGGCCCTCACGAAGCGCCCAGCAGTCGGTGTGCCACGCGCCCGGGTCCCACGAGGCCAGCGCCATTCCCCGCGCCGCTGCGTGACCGGGATCACCGAATCCGATCGGACAAGGACGCGCACGCCGATTCGTCGACAGGCTCTGAGATCAGTCGACGTAGCCGAGCGCGCGCAGCCGCGCCTCGGTGCGTGCGAGGTCACGCGGGGCGCTCGTCGCGACGGACACCTCGGGCAGCGCGACCGAGCCGCGCGCGCCGCGCTCGAGCGCCTCTTCCAGCACGCGGCCGACGCCGTCCGGCGCGCGCACGCCCATGCGCGCGAGCAGAGTCGCGGTCGCGTCGGCGATCCGCGCGTCGATCTCTCCGACGGCCCTCACGGAGGGTCCGGTCGCGAGGAAAAAGCCCCGGTCGCGGTGGCTGCCTGCGAGGCTTCTTCCCTTGCGGCCCCGGAGCTCGTCCCTCTCGAGCCTGCGGAGGACTCGCCCGGACGGGTCGTCTGCCGACGGCATGAGGTTGTACGTGGAGCCCGCCGCGCGGTGCTCGCGATCGAGCTCGAGCTCGACGACGAGGTCGGGAGCTCGCGCGGTCCACGGCCCGTCGTAGAGCGATTCGCGTGGGTGGAGCGCGCGCACGATCGGTGCGCCGGTCCACGGGTCGGTGAGAGCGAGCAGCGCCCTCTCGAGCGCGGCGAAGAGGCGCGCGACGTCCGCGGCATCGACGATGCCCTCGGGCTCTCTCCCCCTCAGGTTGTAGTGCAGCGCAGGAAAGTAGTTGAGCTCGTCGGAGAACACGCGTGTGCGGGTGAAGTCGATCGCCGAGAAGCGCGTTCGCGACTCGAGCGCGGCCGGCAGGGCGCGTCCGAACGCATGAAACAGCGCGTGCTTGGCGCGAGGAGGGACGCTCTTCATCGCCAGCGAGCGGACGGATGCGAGCGGCCGAGCGAGCGACGATCCAGCACGGAACGAGAGGAAACCCAGCTCGCACAGCGCGCGGTTCAAGTAGAGGACCTTGTCGCTCGAGGGGCCCGAGCCGTGGTCGCTGACGACCGTGAGCTCGACGTCGGGCCCTGCCTCTCGAAGGAGCCGCGCGAGCGCGCGGTCGAGCGCCGCGTAGACGCGCGGAAGGCCCTCGCGCTCCTCGCGATTCGCGTCGGACGGATGCCGGGGCGAGCTCTCGTCCCAGAGCGCGTGGAGGTGATGGGAAGCGGTGTCGCTCTCCCCGAAATAGAAGGCGAAGAGATCCCAGGGACGCTTCGCGAGCAGGTGGCTCGCGAGCTCGGCGCGAGCCTCGACCCGCGCCTCGAGCCTGGCCCCGAGGGCCGCCTGCCAACCAGGCTCGTCGGCGACGAACTCGTCCACCTCGTCGAAGCGCAGCGGACCGAAACGATCGGTGAGCTCGCGGTGCAGCCCGCGCGGCTCGACGTAGCGCTCGTCGGCCTCGAAATCGACGGGGGAATCCCAGCCGCTCACGAACACACCGTGCGCGAGCCGCTCGGGGGGAAAGGTCGCCGGGAAGCCGACGATCGCGCACGCGAGGCCGAGACGGTCGAGCCGAGCACCGAGCGTGGGCACGGCGCGCACCGTGCCCCCGGTGAAGGCCACGCGTGTTCCCGAGCGCGTCGTGAAGTCGAACACACCGTGCGTGCCCGGGTCGACGCCCGTCAGGAACGTCGTCCAGTTCGGCAGGGTGGCGCACGGCACGACGCTGCGCAGGCGTGCCCACGCGCCCCGCTCTCGCAAGCCGAACAGTGTGGGGAGCCGAGCGCGGCCGATGCGGTCGATCACATCGACGTCGGCCCCATCGAGGCCGATCACGAGGTGCCGTGCGGTCACGCGCCCGCGCTCTCGCGCAGCAGGCGCGTCCGTCGATCGACAGGAGCGACGCGCGCCGTCACTCCGCAGGCGCCGTGTTCGGGTGCGACGAGAAGCGGGCAAGCACCCCCTCGAGGGATCCGAAGACCTGCGTCTGCTCCTCGACGCTCGCTTCCCCGCCCGCGTGCTCCCGCCACACGGCGCTCTGCATCGCGGCGATCGCGACCTCGATCTGGCGCTCGTCGGGCTCGCGCGTCGTGATCTTCTGGAAGAGAAAGCCTGGGTAATTCACGAACCGGAGCGGCCCCGTGGAGAGGAAGCGGGCCGAGAATCGCTGGAGCTCGTAGCCGATCGCCGCGATCAAGGGCAGAAGAGAGATGCGCAACGCGAGCGTCTGGACCTGCCCGACGAGGCCCTCCGCATGCGGGAGGGCGAACGGCGTCACCGCGCTCCCGACGAGGATCGAGAGCACGACCACCACCACGAGGAAGGTCGTCCCGCAGCGCGGATGGAGCGGCGACTGGGCCTTCACGTTTTCGACGGTGAGCGACAAGCCCGCCTCGTAGGCGTAGATCGTCTTGTGCTCGGCGCCGTGGTACTGGAATACACGGCGGATCTCTTCGATGCGGCTGATGAAGAGCATGTAGCCCGTGAGCACCATCAGCTTGAAGCCACCGGTCAGCGCGTGGAACGCGAAGTCGCGTACTCCCAGGTCCCACCCGAGCAGGCGCGAGAGGCCGGCCGCGAGCCCCTGAGGCAGCGCGACGAAGAGCCCGATGGCGAAGAGCAGCGAGAGCGCCATCATGGAGCCCGAGCCGCCCGCCGATTCGCGCGGCCCTGCCTCGGCGCGCGGCCCTGCCTCGGCGCCCTCGGGCTCGACCATCTGCTGGTCCGCGGAGAACTGAAGAGCCTTGTATCCGTGCGACATCGACTCGACGAGCGTCGAGACACCACGGAGCAGGGGCCACTTCCGCCAGGCCCCATCGGAGCCCGCGACCGGCCCTTCACGCACGACGATCCGACCGTCGGGCCGACGCACCGCGACCGCGAGCCCCGAAGGAGAGCGCATCATCACGCCTTCGATCACCGCCTGGCCACCGATGTAGGGACGCGCTTGGCTCATGACGCCGGAACTCTGCATCGAAGCGCCGCCTCGCGCGAGCCGACGCGCCCCGGCACCCGCGCGGACCCCCGAACTCAATGTCCGTCGTTGCCGGAGCTCCCGAAGAGCAGATCGCTCGCGGCGCTCCACATCGCGTTCCCGGCCGAGAGCAGCGACTCGCCCGCGACCACACCCGAGGCGATCGGGATGATGTAGCGCTCGGCGCTCTTGGGCTCGAAGCGCTGCCAGAGCGTGGCGATCACCGCACCGAGGAAGAACGAGAACGAATTCTGGAAGGGCACGACGAAGGCCAGGCCCAGACCCATGGAGGAGGGGACCCACGGCCGGAGATTCTTGGGGGCCATGCTCTCGGCGAGCGAGAGCGCGGTGCCCGCGATCACGCCGACGATGATCGACATGCGCGCGGTCTCGGGGATCGTCTCGACGCCGCCCGACAGGGCGCGCGCGACGGCCGCCCACATTCCGGTCGCAGGCGAATTGAACGCCTCGAGGTGGGCCTGATCGGGCACCAGCATGTACCAGGCCGCGATCACGGCGGGGACGCCGAAGAAGACGCCGACGAGCTGCGCGAGGAATTGCTGACGCGGGTTGGCGCCGAGGAGATAGCCGCTCTTGAGGTCCGTCAAGAGGTCCGCGGCGGAGCCTGCCGAGCCCGCCGTGATGCCGGCCGTCATGAGGTTCACGGTGGTGTTGCCGGGCGCGAGGATCGCGTAGCTGAACTGCGTGATCTTGCCCATGGCGCCGATGGGCGTCGTGTCGGTCTCGCCCGTCGCGCGGCACGCGACGAGGGCGAGGAAGAAGGAGAGGCCGACGCTCACGAGGCCGAGCCACGGTGCGATGTCGAGCGAGAGCCAGCACACGAGCACGAGGCCGATGGTGATCGGGACCATGCCCCACACGAACCACTGCACGGGCACCTCGAGGTGACCGACCGGGTCGGCCGGACCCTTGTCGCCCGCGTCCTCGCGGGAGCCGGCGTCTTGGCTCTTGGCCTGGCTCGCGGCCCGCGCTTTCTGGATGGCGCGCGCGATCGTGCGCCAGCTCATCGCGAAGGACGTGAGGCCGGAGGCGACGAGGAGCGACGTGCCGAGCCAGAGGCTCCACTTGGTCACCCGCAGCATGGCGATCGCTCCGTCCGGGGCGAGCACCGCCTCGACGTGACCGAGGAAAGTCGCGCCGTCTGCGGCCCAGTCAGTCTGTGTGGCGGCCCACGGGACCAGAACGAAGTAGGCGAGGCTCGAGCCTACGAGCATCCACGTGCTCACCCGGAGCCCGACGATCATGCCGGCCGCGATGAGCAGGAGGCCCGGCTCGAAGCCGAGGCCGCCCATCTGACCGCCGCGAATGGACCGCCCGTGCGCCTCGAAGATCGGGAAGTCGAAGGGGATGCTCGAGGGGATCCAGCCGAGGATGTCGCGCATGACGGCGCTCGCGATGCCGACGACGAGCGCGAGGACGAGCGCGCGCGCCTTGAGCACGGACTCGGCACCCGCCGCGTAGAGCGAACGCAGCGTCTCGGCGGCCGCGATGCCCGAAGGAAACGGCAGCTGCTCGTTGTTGATCATCTGCCGCTTCATCGGAATGGCGAGAAAGACCCCGAGGAGCGCCGTGAGGCCGACCCAGAACGCGACGGGCATCCAGGGCAGCCGCGCCGAGTCGCCGGTGAGGAGGAGCATCGCGCCGACGGCCGTCGCGATGGTGCCGCCTGTCGAGTAGCCCGCCGCCGAGGCCGTCGACTGCATGCAGTTGTTCTCGAGGATCGTCATCCGCGACTTCGCCAGACCGGCCACCACCAAGGCGTTCCAGATCGTGAACGAGAGCACGCTCGCGGTGATCGCGACGCCGAAGGCCCAGCCGAGCTTGAGCGTCGTGTAGAGGTTCGACACCGCCATGAGCGCCCCGAGCAGGCCGCCCATCACGACCGCACGCACCGTGAGCTGCGGCGTGCCGTCACCGGCGTAGTAGTGCTGGAGCCACGCCTTGTCGCGCTCGTCTTCGGGCAACTGCGAGAGGTCAGGCAGGCCCTCGGGCGTGCCGGAGCCGGTGGACGAAGACTCGGTGCTGGGAGCGCTCATGGTTCCTCGGGAGGCGGGACGCTATCGCTTCGCGGCGGTCGGGAGAAGAGGCGTTCAGACGCGCCCGAGTCAGCCCCCCTCGGCTCGCAGCCTCGCGATGCGGATCCGGCTCTTCGGTCACCGCGCCACGCGAGGGCGAACGCGAACGCGCAAAGGATCGCGCTCGCGAAGAGCAGGGGGGGGCTCAGATGTGTCGTCGGATCGGTGTCGTTGAAGCCGGAGACCCGCACGAGATCCTCGGTCAGCACGATCGGCACGAGGTTCACTCCCGCGTGCAGGGCCATCGAGATGCGCACGCTCTGCCAGCGGTCGGCGATCGCGCCGAGCGCGAGGCCTGCGAGGAAGAGCGCGGGCGTGCCGGCGGGATCCATGTGGAAGACCGCGAAGAGCAAGGCCACGAAGCCCACGGCGAGCGTGCGCCCGATGCGGCGCGTGCGGGCCTGGGCGGCAAGCTCGTGTTGGGCAAACGCGCGGAAGAGCAGCTCCTCGGTCACGGGCGCGCACACGACGAGCGCGAAGGGGACCGTGATCGCCGCGTAGGCGTCGCGGATCCGAAGCATCTCTCGCAGCGCGGCCTGCTCCTCGGGGGGCTGCGCGAGCGAGGGCATGAGGTCGCCTACGACGTGCGCGAGCTCGCTCATCGGGAGCTGCAAGGCCAGCCCTGCGAGGAACGCCCAGAACACCCGGTCCCACGGACATGGCGCGAAGGCGCGCCGAAAGAAGGCCCGCACGCCCCCCTCCGAGAGGCGCGCGGCGAGCAGGAGCGGAGCGCCGAGCGCGACGAGCTGGGCGAGGGAGAGCAGGCCCGGATCGCGGGTCGCGCGCTCGAGGGCCGCGCGCGCTCCGAGCCCGCCGACGAGCGCCACGCTCATGGCCTCGAGCCACACGGTGACACCGAGGAGCGCGAGCGCGCTCCCGAGGAGCGCGAGCACGATCCAGGGCGAGAGAGGCCGCGGCGCGTTCGACATGGGGCGAGGAGACGGAGCCGCGCGGCCAGCGCCTCCCTCCGCGAGGGCCATCACGATCCGCCGAAGGCCAGGACGTAGGCGAACACCGCGCGGCCCGACGTGTTCCGGAGGCGCATCGCACCGACGGCCTGCACGACGCACGTCCGGAGCTGCGCGTCGAAGGGACCGGCGCTCTCGACCGCGACCTCGCGGATCGTTCCCTCGACCGCCGCGAAGCTCAGCTCGATGCTGCCCTCGAGGGCACCCGCGCGGCTCGCGTAGGCCCCGTAGCAACGGTCGAGCGCGGGCCCCGCGCTCCGCATCGCGGCTCGAAGATCCTCGTGCGGCACGGCGCCGCGACCGTCGACGCGCTCACCGCGCACGACCCTCACGCGCGGTCCGATGGGCTCGTTGGCGTGCACTTCTTGTACGGTGTCGCCCTCGCGACCGACGCGCTCTTCGACGCTGTCGGGGTCCTCGCACTCCTCGACGCCGGGGGGGCTCGGGATCTGCGCGTCGCGGATGCACTGCTCGAGCTGGGCCCGCACACCGTGCGCCCGGTGCACGAGCGCCGTGACCGCCTCGCGGGCATCGCGCGCGACCGCCGGGTCGCTCGAGCCTGCACGCACCTCGGCGTCATGGATGAGCCCCACGAGGCGTTGAAGGTGCCCCTGCTGCTCGGCGACGCAGCGCTCGAGACCACGCACCTCCGCGACGTCGGACGCGGTGACCTGCGCGTGTGCCGGAGCCGCGAGCCAGACGGCGAGGACGAACGTCGAGAGGATCGTGCGGAGCGCGGTCATCGGAGCCTCGTGGTGTGTCGCGTCGGACGCGCGGGCCGGCGAGACCATTCGAACGGCGCTCGACGGGCAGCGCCAACGCGCGGTCCTCGCCGCGGGCTCTCCGGCCAGATCGAGCATCGGGCATCTGGGGCCTCGATGCACCTCGAGGCCCTCCCGGGTCGATCCCTTCGAGCCCGGCCGCGGGCCGAGGCCTCAGATCTCGAATTCGCCGTTCTGGAGGAGCTCGGTGACCCGGTAGAGGAAGTTGTTCGCGGCGACGCCATCGACGATGCGGTGGTCGTAGGAGAGCGCCATGTACATCACGGGGTGGATGGCGATGACATCCTCGCCGTCGCGCTCGACGACCACGGGGCGCTTCTTGATCTCTCCGATGCGCAGGATCCCCACGTTGGGCTGGCTGATGATCGCACCACCGACGAGGTTTCCTTTGCGACCGGGGTTCGAGATCGTGAAGGTCTTGCCCGCGAGGTCGTCCGGACTGAGCGAGTCGGTGCGCGCGCGCTCCGCGATCCCGTCGATCGCACGCGCGAGCCCGCGCACGCGGAGCTCGTCGGCGCGCCGCACCACGGGCACCACGAGGCCCTTGGGCGTCTCGACGGCGATGCCGAGGTTGATGTCGCCGAGGAGCGCGTAGGCGTCGTCGAGGACACGCGCATTGAGCACGGGGTTCTCACGCAGCGCCCGCGCAGTCGCGGCGGCGACGAACGCGAGGAACGTGAGGTTCACGCCCTCCTTCTTGAGCGCGTCCTTGTGCTTCTCGCGGAGGAGGTGGGTCTTCTGGAGATCACACTCGGAGAACGTCACCACGTGGGGCGACGTCATCTTCGAGTAGACCATGTGGTCCGCGATGATCCGCCGGCGGCGATCGAAGGGGACGATCTTGTCGCCCGAAGCCTGCTGGTACGGTGGGAGTCTGAAGTGGCCCTGGCCCCCGAGGACCTTGAAGAGCTCGGGCAGCGCACCGGGAAGCGCCAGCGGCGCGGGGGCGGCAGGCGGCGGAGCGACGGCGCCGCGACCGCTGCCGATCACGCTGCGCACATCGACCCCGAGCTCGCGGGCGCGAAGGCGCTCGTGCGGTGTGCCGACCGGCGGGCTGCCTGGAGAAGCCGGGGGCGTCAGGGGCGACGCAGGAGGAGCGGAGGGCGCCGACACCGCGGCCGGGGCAGCCGGGGTTGGCGCGGCCGCGGGCGCTTGCGCTGGGGCCGGCGAGCCCGAGGAGGCCGAGGCGGTCTCGTCGATGAGGAGAAGATCCCCACCGACGGCGACGGCCGAGCCCTCCGCGGCGAGGATCTTGAGCACCACGCCACCGACCGGAGCGGGGATCTCGCTGTCGGTCTTGTCCGTGAGGATCTCGACGACGGGCTGCTCACGCTCGATCCGCTGTCCTTCTCGGACGAGCCACTTGCCCACCTGGCCCTCGAGAACACTCTCTCCGAGCGGGGGCATCTTCACCGTCGTCGCCATGCTTCGTCCTCCGGGGGCCAGCGTCACGCGCAGCTCGCGCGGCTCTCTCTTCGAGGCGCCGCTTCGTATCACCCGGACATGGCACGATCAACGTCGCGGGAGCGTGAACGGGGGCCTCGGCCGTGGCATCCTCGCCGCCATGGCCGAGCTCGAGGACCACGCGATCCAGAGAGACCGGGGCTTCGTCGTCAAGCTCGTGCTCGCGCTGGTGATCGGCGCGCTCGCAGGAAGCTGGGCCCTCTCTCACCTCACTTCGGACCGCACCGGCGAGGCAGGCGCACAGATGTTCGGCTACCCCTCGGCCGAGCCCGCGACGGACTGACCGCAGAAGGGCTCAAGGGTCGTAGCGGAGCTGGTACTCGCCGCCCGAGGACGGAAAATTGTCGATGAATGCGTAGAAGAGCTGCGAGCTCGACATGCCCGTGAGGCCGTCGAGGCTCGCCGAGCCGCCCGAGCCCCCCGAGGAATCGCCACGAACGCAGGCCAGCTCCGGGCTCGACCCACATCCCCCGTAGCGCACGTAGAGGTCGGGGGTGAAGCCGGAAGCGGAGACTTCGAGTCGGCTGAGCGCGCGGTCGGGCTCCTCGATCCGGAACATCGCCTCCGGTGTCGTCGAGGCCAGAGGCTGGCACGTGCCGCGCTGGGTACCGACGCCGAGGGTCGGCGTGAGCGCGCCGAAGATCGTGCCCCCACCGCTGATGTCGAGCGGTCGCGTACCGCCACCGACGGGGCAGGTGTTGGGGGTCGGCGCGTTCAACGTGACCGTCAGCGTCACGGGCTCCGTGGAGCCTGGGCGGAACTCGTCGACGAGCACGTAGACGCGTACCGGCACGCCTCCGGAAGGGACCACGAGATTCCGCAACCAGATGCGGCTCGTGGTGACGCTGCCGGGGTCGCGGTCGTCGTTGCAGCGCGACGCCCACGCCGCATCCGAGCAGGTCGTCGCGGTCGCGAGCACCGTGTCGACGGAGCCGCTCGTCTCGATGCGCACGTCGGAAGTGCTGAGGACGTCGAAGTAGAACACGGCGTCGCTGCCGGCGTCACCGCCGCAGCTCGAGGTGTAGTCGTCGCTCAACCTGCTCAGGGTCACGGTGGCCGTCCCGGTCGCGACCCCTGCGCTGCCCGTGAACGTGAGCGGCCGCGCGCTCGCGCAGACGTCGCCGGTCGGCCCGGTGCAGACGTCGCTCGTGGCCGGGTTGCAGTCGTCATCGCGCATGTTGCCGCAGATCTCGGCGGCGTCGGGCCGCACATCCGAGCGCATGTCGTCGCAGTCGGTCCCGCCCGCGCAGCGGGTACCGAGCACGTTGGCTGCGGGGAAACCGTCAGCGTCGGCGTCGAGGCGATCGCTCGTGCAGCCTCCGAGCGCTTCGTCGCAGCGCTCGACCGTGCACGGCGAGCCGTCGTCCGGGCACATGCGGGGCGATGCGCTGGTGCAGCCTCGCAGCGTGCACCGTCCGCCCACCTCGCAGACCCCGCTGCACTGCGCGTCGTCGAAGCGGTACTCGCAACCAGTCGGCCCGGCGGTGCCGGTGCAGACGTCGGTCGTGCAGTCGATCCCGTCGGCGCATCGCTCGTCCCGGCCCGCGTGGACGCATCCGCGGCTCGGATCGCAGCCGTCGTCGGTGCAGCTGACGCCGTCGTTGCAGTCGAGGGCACGGCCTGCCACGCAGCCGGTGGGGCTCGATCCGGGCACGCACCGCTCGGCGCCGTTGCACCGATCGCCGTCGTCGCACTGCGCGTCGGCCGAGCAGACGATCGGCACGCAGCCGAGCATGGGGCTGCAGCGCTCCCCCGGACAGAGCGCGTCTTGGGGCTCGTGCACGCACGTCCCGAGGTCGCAGCGATCCGCGGTGCAGTCGATGCCATCGTCGCACGAGGGCGGACACACCGGGCCGCTGTCGGGCCCCTCCGGCACGAACGCGTCGACGCCCGCATCGAGGCCGGTGTCGAGCGCGCCTGTGTCGAACGCGCCTGTGTCGAACAGGCCGGTTTCGTGGACGTTTCCGGAGTCGGATGCGCTCGCGTCCAAGCCAGCGTCGACGCCCCCCAGGCGGCTCGGGTCGGGCTGGACGATCGCGCTGCACGCCGACAGCGCCAAGGTCAGGCCCGAGAGCGAGAGCCCCGCGGACGCCGAGTACGAGCACGCGGGGAGAGACAGGTTGCGACGGGACATCGACGACCTCCAAGCAAGTCAGTCCGCCAGAGAGCTCAGAATCGACCCGAGGCGAAGAGACCGGCGGCGCCCGGCGCCACGATGGGGACGAGCGCCACGGTATCCTCCTGGTCACTCTCGCCCTGCGCGATGACGAAGAGCGCGGTGGTCGCGCCCGCGCCGACGAGGCTCGCGATGAGCATCACGTCGGTCACCAGCGCGAACGTGCGCGCGTCGCTCGCCGCTGCCTCACCATCGAGCCGTGCTTGCTGCAGCTCCGCGGGGCCGAGCGCGGGGTCCATCGTGCGAACGACCGCGTTCTCGAACGAGCCGTTCGACGACAACGCGAGGGCACCGAAGACGATCGTGCCGACGAGCGCTGCTCCGGTGACAGCGCCGGTGACGAGGACGGGGGTCGTGATTCGGAGGCCGCCCCCGGTCGGGGCGCCGGGCTCGAGGCCAGCCTCCTCGGTCCGGCCACCGGTCTGCATGCCACCGGTCTGCGTGCCACCGGTCTGTGT
>JBKDQC010000285.1:0-4987 GCA_046342295.1 Deltaproteobacteria bacterium | reverse complement strand
CGAAGTGATGCGCCGCGCCAGTCGCAACACGATCAAAGAGGACGAGATCCAGCGCGTCCTCGACTCGGCCTCGCGCTCAGTTGGTACCTCCGCGAGCGAAGAGGAGCGCGACGTCATCCGCGCCGTCGCGCGCGAGGCGCTCGTCCGACACCCAACCGATGGAGCCGAACAACCGATAGCGGTCGACACGACCGAAGCGCTTCGCGATCGCACCTGCCGACAGGCCCTCGCAGGCGAGACCGAACGCATCGCCGATGGCCGTGCCGAGGAGGACGCCTTCGTAGAGCTCGGTGGGCGTGAGCGTTGTCTCGTGACGGGCATCCGGCGTCTGCATCGCGCGACTCGAGCGCATCGACACGCCGTGGGCCTACGACCATTCCGGAGACGCCGCGTCGTTCAGCTGGCGAGCGCGGCGTGGCCGGCCCTCGCTGCCTTCTCGGCGGGCGTGAGCCCGAACTGGCTGCGCACGTCGGTCCGCGCGCCCGCCTCGAGGAGGATCTCCGCGATGTCGGCATGCCCACGGTACGCGGCACGGAAGAGCGCCGTTCCGCGCTCGCCGGCCTCGATCGCAGCCTCCACGTCGTTCCAGCCGAGTGCCGACGCACGTGCGCTCACGGCCGCATCGAGCGCCGCGCGTGCGTCGCTCGCTTGCTCGACCGTTCCATGACGCACGGCACGGTAGAGGTCCATCCGCGCGCGGCCGATCGTGGGGGTCCGCGCGCTCTTCTTCGTCGCGCTTTTCTTCGTCGCGCTCTTCTTCGTCGCGCTCTTCTTCGTCGCCATGCTCACCTGCAGCGTGTGCCGTCGGTCCGCTGGAACTCGATCACCATGCCGGTGCCGGCGGACGTGTTTCCAGCGACGAGCAGGCCACCGTCACAGCCGGGGCGGAACGCGGAGTCGTTGAGATACGTCGAGCTGGTTGCGGAATAGGGAGGACCGCCGAAGCCCTCGATGCTCACGTCGGTGATCTCGGCGACGCTGTAGAGATCGTGACGGTATTCGTAGATCGTCCCGCGCAGCGGGGACCCGCCCGCGCGGCCGGTGACGAGGGCGAGGCGACCCTCGGCGGAGAAGGACACGTCCCAGACCGTGCCTGCCAAGCCCGGGCTCGCGGAGGAGCCGAGGAGCGCGCCCGCCTCGTGTCGTCGCAGCGAGCCGGAGGACCAGTTGGGCACGAGCGCGTAGGCGCCGCTCGGGTGCCCGTCGGCGCGCGAGACGTTGCCGAGGCTTCCGCCCGACGCACGCCACTCCCCGACGCCCGCGATCTCCGTGTAGTACGGCATGTCCGCGCCGCTGCTGCCGCACGCGACCACGATCCCCCAGGCGCCGAATTCGTTGTTCGAGAACGCGAGGTCATCACAGCCCGCGCTCGTCGCGCGCGCGACGAAGAGCCCGCTCAAAAAACCCCTCGCGGGGTCGAGCTCGCGCAGGCGCGCGATGAAGGAGCTGCTGCCCGACGGGCTGAGCACCACGGGTCGACCGCCGCCGGGGCCGCCGCTCGGTGCCCGCGGGATCTCGATGCCCGAGAGGCGCTCGCCTGAGACGGTCGTCGCCGAGCGCGTGAAGGACGCGAGGCCTTCGCCACGCCGGTAGGCGGCGTCGGAGAACGCGATCAGGATGCCGGTGTCGGTGGTGCCCACGCGCTCATAGCCGACGATCCAGGCCGTCGTGCCGTCGTGGGACAAGACGAGGTCGTCGAGCTGGACGTTGCGGCTCCCGACGCGGACGTCGAAGCGCATCGCGGTGCCACTCGCCCAGTCGTACACGTGTACGTCGTTGCTCCGCTCGAGCACGATCGCGTAGCTGCCGTCCGGGTGGAACGCGACGACGTGGGCATCCCCGAGACCGCCGACGGCGACGCGCGTATACGTGTACGTAGAGGGACGCAGAGGCCCCGCGCCTGCGTCGCGCCCGGCATCGCGGGGCCCCGACGCATCCGGCGTCACGAACGCATCCGGCGCCACGAAGCCGTCGAGGGGCGCGTCTGCCCCTACCGGCGCGTCGGGCGCGGCGAGGAACGCATCGTCACCCGGCGGAAGGTGGGCGTCGGGCCGGGGACCGCCGTCCAGCCCGGACAACGCCGCGGCATCGAGCCCGCCGTCCGGCCCGAGGGTCATCGCGACGTCGGCGCCCGCGTCGCGCGGCTCGCCCGCGTCCTCGTCCGCCGCGACGCAGCGTCCCGTGGAAGTGCAGAAGCCGGCTCCGCACGTCGAGTCGCGCGTGCAGTCTTGTCGGCACGTGCCAGCGCTGCAGTAGTGGAGCGTCGGACACTCGCGGTCGATCGAGCACGAGTCGCTCGTCGCGCACGCCGAGACGGTGGCCGAGAGCACGAGGACCGAAGCGAAGAGGACACGCGTCATCGCCCCGCCATCCTACGCCAAACCGGGCCCGGCTCCGGTCTCCCGCGAGGAGCCGGTCACCGAGGGCCCGCGGCTCCGACGTGCCCGCAGTTCCGTTCAGCCGTAGCTGCGGGGCACGCGCCGCGAGACGCTCGTCATCACGTCGTAGGCGATCGTCCCGGCCAGCTTCGCGACCTCGTCCGCCTCGATCGTGTCTCGTCGCTCGCCGTGGCGCTGCTCTCCGAGGATGACGACCTCGTCACCGATGGCCACCTCGGGCACCTCGGTCACGTCGATCATCGTGAGGTCCATCGAGACGCGCCCGAGGATGGGACAGCGCGTCGCGCGCGCGAGCATCGTGCCGCGGTTCGACAACTCCCGGGGCAGGCCGTCTCCGTAGCCCATCGGCACCGTCGCCACGCGGGTCGGACGCGTGCAACGGAAGGTTCGATCGTAACCGACGGTGTCGCCGGGCTCGAGCTCGCGCAGCGCGATGATCTCGGTCCGCAGACGCAGCGCGGAGCGGAGCTCGCGCCCCTGGGGCAAGCCGAACGTGATCCCGTAGAGCGCGCCCCCGGGCCGCACCATGTCGTAGCGGCTGCGCGGGTGCGCGAGGGTCGCGGCCGTGTTGGCGGCGTGCACGAGATCGGGGCGGTGTCCGCGCGCTCGGAACTGGGCGATCGCCGCGTCGAAGCGCTCGATCTGCGCGCTCGTCTCCGCCGGGTCCGTGTCCGCGGAGCTGAGGTGCGTCATGAGACCTGCGACGACGCAGCGCGGAAAGCGCCCGAGCCCCTCGAGGAACGCGTCGAGCTCGCGCCGAGGCACGCCGAGCCTCGACATGCCGGTGTCGATCTTCACGTGCACCCGGTAGGGGCGCTCGGGCCAGGCGCGGTCGAACGCCTCGATCTGGCCGAGGTCGTAGACGACCGGGGCGAGCCCGGCCTCGAGCACGTCGGCGTGCGCGCTGCCGTAGACGCCGTTGAGCACGAGGATCGGCGCACGGATGCCCGCCTCGCGCAGCTCGAGACCTTCTTCTGCGAGCGCGACCCCGAAGCCGTCCGCGCCGTCCTCTTCGAGGCGCGCCGCGACGGGGACGACGCCGTGCCCGTAGGCGTCGGCCTTGACGACCGCGAGCACCTTCGCCGGCGCGGCCAGCCCCCGCAGCACCGCGAGGTTGTGCGCGATCGCCTCGAGGTCGATCTCCGCGCGCGTCGGCCGCAACGACTCGTCCGCGAGCGCGAGGCGCGGACGAAACGTGAGGGTGTGCTCGGGTCGGCGCATGGGACGGAGGGAGCGGCAGGACTACGACCAGACGACAGCAGGTCAAGGGTGCGTGATTCCCGAGAACGAAGGCACCGCGGGCGCTGGATGCGCTCGGACTCCGAGAGACATCGGCGCCTCGCGCAGGCTCACCGCACCGCGACGTCCGCGATCACGCGGCCCGCCTCGAGCTCGATGGCCATCACCCGCCCGAGCGAGTCGCACACGACGAGCACGGCCGGCCCGCCGCGGCGCTCGAGCAAGCGCGCGCGGACGCTCGTCCCGGGCGAGCCGCGGTCGGGCGCCATCGTGACGACGAGCCGCTCTTGCAGCGCGCCGCGGTCGAGGACGACGACGTCGCTGACGGAGGAGCCTTCGTGCCCGACCACGAGCGCACACCAGTCCTGCGCGACGGCGAGGTCCCCGAGCGGGAGGCCGTGCCGCTCGCGCTCGAGCGGGTACGCATCGGCGCCCACGGCCACGCGGTAGCCGCCGCCGCCCTCGACATCGACGACGAGAAGGGGATCGGGCTCGAGCACATAGAGGCCGTTCTCGCAGTGCTCTGGCAGGGTGCGGCGCTCGCGCAGGACCAGACCGCGCTCCTCGAAGCGGAGGCGCTCGAGGCCGCTCTGGGCTCGCGTGACGAACGATACGAAGCCCGTCGCGCCGCGATCGATCGCGACGACCTCGACGTCCTTGACGCGAAAGAGCGCGCGGGGCCGATCCGCGGTCACGTCGATCACTTGCCCAGCCCCCTCGAGCGCGACGGCCCAGCGCTCGCCCGAGAACGTCCGCGCGTGGGCGCAAAGCCCGAGCAGCTCGAAGCGATCACCGAGCCGGCGGGCCGTCGTGTCCATGCGGTGCACGACCGTCAACGAGCCCCGGCGCGAGAGGACGAGGGCACGCGTCCCCTCGTCCGAGAGCACGATCTCGTCGGCAGGCTCCTCGAAGCAAGCGACGGTGCGGCCCTCCCGCGTGAGCACCCGGAGCCCCGACTCACCGAGCGCGACCAGGAGGCGGGAATCCGGCAGCAGCACTGCGTCGGTGACCTCGAACGCCCCGCGCGCAGCGGGCGAGAGGACGCGCGGCGCGTCGAGCGTCGAGAGCGCGGCGCGGGTCACCGGAACGATCACGGGTCGGTCGGCCTCGAGGGTCGCGTCCCGCGCGGCGGCCTCGAGCCGCGAGAGCTCCGAGAGCGATGGCTCGCCGAAGAGAGCCCGGTCGCGCACCGCGGCGCGCCACGCGAGGCGGGCTGCGTCCGCGATCACCTGCGCGCCCGAAGCCTCGCACTGGAGGAGCGCGTGGAACACCGCGCGCCGCACGTGCCTTCCCTCGAGCGAGGGGTCACGGAGGACCTTCTCGAGCCGCGGGCCGGCGCGCGCCGCCGC
>JBKDQC010000284.1:0-1833 GCA_046342295.1 Deltaproteobacteria bacterium | reverse complement strand
GCCACGGGCTCGAATCGGCGGGAGGGAGGCTCTCGCCGATTCACTCGGCGAGAGGGAGGGGCTGCGGCCAGACCCTCCGGCAAGAAACGTCAGAGCATGAGTCAATCCAAGTGACTCATGCTCTGAGCCTGCTGGCAGCGTGCGGCGCCAAGAACATCGCGGCTCCTGCTTGCGTGGGGGAGCGCATGACCTCATCAGCTTCGGGGATGGGCGCCTCACGCGCGCCTCACGCGCGCCTCACGGAGCACGACGCATGACCGACCCCGTCACGTACACGCCGCCCGAGATCTGGACCTGGAACAGGGAGAGCGGCGGCCGGTTCGCAAGCATCAACCGGCCGATTGCCGGTGCCACGCACGAGAAGGAGCTGCCGGTCGGGCGCCATCCGCTGCAGCTCTACTCGCTCGCGACGCCGAACGGCGTGAAGGTCACGGTGATGCTCGAGGAGCTCCTCAAGGCCGGGCACGCGGGGGCCGAGTACGACGCGTGGCTGATCGACATCAACCAGGGTGAACAGTTCGGCAGCGGCTTCGTCGGGGTGAACCCGAACTCGAAGATCCCGGCGCTGCTGGATCGCAGCACCCCCGAGCCGACGCGCGTCTTCGAGTCGGGCGCGATCTTGCTCTACCTCGCGGAGAGGTTCGGCGCGTTCCTGCCGACCGAGACGAGCCGGCGCGCAGCGTGCCTGTCGTGGCTCTTCTGGCAGATGGGGAGCGGGCCCTACCTCGGCGGCGGCTTCGGGCACTTCTACGCCTACGCTCCAACGAAGATCGAGTACGCGATCGATCGCTACGCGATGGAGGTGAAGCGGCAGCTCGACGTGCTCGACCGGCACCTCGCCGGGAGCGAGTACATGGCGGGCGACACCTACACGATCGCCGACATGGCGATCTGGCCGTGGTACGGCGCGCTCAGCAAGGGCCTGCTCTACGACGCCGGCACCTTCCTCCAGGTCGAGCAGTACACCCACGTGCGCCGGTGGACCGACATGATCGCGGCGCGCCCCGCGGTGCAGCGCGGTCGCATGGTGAACCGCACCTGGGGCAACCCGAGCTCGCAGCTCCGCGAGCGACACGATGCGTCCGACTTCGAGGCGAAGGAGCAGGGCTGAGCGGGCAGCGTCGCGCACGACCGCACGGCCCGACCCCCAGTCCCGAGACGGAACGCGTAGTGACGGGAGGGAGCTCTACCTCCTGGCGCCGCTGGCGCGAGGACGGGCTCGACGGACGGAAGGTCCCTCGACGGCCTCGCGTACCATCTCGCCATGCGCCCCCGAAGCTCCACCGTGGCCCTCGCCTTCTGCGCAGCGCTCTTCGCGTGCGGCTCGAGCGAGAGCGCCGAGCAGTCCGCAGGCAGAGGGCCCGGAGCATCGTCGGAAGCGCTCGCGCCGACACCGGGCGCGCTGCGCGGCTGGGCGCGGGCGACGGTCGCCGCCCCGGCGGGCTCGACGGCGCTGATGCCCGTCGAAGTCGGTCCGCTACGCGTGAGGCGTACGCTCGGCCTCCCGGCGAGCGGCCGCCCCGCGATCTCGAGCGACGGTGGGTGGGTCGTGTGGAGCAGCGAGCGAGGCGTCACCGTCCGCGACGTGCGCAGCGGCGCGATGCGCGCGGTGCCGATCCCCGCAGGCATGCGCGCACAGGACGCTGCGCTTTTCGGTGCAGGCGAGCTCGGCGTCTCGATGTCACAGGAGGGCGCTGACGGAACCGTGCGGCGGCTGCTCGTCGTGTACGAGGTCGCCAGCCTCCGCGTCACCCACGCGCTGTCGACGCCTCAGCCGTACGACTACTGCAGCCTCGTCCTCGGCTCGCCGCGTGAGCTCCTCTGCATCGTGGA
>JBKDQC010000283.1:0-3806 GCA_046342295.1 Deltaproteobacteria bacterium | reverse complement strand
TGACCTTCACCCCCGCACGTCTCGCAGCGACCGCCCACGCACACCGACCCCGAGCGGCACTCGTCCCCCGGGCAGCACGCCCCCCCGACACGGCCGCAGTCCGCCTCCGGCAGCACGCAGGTTCCGCCCTCGCACAGGAGGTCGCTACAGCACTCCGCGCTCGTGCGGCAAGAGGCGCCCTGCAGCGCGCAGCATGTCCCCCCGACGCAGTCCCCTCCCCCGCAGCAGTCGTCCGGCTCCTCGCACGCTACCCCGGAGCCAGGGACGGCGCAGCACAGGTCGCTCTCGCAGCGACGGCCCGCCGAGCACGTGCCGAGCTCGCCACAGCACGCTTGGCGGACGTCGCCGCACGGCCCGGTCCGAACGTCGGGGCCGGAGGCGTCCGCGCGCGTGAAGGCGTCGTCCTCGGCGGGCTCCGCCGCATCGAGCCCTCGCCCCGAGTCGGGCCGACCCGCGCCTCCGCCTCCATCGGGGCATCCGAGCGCGAGGCCGAAGAGCACGAGCGAAGCGGACGAGGCGAGCACGCGAAACGACGTCGAGGCCATGATCGCTACGATATCGGAATCCAGACGGGGCCACCGCATCCTCGATGGGCGGCTCACCACGATCGTCCGCGTCGCCGCGACCGCCGCGCGCGAAGACACGCGAGGCACGCCGCGAGCCCGAGCGAGGCCCAGGCCTGGCCTGCGGAGCGTGCACCGTGCGCCCGACAGCCGCAGCCGGGGGCGGCCTCCACGGCGCCCGCATCCTCGAGCGTCGCGCCCACGTCGAGCGCGGCGTCGCCCGCCGCCACCGCGCCGTCGCCCGATGCGCCGACCTCTCCACGAGGCGAGGAGGCATCGACGCTCCCGCCGTCGGCCTCGAGGGAACCGTCGGGAGAACCTCCATCGAGCGGCTCACCCTCGCGCGCATCGGCGTCGAGCCCGCCGGCGTCGAGCCCGCCAGCATCGAGCTCGGACAGCGCCGCGTCGGGCTCGGCGGACGCATCCGCGAGCACGCCCGCGTCCCCAGGCAGGAGACGACAGACCGACGAGCACCCGCCGCCGCCGTCGCACGCCTCTTCGGGGCCCGTGACGCGCCCGTCCCCGCAGTACGGTCCGTGCCCGCGGCAGTCGGCGCCGCACGCGTCCCACCCGTAGCCGCGGCCCGGACCGTCGTCGCAGCGCTCCCCAGGGTCGAGCGCGCCATCGCCGCAGATCCCGATCCCCACCTCGAACGCGCCGACGTCGGCGACCTCGCCGGGCGTCGCATCGCCGTCGACCGGCCTCCGAACTGCATCGAGGTCGAGGGGCTGCGAGGATCCGATGGCGGCATCGACGCACGGTGAACCGCTCCGAGGCCAACCCGTCGCGCCGAGCCGAGGATCGGCGAGCGTGACGCCGGAAGGGATGGCCATCCCCACGACATCCTCCGCGTTGCCACCGAGCCAGGAGCCGGCGACCTCGAGCCCCCTCGAGGCGCCCGTGAGCCCCGTGCCGCAGCCGGTGATCACATCGTACGCGAGCGAGACCCTGCCGCCGCCGGTCGCGACGACCTCCGCACCGACCGTTCCGAGCACCGCCGTGCACTGCACGGTCGCATGGCGCACCTCGACGCGATCTCCGGTGCCTGGCGCGAGCGCGAGACCGGTGTCGTCCGCGCGGACGTAGACGTTGCTCGCGAGACCGGTGCCGTGGAGACCGAGCCGTCCCGACACGCGGAGCCGGTCGATCGCGAAACGCGAGCCGTTGCGCGCGACGAACGCCTCCTCGGCGCTCGACACGGAGACGGCCGTGAGCGTCGCGGACGCTCCGGCGGCGAGCTCGATCCGCGTACCTTCGAGCTCGACCTCGGTGAGCGAGACGTCCCCACCGGCAGCGACGAGGATCGCAAAGTCGCCGCTCGCCGGTGTTCCGACGAAGCGAACCGGAGGGCCCTCGCTCGCGCCCCAGGCGAGCGCCCCGAAGACGCGCAGCGCGTGCGCGAGCCCGTCGGATCCCGAGGGAAACGAAAGCGCGACCCCAGGCTCGACGAGGAGCGTTCGCCCCGGTGGCACCGTGAGATCACCCGCGACGGACGAGGCCTCTCCCCGCGTCAGGCGGAGATCGTCCCAGAGCCACCCTTGCAGCGTCGCGGTGGGCTCCCCCGCATAGGGGCGCGCTCCGAGATCGCCGCCGGTGCGGTCGCGAAACCGCGCGGGCGACCGGGACGTCGGCCGGAGCGCGGCGCCGAGCAATGCGCGCTCCGGGGTGAGCGGATCTCGGATCTCGTCGACCGCGATCCGCGTCGCGCCGCGGTCCAGGGGCTCGACGAGCACCCGATCGAGCACACACGCGCAGACGATGTCGCGCGGGCGCACGACGATCGAGTCGGTGATGTCGGCGCCGCCGCTGCCGAGGATGTCCCCGAGGAACGTCGCGTGATCGACGGCGGCGCGCCCGCCGCGAAAGAACACGGCGCCGCGGAACACGGAGCGCTCCACCGTCGCGACCGCGGTCTCGGAGAAGTCCGCGGGACCGAGGTCGGAGTCGCGGATCGACACACGCCCGGCGCGCGCCCGCAGCGTCGCGCCGCCCGGGCTCGTGACGAAGCGCAGGGAGCCTCCGCCGCGCGTGTCGAGCGGAGCGTTGACCTCGAGGAAGTCGACGTGCTCGAGCTCGACGATACCGGCCGCGGACACGATACCGGTCCAGCGCGCGCCGGACACCGTCGAGCGGAGCGTGACGCGCGCCGCCTCGGTACCGACCGCGACGAGCGTCCCGCCCGAGACCGCGAGGCTCTGCGCCGGGGGCACGCGCACCTCGACGCCCGCCTCGATGCGCAGCGTGCGGCTCGTGGGAATGCTGAGCGTGCCTTCCAGCACGTACGGGCTCCCGCTGGCCACCCAGGTCTCGTCCGAGGCGAGCGCGCCCGCCGGTACCGCCGTCTGGGCGCGCGTCGGCGCCGCGACGAACAGCAAGGACGCCGCGAGCGTGAGCCCCGCGAACGAGGCGCGCGCGTGCGACTGACTGAGATTCCACCGCATGCGCGAACCCTCGCACCGGAGCGCTCGGTTGGGAAGACATTCAGCCCTGACACCCGTGCCGATCGATGCGGGCGCCCCCGCGCTCAGAGACCCGCGACGCGCGCCGCGAGCCCGAGGCCCGCCCCGATCGCGAGCGTGCGAGGGACCCCGAGCTTGCCCGCGAGGAGGCAGAGCGCACCCGTGGCCGCGATGGCTGCGGCCGCGGCGTCGAGCGAGCCGAGGTCCGGCACGAGGAGCCGCGCCGGCCCGAGCGTGCGCGGCTCGAGCACGCGGAAGAGCACGTGCAGCGAGAACCACACCGAGAGGTTGAGGATGACGCCGACCACCGAGGCGGTGATCGCGCCGAGCGCGGCCGAGAGCATGGCGTTCCTGCGGAGCGCCTCGACGAACGGGGCGCCGAGGACGATCCATAGAACGCAGGGCACGAACGTCACCCACAGCGTCACGAGCGCGCCGAGCGTGCCGGCGAGCCACGGCGGGAGGGTCCCGGGGTCGTGGTACGCGCCGAGGAAGCCGACGAATTGAACCACCAGAATCAGCGGCCCCGGCGTGGTCTCGGCGAGCCCGAGGCCCTGCACCATCTCGCCGGCCGAGAGCCAGCCGTAGCCCTCCACGGCCCGCTGCGCGACGTACGAGAGCACCGCGTACGCACCGCCGAAGGTGACCATGGCGACCTGCGAGAAGAACGTGGCCTCCTCGAGGTACACGGACCTGGGGCCGGCGAGAGCCGCCGAGAGCGCGAAGGGGAGAGCCCAGAGCACGAGCGAGACCGCGAGCACGCGCGCCGCGCGGCCGACCGACG
>JBKDQC010000282.1:0-5753 GCA_046342295.1 Deltaproteobacteria bacterium | reverse complement strand
GATCGACGAACTGCGTGCGCGCGCCTCGGCGCGAGGCGTCGCGAACCGCGTGGTCTTCCACGGTTGGCTGCAGCCCGATGCGATGGAGCTCGCCTACCAGGCGGCCGACGTCTTCGTGCATCCCGCGGCGTACGACCCGTTTCCCACGGTCGTCCTCGACGCGATGACCTGGGGCAAGCCGGTCATCGGCTCCGACGTGTCCGGTTCGGTGATCGACCGCGTCACGGACGGTGTGGAGGGCTTCGTCGTGCGCGAAGGAGATGTCGCCGCCATCGCCCGTGCGATGCGGTTCTTTCTCGACGATCGCGCGAGCATCGCGTCCATGGGCCTCGCGGCGCGCGCCAAGGCCGAGCGCTATCCGGTCACGCTCGCCTTCGAGCGGGTGGACGGGCTGCTCGCCCGGGCACGGAGAGCACGTCCCTGAGCCACTGCGAGGCGCGCGCGTCGATGGGGTGACCGTCGCGCGCGACGCGCGCGCGCCCCGCCGCGGCGATGCGGTGGCGCGCGGAAGCGTCGGCCACGAGATCCGTGGCGCGCGATACGAGCGTCGCGACATCGTCGTAGAAGACGGCATCGACGCCGTCGGTGAAGAGCGTCTCGAGATCCTGCGTGCGCGGGGCGAGCATCGCCGTTCCGACGGCGGGAATCTCGAAGCACCGGCGTGTGTAGGTGTCCCGGTTGCGCCGCGAGAGAAATACGAGCCCCACCTTGGCCGCCTGGAGCGAGGCCACGTAGTCGTCTCCGAGCGCGGGACCATCGACCTTCACGCCCTTCGCTCGCAGACCGGGCGCACAGCGCTCCCAACCCGGCCCCGACACGCGAACGTCGAGCCCCGCCGCCGCGAGCGCGAGGATCGCCTCGACCCGGCCGTCGGGCTCGTGGTGGCCCACGAAGGCGACATCGCACGCCCGCGCCGCGACGCGGGGATCGCTCTCCGGAAGCGGCCGGTGCGCCCTCGCGTCGTACGCGGAGCGCAAGACGCGCGCGCGCGGGGCTCCAGCCCCGAGCGCCTCCTCGACGTTGAGGGCGCGGTAGACGTAGGCGACGTCCACCGAGGGCAAAGACGCGCGGTACGCGCGCCAGATCGGCAGAGCGCGATCCGGACCGAACGGATCGTCGTTGTTGTAGGTCACGACCCGCCGAGCACCGAGAAGGCGCGCAGCTTCCATCGTGCGCGCATCGAGCCATGGGACGCGCCATCCCAGAATCACGTCCGGACGCACGCGGGCGACGCGGACCAGCAGCGCGACGCGGGCGAGCTCGATGCCGGGGCCCCAGGCGAGACGGTTCTGCACGCGGCGCAGCAAGGCTCCAGGCCCGAACCACCGCTGGTCGACGAAGCGCTCCACGCGCGCGCCGGCGCGCTCGAGCCCCGCCGCGAAGGCTGGCTCGTAGAAGTCGTAGGCGAACGAGCCCGCGACCATCACGCGAGGGGGCGCAGTTCGTGCGCTCGACATGGGGCGGGAGCTTGAACGGGAGCGGCGCGCGGTGCTACTGACCCCGACGATGAGCGACACGCTGCGGCGTGCTCGCGAGGCGGCGCAGGGCTGGGCCCGGCGCGGTCTCACGAGCGAGCACAAGGCCCTCCTCGAGCGTGCGCTCACCTCGCGCCCGCTTGCGGTGCCGCTGCGCCTCCTGGCAGGACGGATTCCGTGCGGTGAATGCAGCGTGGACACGCGCTTCTCGTTCGTCGCGGACCATACCCGTGCCCAGATGTTCTGGGGAACCTACGAGAGCGCGGAGCGTCGCTGCATCGCGTCTTCGCTCGAGCCCGGCCACGACGTCGTGGAGCTGGGCGCGAGCCTCGGCGTGGTGTCGTCGCACCTCGCCCGTCGTCTCGCCCCTGGGCGAACGCTCGTGTGTGTGGAGGCCTTCCCTGCGTTCGCCGAATCGATTCGCAGAAACGTCGCCGCCAACGCGCCCGGGGCACGCGTGAAGATCGAGAGCGCCGCCATCGCGTACGGCGTGGAACACGTGGCTCTCGCTCACGGCGCGGACACGACGATGGGACGCGTCGGTGGCGACGCGGACGGACCGAGCGTTCCCGCCCTCACGCTCTCGGCGCTGCTCGAGCGACACGGCCTCGGCCGATACGTCCTCGTCATGGACATCGAAGGTGCAGAGGCCGAGATTCTGGCCAGTGACTCCGCAGCGTTCTCTCGGTGCGTGCAGATCATCGCGGAGCTCCACGAGACACGCCGCGGCGGGCGGGTGATCTCTCAGGAAGATCTCGCCCGCGAGATCGAGTCGCTCGGGTTCGATCGAGCGAAGCAGGATGGGTTCGTATACGTGTTCGCGCGGCGCAGCTCGTAGCCGCGTCGCCGCTCCGGATGGCTCCATGAGACAGCTCCTTCAGTCGCTGAACGACGGTTCACTCACGGTCGTCGACGTCCCGTCTCCACGGGCGCGCGAGGGCATGGTCCACGTGCGCAACGTGGCCTCGATCGTCTCGCCCGGCACCGAGCGGATGATCCTCGAGCTCGCGCAGAAGAACCTCGCAGAGAAGGCGCGCGCGCGACCGGACCTGGTTCGCAAGGTGCTCGACAAGGTGCAGCGCGACGGCCTCACGGCCGCCTACCGCGCCGTGACCTCGAAGCTCACCGAGCCCGTGCCCGTGGGCTACGCGTGCGCCGGCGCGGTCGTCGCGGCCGGCGTCGACGCCGAGGACTTTCCGCCGGGATGCCTCGTGGCGTGCGCGGGCGCGGGCTACGCCAGCCACGCTGAGGAAGTCCTGGTCCCGAGGAACCTCGTCGTTCGCGCCCCCGCAGCAATCTCGCCCGAGCAAGCGGCGTTCGGCACGCTGGGCGCGATCTCGCTCCAGGGCGTGCGCATCACCAAGCCCGAGCTCGGCGAGGAGGTCGCCGTCCTCGGCCTCGGTCTCCTCGGCCTGCTCACGGTGCAGCTCCTCAAGGCCAACGGCTGCCGCGTCATCGGCGCGGACTTCCACGCAGGACGCGTGGCGCTCGCGAAGGAGCTCGGCGCCGACGAAGCCTTCACCCTCGACTAGGGCGATGCGCGCGAGCGCTTCCTCGACGCGACGGGCGGCTACGGCGTCGACGCCGTGCTCGTCTGCGCCTCGAGCGACGGCAACTCGCCGATGGTGCTCGCAGGAGAGATCGCGCGCGACCGCGGGCGCGTCGTCGTCGTGGGCGCGGTCAAGATGGAGTACGACCGCAACGTCTACTACATGAAGGAGCTCGAGGTCCGGCTCTCGCGCTCGTATGGCCCGGGCCGCTACGACCCGGCCTACGAAGAGCGCGGCTACGGATACCCGCGCAGCTACGTGCGCTTCACCGAGACCGAGAACCTGCGCTCGTTCCTCACGCTCGTGGCCGACGGCCGCGTGAAGCTCGGCCCGCTCGTCACGCATCGCTTCCCCTTCGATCGGGTGCTCGACGCCTACGCGGAGCTGATGCGCAAGGGCACGACCTCGATGGGCATCGTCCTCGAGTACCCGGCCACGCCCACGCCGATGCCGGTGAGCGCGCCGCGTGCGACGCCGCGCGCGGTACAGGGCGCGCCGCGCGTGTCGTTCGTCGGCGCCGGCGCCTTCGCGCGCTCGGTGCTCCTGCCCGCCTTCCAGGGCAAGTGCGTCCTGCGCTCGGTCGCGACGGGACGCGGCTTCACGGCCAAGGGGGTAGCCGATCGTTTCGGCTTCGAGCGTGTCGCGGAGAGCACGCGCGAGATCCTCGAGGATCGCGACACCGACGCCGTCGTCATCGTGACGCGCCACGACTCGCACGCGCACCTCGTCGCCGAGGCGCTCCGCGCCGGCAAGCACGTATTCGTCGAGAAGCCGCTCGCGATCGACGCGGCGGGCCTGGCCGAGGTCGTGGCTGCGCTCGCGGGCGGCAAGGGCGGCGTGCTGCACGTGGGCTTCAACCGACGCTTCGCGCCGATGTCGATCAAGGCGCGCGCGCTGCGCGACGCGAGCCCGAACGCCGCGACGATGGTGATCCGCGTGAACGCGGGTGCGATCCCCGCGGGCCACTGGACGGTGGACGCCGGGGAGGGCGGAGGGCGCCTCGTCGGCGAGGGCTGCCACTTCGTGGATCTCGCGCGCTACCTCGCGGGCCGCCGCATCGTCCGCGTGCATGCGATGGGCACGAGCGGTGCGGTGCACGCGCACGAGAACTTCGTGGGCACGCTCTCGTTCGACGACGGCAGCGTCGCGACGATCCTCTACACCTCCATCGGCAACACGCTGCTCGCGAAGGAGCGCGTCGAGCTCTTCGCGGGCGGCGCGACCGCCGTGATCGACGACTTCATGCGCGCGTCTTGGGTGCGAGGCAGCAAAGAGAAGAACGAGCGGGCCCTCGAGAAGGACAAGGGGCACGAGGCCCAGGTCGTCGGCTTCCTCGACGCGGTGCGCGGGCGCTCGCCCGCGCCGATCGCGGCGGACGAAGTTCTCGAGGTCTCGCGCGCGACGCTCGCGCTCGCGGCGTCGATCCGCACGGGCGCCGTGATCGCGCTCGGCTGAGGAGCGCGGCGGTGTCCATCGGCCGGTTCGCGCGCACGGTCTGGGAGCTCGACCCACGTCAGGTGTGGGGGCGGGCGGGCTTCCGTGCGCGGCGCGCGCTCTGGCCTGCCGTCGACGCGCTACGGCACGTGCCGTTCCGCCTGCCCGCGCTCGCGCGACGCAACGTGCTGCCCGCGACGTGCCCGCTCGAGGACGCCGACCTCGAGCTCTTGCGCGAGGGAGTCCTCGCGCTGTCTGGCCACGAGAGCGCGCTGCCTGTCGGCCCACCGTACGAGCCCGAGGAGACCGATCCCCTCTACCGGTACCAGCTCCACGAGCACGGCTGGCTCCGGGAGGCGATGACGCGCGCCCCGGATCTCCGCCCGAGGCTCGGGGCGTGGCTCGAAGGCTACGTCTCGGCGCGGTTCGAGCGTCGCTCGGTCGCCCGCGATCCGTACCCTCTCGCGACCCGGATCCGGGAGCGCCAGGCGTTGGTCCAGCTCGGGCTCGCCGCCCCCGAGCGGTTCGCGCAGTCCTTCGCGGACGACGCGCGGCAACTGGTCGGCCTGAGCGAGACGCACCTGCTCGCGAACCATCTCCTGCGCGATCGCGCGGCGCTGGTGTCGGGATCGGCGTGGGTGGGCGGCGTGTGGGGACGGCCGCTGCGCGCCCGTGCGCTCGCGATGTTCGCGGCGGAGTGCCGCGCGCAGTTCGGCGGCGACGGAATGCACGAGGAGCGCTGCCCGAGCTACCACGCGCATGCGCTCGGTGACGTTCTCTTCGCGCTCGAGGCGGCGGAGAGCTTCGAGCCGAGCGGCGAACGAGATCGGTGGTGCGAGGCGCTCCGCGCCTGCGCGGAGCGGGCGCTCGGTGCGCTCGAGGTGGTGACGCATGCGGACGATCTCGTCGCCGCGTTCGGAGATTCGGCGCCGCGCTCGACACCTCGCACCTCGTCGTTCGCGAGATGGGCCGACGCGCTCGGCCTCCGTAGCGCGGCACCGGCGCCGGAGGCTGCCGGTGCGCACCGGCGCAGCACGCTGCCGGGCGCCGGGTTCAGCAAGGTCGCCGGCGCTCGTTACGATGCGTTCGTGACGCACGGCCCATTCGGAGCCCCGGCGCAACCCGGCCACGCGCACTGTGACCTCTTCGCGTTCGAGATGGACGTGTCGGGGCAGCGCGTCGTCGTCGACCCGGGAGTACACGCCTACCACGACCCCGACGCGCGAGGGGCCGCAACACGCCGCGCAGCCCGAGCTCAGCAGCCGCTTCCGATCAGGCAGGCGGCCTCGAACGA
>JBKDQC010000281.1:0-2258 GCA_046342295.1 Deltaproteobacteria bacterium | reverse complement strand
TGCCGCCGATCGCGGCGGTCGCGCTCGCGATCGGCAGCGGCATGGTGCTGCCCCCGTTCGTCGCGATCCTCGGCGCGCTGAGCCCCCTGCTCCTCTTCTCGAGCGCGCGTCTGCGCCGCCCCGGCCGGGCCTGGCTCGCGGCCGGGCTCGGCGTGCTCGTGCCGATCGTGTTCGCGATGAACGGCGCGACCGCGCGAGCGCGCGCGAGCGCGGTGCTCGCCGAGATCTACCCGGAGACGACGGTGCACGACATCGTGCTCGCGCCGATGCCCGGAAACCCCTTCTGCTGGAGCGGGCTCTCGGTCCAGAGCGACGCGAACAGCGTCCACTACCGGCGCCTCGCGGTGAGCACGTGGCCGAGCGCGATGACCGCGGAGGGCTGCCATACCGCGCCGCCGCGAGAGACGAGGGCCCCGCGGACGCCAGTGACCGAGCGCTCGGACATCGACGTGCTCCTCCACGACACGCTCGAGGTCCCGCGCGAGCGGCTGGCCGCCCTCGCGCGGGAGGACTGCCGCGTACGCGCCTTCTTCCTCTTCTCGAGGGCGCCATTCGTCGTCGAGGGCTACGAGGAGCGCCTCCTCGGCGACGCGCGCTACGACATGTCGCGCGATCTCTCCTGGTCGAAGATGGTCCTGCCCGACTCCCCCGGGAACTGTCCCGAATTCCTGCCGGGCTGGACGCCCCCGCGCGCCGATCTGCTCGAGCAGGGCTCGCGCGCGGAGTGATGACGCACGCGCCGACGGGCGCTCGACGCACGCGCGGACGGGCGCTCAACGCACGCGCGGCTTGAGACCGACCTTGCCGTCCTGCACCACGACGTCGAAATCGATCGACTTGTTTCCGTGCTTCTCACGGAGCTTCGGCATCATCTTCTCGACGCTCTGCTGGAGCGACTCCAAGCGCACGTTGTCGACGCGCTCGTTGTTGCGTCGACGCGCATCGACGTAGCGCTCGTAGAGCGCGCGCATGTCCGGCCCCGGCGCGGGCGCGGCCGCCGGAGCCCGCGGAGGCGGGAGTGGCGGCGCCGGCGCACGCATCGAGGGCGCTGGGGGCTGCCCCGGAACCGGCGCCCGCATCGAGGGCGCTGGGGGCTGCCCCGGAGCCGGCGCCCGCATCGACGGGACCGGGGGCGGGCGCACCTGCGGGACCGCGGGAGGCTTCGGCGGCGCGTCCCCCGCGGGCTTCGCGAAGGTCGCAGACCCGCGCGCGCCGCCGGGTGGCGCGAAGCTCATGACCCGGGGCGCGCCCGGCGCCGCGGTCGGCGATGCTGGCGCTGCGGGCTGCGCGGTCAGCGCCGGGGGTCTCGGGGGCGACACGGAGGAGCGCGCCTGCGGGGCGACCGAGGCCGGAGGCGGCGCGGGCTCGGTCGAGGGCTCCGCGCGGTCGCGGGCCGAAGCGGGCGGAGGCGCGGACGGCGCGCCGAGCGCCCCGAGGATCGCGTCGAGGTCGGAGTCCCCGAACCCGGCCTCGAGCCCGTCGAGCTCCACCTCGACGTCGTAGGCCCGCTGCTCGGTCTCCCTCGCCCGCTGAGCCTGGGCTCTGGCGCGCGCGCGCTGCAGGTCTCGACGGTAGGTCCCCTCCTCGATCTGCTTGGCGATCCGGCCCCAGTAAATCCCGTAGGTCCCGTAGCGCGCCGAGAGCTGCTGACAACGGAAGCGCAGCGCGGTGTTCCGCGGCTGCTCACGCTTGAGCAGCTCGAGCGAGCGCTCGAGCTCTTTGCGTGCGATCTGCGGCTCGATGCGCTCGATGCCCTGAAACCACTGCTCGTACAGGGCCTTGAGGCGCGCGAGCCGGACCTCTGCGTCGTGGAGGCGCTGCTCGAACTCTGCGATGTCCATCGGGTCTCGAGAGGCTACCACGAGGCGGCTGGCGGCGGCGATGGGTCGCGAGCCTCGTGCGGGTTGGGGGTCTCGTCGGGATCCCGCGGCGCCTCCGCCGGACCGGACGAAGTGCGGAGCGATGTGCGAGTATTGCGGCCATGCGTGTCCCGGGATCCTCGTGAGCGCGGTGCTCGTCACCGGAGGCGCAGGCTTCCTCGGCGCGCACGTCGCGCGCGAGCTCCTCGCGCGCGGCCACGAGGTGGCCGTGCTCGACGACCTCTCGGGCGGCCTCGAGGAGCAGGTTCCGAGAGGGGCGCGCTTCGTCCGCGGTAGCATCGTCGACGACGCGCTCGTCGACCGTCTGTTCCGAGAGGCGCGCTTCGAGGTGGTCTTCCACCTCGCGGCGTACGCGGCCGAGGGGCTCAGCCCCTACAT
>JBKDQC010000280.1:0-1088 GCA_046342295.1 Deltaproteobacteria bacterium | reverse complement strand
CCCCTGGTTCGCGCCGCGATGGCGATTCTTGCGGCCTCGCTCCGCGCGGTGGTCTATTCCCCGGAAGGCTTGGAGTGCGCATGAGTCTGAAGCCGGGCGACGTCCTCGGGGGCAAGTACGAAGTCGAACGCGTCCTCGGCGAGGGCGGCGGCGGCGCTCACGAGCGAGCACGTCGCGCGGGTCATCGACGTCGAGCGCCTCGACGACGGCTCGCCGTACATGGTGATGGAGCTCCTCGACGGCGAGGACCTTCAGGTGATCCTCGACCACGACTTCCCGTTTTCACCGCGCCGCATCGTCGGCATTCTGGGTCAGGCGCTGCGCGCGCTCGACGAGGCCCATCACGTCGGGATCGTCCACCGCGATCTCAAGCCCGAGAACATCGTGGTTCTCACGGATCGCGCGGGCCGTGACCTCGTCAAGGTCTGCGACTTCGGCATCGCGAAGGTCCTCGAGAGCGAAGGACAATCGATCACGGTCGATGGCTTCGTCTGCGGCACGCCCCAGTACATGGCGCCCGAGCAGGCCCGGGGAGAGGACATCGATCGTCGTCTCGACATCTACGCTGCGGGCGTCGTCCTCTACCAGATGCTCGTCGGTTCTCCTCCTTTCAGCGGCGACACCGCGCTCGGAACCATCACCAAGCACCTGACCGAGGAGGCGGTGCCGCCGAGGAAGCGACGGCCCGATCTCGGCATCCCCGAGTCGCTCGAGCGGATCGCGAAGAAGGCGATGAGCAAGGCGCGGGCAGACCGGTATGCGACCGCGACGGAGATGGCCGATGCGCTCGAGGCCGCGCTCGTCGAGCTGGGTCCGCTCGCGGACGAACGCCTCGGCGAGGGGAGGCTCGCCGCACAAGCGCGGAGCGAGGCAGAGCTGGCAGACCAGCGCACGGAGCAGGCGCTCGCGCGAAGCGAGCGTCCGCCTCCCCCGGAGACGCGTTCGAATGCTGCACTGCCGGTGCGTCGCGCACCCTGGGGCATGATCGCGACGGGCGTGGCGGCGGTCGCGCTCGTCGCGGCGCTGTGGTGGTTCACACGACCGCCGGTGCCCCCCGCGCGGCAGGCGACCGCCACGGGCCCCATGAG
>JBKDQC010000279.1:0-4533 GCA_046342295.1 Deltaproteobacteria bacterium | reverse complement strand
ACGCGATCGAGGCGTTCTTCGTGCGTCACCCGGACTTCCAGTCCTTCGAGGGCCTGCGCAAGACCGGACCGCGATCGACCGGCGCGCTCGTGCGCGCCCGCATCGAGCCGCAGCGCGCACGGTTCGAGGTCGAGCGCCTCTTCGAGAGCGGCTGCGAGTTCCCGCGCGTCGATCCCCGCTTCGAGGGCCGCGCGAGCGCGCCGCTCTCGAACGTCTTTCTCACGGAGGAGCACGAGGGTCGTCGACACCTCGTGCGCTTCGACGTCCGCGCGGGCCGCGCGCGCCTGCATGCGCTCGAAGATGGGCTCGTGGGCTCCGAGATCGTGTTCGTCCCTCGGGCCGCCGACGCGCCCGAGGGAGACGGCTGGGCGCTCGCGCTGGTGCACGACCCGTCCGAAGACCGGAGCCACGTGCGCGTGATCGACACGGCGCGCTTCGAGGACGAGCCCGTCGCGACGCTGCGCTTCCCCGAGTGGGTGCCCATGACCTTCCACGGCCTCTGGCTGCCGGACTGACCGCGGCTCCATCGCCGCGCGCTCGCACGCGCGTCAGGTCGCGCAGCGCAGCACAACCGCCACGAGCCCGCCGGTGAGCGCGCCCGCGACGAGACCCGCGGCGAGCGTCATCCCCGCGCGCAGGAACCTCGCCACGCGCCGCGGCCGCGCTGTGTGAGGCGCGGGCCTCGGAGGCGATGCCGGCACGAGGAGCGTCTCGCGGTCGCGCTCGCCACGCGCGGCTGCCGTCGTCTTCTCGAGCCCGGAGACCTCCGTCGCTGCGGGGTCTTCGTGCGCGTCTTCCGCCTCGAGCCTCGGCATGACCATGGTCTCGCCGTGCCCTTCCGGCTCGGTCGGCCACGCCGTATCGAGCGTCGTCGGCGGATCGAGCTCCGGAGGCGGCGCGGGTCGCGCGGGCTCGTACGCCGGCTGAAGAGAGGTGTGGATCGCGTGCTCGGGCACGGTGAGGGTCTCGGGGCGCTTCATCCGCGCGCCCTTGCGTGTCTCGTCGCGAAGGGCGCGCTCGCGGGGGCCGGGCGTCTCGCACGCCGTGCGCACCCACGCGGCCAGCTCCGCCGCGCTCGCCATCGGGGCTCCTTCGAGCGCACGCACGAACTGCGTCGCGTGCTCGGGGCGCAGCGAAGGCTGGGCTCGGAGGAGCGAGTCGATGAGCGCCTCGAGCCCGACCGTCTCGAGCGGACGCTGGAGCATCCGGCGCTGGCCGCGGAGCGCGTTCGTCACGGTCTCGACGTCGCTCGCGCCATCGTGCGGGCGCCGGCCGGCGAGCATCTCGAAGAGGACCACGCCGAGCGCGAACAGGTCCGTCCGCGCGTCGAGCGTGCGCCCGAGCGCCTGCTCGGGGGCCATGTACGCAGCCTTGCCCTTCACGAGCCCGGTGCGGGTGCGCTGCGTCTGCGCCTCGCTCCGCGCGATCCCGAAGTCAATCAACACGACGCGGCCGTCACGGCCGAGGAGCACGTTCGCGGGCGTGACGTCTCGGTGCAGCACCCCGTGCGCGTGCGCATGCGCGAGCGCCTCGCCGAGGTCGTGCGCGATGCGAAGCGCGACGCGCTCGGGCATCGGCTCGCCGAGGTCGGTCAGCCACGCGAGGAGCCGCCGCAAATCGAGTCCCTCGACGAGCTCGGTGACGAGGAACGGCCCCTCGAGGTCGGTGCCCGCATCCAGCACGGCGAGCACGTTCGGGTGGCAGAGCCGCGAGAGCACGCGGGCCTCGTCGGCGAAGTGAGCGCGCTGCGCCGGGTCAGACGCGAGGGCGCGACGGATCCGCTTGAGGCAGACCAGCTCCGTGCGCCGCGGATCGACCGAGCGCGCGATGAAGGTCTCGGCCATGCCGCCGGTTCCGAGCGCCCGTACGGGCAGATAGCGGGCGAGCTCGGCGTGGGGGGGAAGAAGAGATGCGCGCTCCGAATGGCTCTCCGACATGGGACCTCCTGGGGGCCCGTTGTCGGCTCGAAGAGGAGTCGGTTGCGTCGTACCTTCGTGTTCGTCCCGGGCCCATGCGCAGCACGAGCGTGGAGCCCATCGAGTCGCTCACATGGAGGGGCGAGCGCGCGCGGCCTGGACCGCGCGCTCGAAGGACTCGAGCGGCTGCGCGCCCCGGAGCCACTGGCCGTTGATGAGGAAGCCGGGCGTCCCCACCCCCCCGGCGGCCTCGGTCGCCAGCATGTCGGCGCGTACGGTCGCCTCGTGCCGGTGCGAGGCCATCGCCGCGCGGAAGGCTCGGAGATCGATTCCAGGCATGCTCCCCGCCAGCTGCTCGAGCGAGGCGGCGTCGAGCACCCGGTTGTTCTCGAACAGCAGCGTGCGGTAGCGCCAGAAGCCCTCGTCTCCGAGCTGCCGGCGGACCTCGCGCGCCGCCTCGGCGGCGGGCATCGCGTCGGCGTGGCATGGCAGCGGACAGTCGTGCCAGACCCAGCGGATCTGGCCTGGATGGGCAGCGTCGAGCTGCGCGAGCGTGGGCTCGACGCGCGCGCAGAACGGGCACTGGAAGTCGCTCACGACGTGGATCGTCACCGGCGCGCTCGCAGGCCCGCGCACCGCGTTGTCTCCGATCGCGAGGAAGCCGAGCTCGTTCTCCTCCGCGTATGGATCGAGCGCGGGCGCCGGATACGTCGGGGCCAGGTCGGCGGGAGGCGCATAGGCTGCTGTTGGGTCCTGTCGCGTGCTCGACCGGGTGGCGAGGACCACGAGGCCGGCGCCCGCGAGGCAGCATGCGCCGGTGCCGACGAACCCCGCCAGCGCGAGCACGATTCCGAGGAGGTTACGATTCCTGGCGGCGCATCGTGCGTCGCGATGCGCCCGCCCGCCAGGCGAGTCCTCGGGCCCCACTCTCTGCTGCGTCGGAGCCGGGTGCAGGCGCTTCGCGCGTGTCCACTGCAGCGCGAGCGCTTCGTGTTTGGAGCGATGCGACTTCAGTCGTTCCGCGGACCCGCGACGTTCGGATCCTCGGCCCCCGGCGCGGGCTCGCTCGCCGGCTCGCCCGCGCCTGCGTCCGCTGCGGAGCTCGCCTGCTCCGGGGCGGTGGCCTCACGCGCCCCTGTGAGGGTCTCGATCGTGTCGGTGCCGACCTCGACGACGCTGTCCCCCGTGATCGCCTTGATCTGCGCCGCGATCGAGCAGTCGTGCGCGCCACCGGACGTCATCGCCGGCACCCCAGGCGCCGCTTGTACCTGCACCCCCGGCAACATCCGATCGATGCGCACGGGGATCAGCACGCCACGCGCCTGGATGCGCGTGCGCAGGAGCTGGCGGTTCTCTCCGAGGTCCCAGAGGTACACGTCGACGGGCGCGTCACGCCGGTTGTCTCCTTGCTGGACGACGAGCAGGAAGTACCCCGAACGAAGCAGGTTCGAGACGATCGGGACATCGACCGCCATGTTCCGCGCGAGCTGCTCGTCGAGCACGCGAAGGCGCAGGAAGTCCGGCTCTTGCCGCACGGCGTCGAGCCACTCGGGCATGAGGAACGAGCCGTTCTCGAAGAGACCGCGCGCCGAGGCCGGCGCGATCCCCAGGCACCGGGTCAGCGCATCCTCGCGCATGGAGAGGGCTCCGCGCACGATGCCTTCGCGGCTCGTGGCGTCCTCGGCGCGGAGGCGCAGGTAGAGGCCCTCGCCCCCATGGAGGCCCGAGATGCGCAGGCGCGGATCGGCCCAACGCTCCGGCTCGCCGGCGCTGGCCGCCTCCATCGTCCAGTCCTCGATGCGCGTTCGGAAGGTGCGGTAGCGCTCGACGATCGGCGCCAGGTGCTCCTCGTGTGTCGTGAGGACCTGCTCGCGCATCGCGTCCGCGCGCGCGCCTTCGCGGTACTGGTAGCCGAAGTAGACACCCGCGATCACAACCACCCCTACGAACGCCCACTTCCATGGGATCCGGGGCATGTACTCCGGCCGTCCCTCGAGCTCCTCGGGGTCGGGCTGGGCCGCGCGCAGGCGCGGCGCGCCGGGCTCTTGACCAGACGGGATCTCTTCGGGGTCGGACACGGCCTTCATCTACCACCCTTTTGCCGCCGCAACAGACGGCACCGAGCGTCGGACCTCGCCGCATGTCGGAGGTTCCCGAGCCCTTCGGGCAGGGTCGCCGCCCGACGGCCCACCGGCTGCTCCCGCGGACGCGGGGCGATGCTACGCCTGCGACCCCCGCAGCTCGGACGAGGCCCGTGTCCCCCGACGACATCGACGAACCCCTCCACGACGATCTTCTCGCGCGCGAGCTCGACGAGAACACGCGCGGCACCGCCCTCCTCGGCGCGCTCGAGCGCGCGAACGTCACGCTCCCGGGCGCGGTCGCGACGATCGTGTCCGAGGGACGGGTCGACCTCGCGGGGCTGCCCCCGGCGGCGGCCGCGCTCCTGCTCGTGTCCGCGCGCAAGGCGAGCCGTGAGCCCTACGTCGTCGTCGTGGCCGACCTCGACACGGCGCGCGCGGTCGCGAACGATCTCGCGTTCTTCGCGGGCCGCGCCGACGACGCCGACGACGCCGACACGGCGGACGAGGAGCGGCGCATCCTCGTCTTTCCTTCG
>JBKDQC010000278.1:0-22714 GCA_046342295.1 Deltaproteobacteria bacterium | reverse complement strand
GGCCTTGACCTTGACCCTGGCCTTGACCTTGACCCTGGCCTTGACCTTGACCCTGGCCTTGACCCTGACCCTGGCCTTGACCCTGACTCTGGCCTTGACCCTGGCCCTGTCCAGCCTCCCCCGATTGTCCTGCTCCACCCTCGCCAGACTGGCCTTCCCCAGACTGACCCTCTCCGCCCTCGCCAGACTGGCCTTCTCCAGACTGACCCTCTCCGCCCTCGCCAGACTGGCCTTCTCCGCCCTCGCCAGACGGGCCTTCGCGTCGCGCGCGCGGCTCGCGCGCGGACTCCCCCGCCTGCGCCGCGAGCTGGTCGTGCAGCTGCTCGAGGCGGCGCCGCGCGTCGGCGAGCTCCTGGGTCTCGCGCCCGGCTTCGCGCCGGAGCGACTCGCGCGCGCGCTCGATGGACGAATCCATCGCCTCGGAGTCGCCGGAGCGGCGCGCGCCCTCGGCGCGGCCGAGCTCCGCCGCCGTCTCCGGCACGTGAGGAGCGAGGGCTTGCTGCGCGCGCTCGAGCGCTTGCCCCACTTCTGCGCCGGGAACTCCGCTGGACGCGTCGGTCCGATCCATCGCGGCGAGCGCGCGGTCGAGTCGGTCGATCGCCTGCGCGAGCTCCTCGGCGGCGGCCTCGGGGCTCCGCGGCGCGTCATCTGCGCCCTCGCCCTGCTCTCCTCGCTCGCCCGGCGCCTGCGACTCGCGCTCAGCGCGCGCCTCGGCCCACGCCCGCTCCTGCTCCGCCATCGCGAGCGCCTCGAGCTGCGCGCGCTGCGCCTCGGCCTGGCGCTGCGCCACCGCGCGCGGATCCGGCGTCGGCCTCCCGGCTTCCTCTCGCCATGCCTCGCGTGCCGCTTGCGCCTCTCGCCATGCCTCGCGCAACCGCTCGCTCGCGTAAGGCGGAGGCTCCCCGTCGACCGACCGCACCTCGGGCAGCGTCTCGCTCGGCGGGCCGTCCGAGGGCTCGCCCCCGCTCGTGTCCTCGGAAGGCGCGGCGATCCCCAGCGCCCCCTCGAGCGCCTGCGCGGCCTCCTCGATCGCCGCCGCGCGCGTGTGTGCAGCCTGCGTGCGGGCACGATCGAGCTCATGCTCGAGGCGATTGATCTCGGCGTCCACGCGGCGCTCCGGGTCCTCCTCCAGCGAGCGGCGGAGCGCGTCAGCCTCCTGCGCGATCTCCTCCGCGGTGCGTGGCTCGGGCTCCTGCCCGAGGCTCTCTGCGACCGCACGCCGCAGCTCCGGCCAGACGAGCGCGAGGGGGACCGTCGCCGCGACGGCGAACACGCCACCGGCGAGCCACCGCGGCGCACGGGCGATCGGGCGTGGCGGCTCGGGAACCGACGCCACCGACGCCAGGTGCTCCGCGGCTTCCTTCATCTGGAGGCGGTGCAGCGTCGGGACCTCCGCACCCTTGGCCTCTGCGGCGAACTGGATGGCGCTGGCGAAGCGATCTTTGCCTTCGAGCATGCGGTCGAGCACCCGCGCGGCCCGCACCGGATCGAGGCGGCGGCTCCGGAGCTGCCACCCCCCGAACGCCAGACCGGCCACCGCGCCGAGGGTCCACGCGGGCCAGAGCGCGAGCATGAACCCGAGGGCCCCATCGACCTCGAGCGCAGGATCGAGGAGGTGCAGCCCGAGCCCGATCGGCGCGGCCGTCGCGAGGGCGAGACCGACGCCCGAGAGCACCGCATCGACCAGAAGCCAACCGTGGATGCGCCGCTGCACGCGCGCCACCGCGGCCACGATCGCCGGCGGCGGCACCGCGTCGAGCTCGAACTCGCCTCCGTGCGGGGCCTCGCGGCCGTGCGCGCGCGTCGAGCGCTTCGGGTCAGAGGGGTCGTGGCTCACGGGTGTCTCGCTCGGGTTTGTCTCGCTCGGGTCGGGGCCCGGCGACGGACGTCGCTCGGCGGTGCTGGATTCTCCTGGGCCTCCACGGCATCCGAGGCTGAGACGATCGACTCGCGAGAGGGTTCCATCGTTGGGTGAAGTGCGTCGCCTCGACGCGAACCTCCAGCACGAGGCCGCGGAGGGGGATTTCGTGACGGCGTGTGAACGATGGGCGAGCCGCGGGGAGGGTGCCGCCCGACATCGCTCGGTTCCACAGCATACGGGGCGCACGGTGAGAACTCCCCAAAACCACGCGGTGGCCGGGGCCCGTGGTAGCATCGCGCGCCTCACGCCCGAGGAGCCGAACGATGAATGACACGCGCAAGGACAAGCGCGCCCCCGTCTCGCTGAAAGTCCGCTTCAAGAGCGCCACCGTCGACGAATTCGTCGAGCACTACAGCCGGGACATCAGCCACGGGGGTCTCTTCATCAAGTCCAAGCAGCCGATGTCGATCGGCACGCTCCTCAAGTTCGAGCTCCAGCTCAAGGACGAGAGCAAGCTCATCCAAGGCGTTGGGCGCGTCGTGTGGAAGCGGGAGACCGCGGCGGCCGATTCGACGGACGAGAACCCCGCTGGCATGGGGATCAAGTTCATCAAGATGGACCCCGACAGCCGGCAGTTGGTGGACAAGATCGTCGAGCAGCGGGGCGCGGAGCCGGGCGAGTACGAAGCCGGCGGCGGGGACAAGGAGGGCAAGGAAGAGGAAGCGCCCGCCGCCGCGGCGCCCCGGCCGGTTCGCTCGACGAAGGCGACGATGCAGTTCTTCCCCAGCGCCGGCCCGGCCGAGTCCGAGCTGCCTCCCCCCGAGGATCGGACGCAGGTCCGGCAGGCGAGCGAGTTCCTCGCGGCTGCGCTCTCGGAGGGCGGCGTCGGCGGCATCGCCTCGAAGGAGGCCGAGGCCGAGGCCGAGGAGGCCCGCAAGCGCACCGAGGAGATCGAGCGCGAGCGCGAAGCAGCCGCGCAGCACGCCAAGGAGGAGGCCGAGGCGAAAGAGCGCGCCGAGAAGGAAGCGCGTGAGCGGGCCGAGCGTGAGAAGGCCGAGCGTGAGAAGGCCGAGCGCGAGAAGGCCGAGCGCGTGAAGGCCGAGCAGGAAAAGAGCGCTGCCGCCGAAAAGAGCGCTGCCGCCGAGAAGGCTCGCAAGGAGGCCGACGCGAAGAAGGCCGCGTCCTCCGCGGAGGCGAAGGCCAGCCCCGACAAACCATCGAGGCCGCCCGTCGCGGCACCTGTCGTGGCGCCTGCGGAGCCGAGCTCGAATGCGCTCCCGATCATCCTCGTCGCGCTCGTGGCGATCGCGGTCGGTGGCTATTTCATGTTCCGCGGAGGGCCGGAGGAGCCGGCGAGGCCCCCGGCCACGACCGCGCCGGAGACCACGGTCACCGACGACGGCGAGGGGGTTGCGCCCGGCGAGGGAGTCGAGGGTGAGGCACCCGAGGTCGCGCCCACGGAGGAGGTCGCGCCCGAGCCCGCGGCCGCACCCGAGACCGAGCAGGCCGAGGTCGCGACCGATCAGGCTGAGGTCGCACCCGAGCCGCCGCCCTCTCCCCCCGTCTCGTTCCGTGTCGAGACGACGCCCCCGGGCGCCGAGATTCGCGTCGCAGGAGAGGTCCGAGGCATGTCTCCGGCGACCGTCGAAGCTCCGGCAGGCGAGGTCATCCTCGTCGCGCACCTCGACGGCTACCGCGACGCCACGACGACGGTGACCGTCGCCGAGGGACAGCGCCCCGTTCGCCTCGCGCTCGAGGCGCTGCCGTACCAGCTCGAGGTCGTCACGACGCCGCCAGGCGCGACGGTCAGGGTCGGAGGACGCACCGGCACCTCGCCCGCAACGCTCGCGATCACGCGCCCCACCCGCGAGACGCGCGTGACGGCGTCTCTCGCTGGACACACACCCGGCTCCGCGACCGTCGCCGCGAGCGCGTTCGTCGCCGCGGGCGACACCATGAGCGCGCGCGTCGAGATCGCGCTCGTTCGTGCACCGACCCCGCCCCCGGACGCCCGACGTCCTGCCATCGGCGCGGCTCGCCGCGAGCCTGCGGAGGGCGCCGGTGTCTCAGGCGCCGGCGGAGACGGCAACGGCGCCTCCGCCGCCCCGGACACGCGACCGCAGGAAGCACCGCCCGAAAACCCGTTCTGAACGAGGAACGGTCGGAGCTTCGGGCTGCTTCGCGACCTGCCCGGGCCGCGGCGTTCATCCCCATCCGCTGCTCCGACCGCTCCCGAACGCGTAGGGCGAGTGCGTCGGTTGGTGCTGCTGCTGGAAGTAGAGCGTCGCTTCGAGGACGGGCCGATGGAACGCGGTGAGCGCCGTCAGGGTGAGCGGAACCTGCGACACGAGCCCGGCGAGCCCGAGCTGGGCGGTCGCGAGCGCGTCGAAGCGCACGAGCGCCGCGCGCTCCTCGGGGTCACCCTCCTGCCCGCGCGCCAGCGTCGCCGTCTGTAGAAGCAGCTTGGTGGCGAGCGTGAGCGACTCGGCGCCGCCACCGCCGAGCTTGTGCTTCTGCAGCTCGGTCGACGCTGTCCGGAGCAGATCGAGCGCCTCGGCCGCCTCGACGGGGAGCAGGGCCAGGAGCGCCGCCGGCACGAGCATGCCCGTGGGCGCGAAGCGCGCGAGGTAGCTGCGGAGCTCTCGCGCCCGGGCCACGGCGAGCCCGGGACCCTCCGGCGCGAGGCCCAAGAGCGCGGCGGCGCTCGCCCGCTCCGCCGCGCTCTCGCCCTCGCCCTCGCGGCCGAGGTCCTCGTGGGCGCTGACGATCCGCGCGGCCACGCCGGGCCCGCCCGCGCTGGCGATGAGCGCAGCCGTCAGCGCGAGCGGCATGGCGAGCCCCTGACACTCCGTCGCGATCGCTGCGGCGCGCCCGAGATCGAGGCCGCTCGCGATCAGCATCGTCGCGTCGAGCGCATCCTCCGCGCTCCCGTTCGAATACGCGCGCCACAGCTCGAGACGCTGGCGATGCGCGACGGTCGCGCTGGACTGTCCGAGCGTCCGAAGATCGGTCGTGCCGAGGATCATCCCCTCGGCGGCGGCGGCCTCCTGGTCCGGCGACCACTCCACCGCGCCGGAGCCGTCGCAGGCGTCCTCGCGGCGGAGCGCCGCAGCGAGCACGGACCACGTGGAGGCGACCTCGCGCTCCGGCTCGTTGCGCGCCGAGAGCCCGACCGCTGCGGAGCGGAGTGCCCCGTCCGACGTCCCCGGGGGCGCGGCGATACGGATCGCGGCGAAGAGCACACTCGCCCGGCGCGCGCGGTGCGCGAACACCTCGCGCACGAGGTCCACGTGCCGCTGGAAGTCGGCGAGCGGCATCTGTCCGACGCGCGCCAAGCGCGGAGCGAGGTCCGAGAGGAGCGTACGCGCCTGGTACGTGAGCACGTAGGAAGCGGTGGGGCCGGCCTCCGAGCGGTAGGCCCCGGCGCCCGCGAACCGAACGCGCGTCGCGCCCTGCGCGCGCGCCGTGCGCTCGGCGAGGTCGAGGATGCGGGCGCGCAGCGCCTTCTCCGCGTCGCTTGGCGTGCGCCCCGGCGGGGCCGCGATGCGCACGTACTCCGCGCGCGCCTCGGCGAGCTGCTGCTCCTCCGACGTGGTGTCCGGGGCTTCCGCGAGGAGTCGCGCCGCCACGAGCGCGCGCAGCGTGGGCTCCTGGGCCGGCGCGAGGTCGACGTCGCCGCCTCGCGCGAGCTGGATGAGCAAGGTTCCCGCTTCGATCGCCAGCATCGGTCCTCCATGCGGCCCGAGGCCGCACCCTCAGAGCATGAGTCACTTGGATTGACTCATGCTCTGACATTTCTTGCCGGAGGGTCTGGCCGAGTGAATCAGCGAGAGCCTCCCTCCCGCCGATTCGAGCCCGTGGCACCCGCATCGATCCATCCGAGTGCCACGTGCTCTCAGTGCGTGCATGGGCTCTTCTCCTCTCGGCGTGCTGTCGCCGACCGAGAATGAATCGAGATTCGGCGAGCGTAGCGCGAGGCGTCCGAGCCGGGGCTCGTGCCGGCGATCGGACCGGCGGTCGCGAGAGCGAAGCCACGAGAAGCCGCGCAGGCCCACCGCTGGGCGAGCGTTCGAGCGGAAAGCGCTGTCTCTTGGGGGTGCTTTCTCATCCGGGCGTGTCGAGCCATCGCACGGTGATGGGTGCGCCCACGCGCGCCGTGATGACGAGATCCCAGCCGTTCTGGCCGCGATGGACGCGGAGGCCCGGATCCGACACGGCCGCGAGCTCGGTCCGTAGCCCGAGGGCGGCGCGGCGCTCGGCCTGGTGACGCGGGCGGTCGCGCCAGCGCTCCTCGATCCGGAGCAGCGCGTCGAGGCCGTAGAGCACCTCGTACGCGTTGCGCTCGAGCTGACGCCGGATCCGCGCTGCGAGCGCAGCCTCGTCGGCGACCTCCGTCCAGACGAGCGCCTCGAGGTCGGCGAACGCGAGCGCGCCGTCGGGGCTCACGAAAGCGTCCTTGTCGAGCCACGCGTCGTCATAGTCGAGCAGCTCGAACGCGGGGCCGCGAACCCGCGCGCTGCGCGCGCCGACGGTGAGGAGCGCGAGCGCGCTGGCGAGGTAGCGGTCGACGAAGGCGTCGAGGGCCTCGACGCTCGAGACGCCCAGCGCCTCGAGCGCGGCCTCGCAGTCGCGCCCGAGCGCGAGCGCCGACTGGTGGAAGAGGCGCACCGCGCTCGGCACGAGGCGGTGCTCCTGTACGACGGGCCCGCGGTGACGGCGGTAGTGGAAGACGTCGCGCACCTCGTCCTCGGGCACCTCGACGACGGCGAGCGTCGGGCAGAGCACACAAGGGGCGAGCGCCTCTCGGATCGCAGGCTGCGAGAGCGCGACGGCGTGCAGGGCACCCTCGAGCCCTTGGCCGCCATAGGGCGCCTCGCCCATCCAGCTCTCGCGGGTGATCGCGGAGAGCAGCGGCCGCGCGTCGAGCTCGGCACCGAATTCGAGGTCGTGCACGAACGCGTAGCCGGCCGGCGAGTCGCCGTAGAGAGGCGCCCGCGCGCCGACGCCCTTGACCGCCAAGAGCCAGCCGCGGCCGCCATGCTCCACCTCGAGCCCCGCCACGATGGCGCCGCGGTTGCCGTCGGCGTACGCGTCGAGGGTCGCCTCGACGCGCGCGGCCGGCGGCGCGGGCGCGGCGAGCCACGCGCGCCCGTCGAGCGCCGTCTCGGGCGCGTCCACCACGCGTCCGAGCGTACGCGCGGCGATCCCGCGGAGGGTCAGCCGAGCGCTCCCCGCCGCGTCCGGCCGGGCGGGATGTCGCGCGGCGCTCATCGGCGGAGCAGGGGGCGCTCCACGCGCACCGCTTCGGCCGACTCGACCCACATCTGCCCTACCGACTGGAAGCCGAGCGAGCGCGCCACCTCGAGCGACGCGACGTTGTGCGTCGCGATCTCCGTGACGATGCGGCTCGCTCCGAGCGCGGCGCACGCCGTGAGCCGGGCGCGCGTGAGCTCCTTGCCGATGCCCTGGCCGCGGTGGTCTGGATGGACGGTGTTGCCGTGGAGCCTCCCCTCGGCGCCGACCACGGTCGCGAACGCATAGCCCACGAGCTCGCCACCGCGGCGCGCGACGAAGCCGAGCTCGCCGGTCCCGAGCGCGGCGGCGAGCCAGCGCTCGCCACGCACCCCGTGGACCTTCTGGGAGAGCGCGGCGACGTCGGCGAGATCCTGCTCGGTCATCCGCCGGACGAGCTTGGCGTCATAGGGGACGGCGCTCGGCGCAGAGAGCGCGAGCACCACGTACGTCTCGTAGACATTGTAGGCCTTCGGCGTCTCGGTTCGGCCTGCCGCCAGCGCGGCCGAGCCAACGCTCGGCAGGTGCTCGTGCCGTGTCTCGGTGAAGAGCTCCGTCACGTCGAGGGCCCGCCGCAGGAGCTCGCACGCGTCAGCCTCGCGCGCGAAGATCGAGCCGGTGCGCCCCTCGCGATCGCCGATGCCGAGGCCGACGACGCGGCCGTTCGCGAGCGACGCCTCGAAGACGGGCTCACCCGCGCGCAGCGCCTGCTCCACCAGGTGACGGTGGAAGGGGGCGAGGTGGGGGGAGTCCGCAGCCTCGACGGGGACGAAGTCGTCGACCGACCTCAGCGGAGCGATCTTCACGTCGTGCCCATCGATGGTGATCGGGCGGCGGACTGGCCGGAAGCGCAAGAACGCGAAGACGACGAGGACGAACGCGCCCCCGAACACCCAGATCAACGTGCCGGAATTGTCCTGGCTCGGGGAGCGGTCTTCGCCTGCCCATGCCGGCGCGGCGCACGCATCGACCGGGGTGACCACGTCGGACGTGCCCTCCAGGTACGAGGCGCCGGTCACCGTGACGGTCTCGCGCCAGACGAACGTCGCGGGCACGCCTGCGCTCGAGCCCTCATCACGCTCGACGTAGCGGCTCTGGAGGAAGTAGCCGGTGGCGGCATCGAACCAGTACGAGTCCTCGAACGTCGTCTCGAAGGTGCCGTAGGCGTCGTCCCGGCGGTCGCTCCCCTCGGCGCGCAGCACGATCGCGGGCACGGAGCGGCCCGCGATCTCGATCGACTCGGGCTCTCCGGCAACGAAGTCGCGCTCGAGCACGCGCACGGACTCACCAGGCGCGGTCGTCGGCGGGATCCACGTCCACGTGGCGAGCGGCGTCGCGCCCACGCGACCGTCGTAGTCGTCGAGGTCCGTGTTGCCGGTGTAGAGGCGCGTGGTGAAATCCGCGGTCACCACGCGATCGACCCGCCCGTCGTCGCAGGTCTCGCCCTGGTAGGTCCAGGCGTAGCTCGCCGCGATCGACAGGGTGCCGCCCTCGGCCCTCAGGTCGTAGCGGCCCGCCGCGCGCAGGCCGTCCGAGTAGCCCGCGTAAGCGCCCGTCCCCTGGCCGACGGTGCGCGTCGTCTCGTACACGAACCACGCGTCCGTCGCGCCCGGTTCGGACGCCGCCGGGCTCGCATCCTCCTGGGCCCGGGCGCCCGAGGTCGGCGCGATCGCCGCGCCCATCGTGGCCACGAACAGCCAGGCCACGAACAGCGCCGCCCCGCACGGCGTCGCGGACGCCCACGACGCGATGCCGATCCGCGCTCCACACCACCCGCTCACCATGCACCGCATCGGCTGCCGAGGATACAGCCCGCGTCAGCGGACCGTCGTATGAAAGCGTCTCGCCGCACAAGCGAGCGCAGAGCCGACGCCAGAGTGTCGTGGCTGGGGGCTCCCGGCCTGCTCGTGGAAACCCACGGACGACCTCACGGCGAGGCGGGCCGCACGCGGTCGAGCACGAGCGCCGCGCCGAGCGCGAGCGCTGCGCTCAGCGCGCCGCATAGCGCGGGGGAGACGTCGTACGCGAGCCCGAGCAACACGCTCCCGAGCCACCACGAGACCCCGAGCACCGCGTAGAAGCGGCCGTAGGCCGCACCGCGCTCGGGCCCCGGAACGAGGGTCGCGACGGCCGCCCTCGCGACGGACTCGAGGCCACCGAGCGCGATGGCCCAGAGCGCGATCCCTGCGACCATCGCCCAGAGACCGGGCACCGCCATGATGAGCACGCCCGAAGCGCCGAGCGCGACCGCCGCGAGCACGAGCACCCGGAGACCCACGCGATCGTACGCGTGACCGAACGCCAGCGCCGCGGCGCCGTCGAGCCCCATCGCGAGCGCATAGAGCCCCGGCACCCACGCCTCGTCGAGCCGCCCCGAGCGCCCGACATGCACGGCCACGAGCGCCCAGTCGACGAAGGCCGCTCCGAGGAGCGCGACGCCCACCAGGTATAGACGCAACGCGCGCGCGCCGTGCAGCGGCGCAGCGGCCGATCCCTTCGGCGCGAGCTCCGATGGGTCGGGAAAGCGCGAGCGCGCGAAGAGCGCGAGCGCGAGGTTCGCGAGCACCGGCACGAGCGTGACGACGAAGGCTGCGCGGTAGCGCGTCAGCTCGCCCTCGCCCGCGCGCATCCACATCGCCCCGGCGAGCAAGAGCGGCCCCGAGACCGCCCCGACCTGGTCGAGCAGCTCGTCGAGGCCGAAGGTCTTGCCAGGCCCGAGACGATCTGCTGCGTGCGAGAGCAAGACCGCGCGCGACGGGGAGCGGATCGCCTTGCCGACCCGCTCGAGCACCACGAGCAGCGCCGCCGCCTGCCAAGTGTCCACGAGCGCGAGCGTCGGGATCGCGAGAAGGTTGGTCGCGTAACCAAGAATGGTCAGTGGCCAGTAGGCGCGGGTTCGATCCGCGAGCTTGCCCGTCCAGATCCGCAGCGCCGAGCCCGCCAGCTCCCCCAGGCCCGAGACCACCGCCACGACCGTGGCGCTCGCACCGAGCAGGGAGACGTAGCGCCCCGAGATGCTCCGCGCGCCTTCGTAGGACACATCGCCGAGCATGGCGACGACCGACATGAGCACGAGGAAGCGCCAGGCCGCACGCTCGGTCGCGGAGGTGCTCTCACGAATCTTCGGAGAGGAAGCCATCGTGTCTCCGCGCTCGCCTCCTCGGAGAGACTCCGCGGGCAATACCGCCTCAGATCAAGCCGCCATCCTCGCGTGGAATGACGATGTAGACGTTGCGCCGGTCGAGGGCGGTGCTGGTGGCGACGTCGAAGACCTCGATGAACGCCCGGTAGAGCTGCACGCGATCGGTCGCGGGCGCGATGTCGTTGCGGAACGTGACGTCGAACGTGACCGTCGTACCGCCGGCCACGCCGTAGAACGTCGTCGCGTCGAAGCGTGTCGCACGCGTGGCGCGGAGCGGCGTGAGCGCCGTGATGAACTGCGTCGCGTCCAAGGTGTCCGCGTCGTCGTCGATGTCTCTGGCGGACACGTCCTGCGTCGCGGCGCCGACGAGGTCGACGATGCCATCGACCACCGAACCGCTGACCGCACCGCTCGCTGCCGTGTAGACGGTCAGACCGCCGGTGCTCGAGCGCGAATTCGTCGCCGTGGCCAGCGCACGGAGGTCGGGCTCGCTGGCGATCGGGAGCGGAAACGGGAGCGGGAACGGCGCCGAGTCGACCGCGACGCCGACCACGTTGGTGTCGTTCTCGTTGAGCGCCGCGACCGTCTCGTCCCAACGCCGAGCGTCGCGCACCGCGTCGCCGTAGTCGTTCGAGCGGTCGGGCCCGTTGTGGAAGGGCGCGTCGGTCACGAGCACGAGGATCGGGTGCGTCATCAGGCGAAAGCACGCCGCGCCGAACGCGTCGGGGCAGCTGTCGTCCGACACGCTCTGGAAGAGGCCCTGCGTCGCCGACTCGGGGGTGTCGTTTCCGCCGCCCGCGCGCAGCGCTCGCAGCGCGGTCTGCACGGCCGAGACGTCCTCGGTCATCGTCTGACGTACGCGAAAGGCCCAGTCTCCGGCGTCTCCGTACGGATCGACCGGGAAGTCGCGGTAATCGCCGACCCCCATCTGCGCATCGGCGATGGCGTCGTTCACCGCGGGCACGATCGTGGTCGAGAGCGAGCTCGTCACGTTCGAGATCGCCAGCCCCATCGAGCCGGTCGTGTCGACGAGGAAGAAGATGTCGGCGCGACCGAGGCGTGCACGGAAATCGAGCGGGCGATGGACCTCCGGGCTCATGTAGGGGAGCACGACGTAGAAGTCCGTGTCCGGGATGCGGCTCGAACGGTCGCTCGGATCGGTGCCCGCGAGCACTTCGACGCCGTCACCGAGCTCGTCGCCGTCGGTGTCGGGGTCGTTCGGGTCCGTCCCGCGCGCTGCTTCGTCCATGTCGGAGAGGCCGTCGCCGTCGCTGTCGCCGGGCAGCGGCGGCGCGTCGGGCACGGGCCCGATGTCGACCGTCACGAACGGCGTGTCGGGCGCGCCGGGCTCATCGGCGTCGGTCGGCGCCGACGTGCCCGTGTCGCGCCGCCGCATACCGACGCCGCCGCCGTTGTCGCAGGCCGCGAGCAGCGCCACGACCGAGAGGACGAAAGAAACGCGCTTCATCGGAACCTCCGCCGCGGTGCGCGGCCAGGTGGAAGTAGAGGTCGAAACCTGGCCGAGAGCAAACGTCTCGGTCGCGCGCGCAGCACCCGCATGCGCGTCGCCTTGTCCTCGCGCTCGGCGGCGTGCTCTGCTCGGGGCGAAGATGGCCCGCACGAAGACCAACGGCTGCCCCGACGGAGCGACGCCCTGACCGAGCGTCTCGATGCGCTGCTCCTCGAATCGAGCCGTGGCGGCATGCGGTCGGCCTTTCCGCGCGGGCGGGTCGTCGCCGCCTTCTACGAGCCGCGCGACGGGCTCGAGACGAACCTGCCCCTCAAGCGCGCGCTCCGCTCGCTCGCGCTTCGCAGGAGCGGCCTCGACGTGCTCGCGATTGGCGACGTGGCCGCGTTCGACTTCGAGCCCGCGCGCTCGATCGTCCGGAGAGTCGTCCGCATGCTCGGGGCCCGCCACGACCTCGAGATCCTGCTCGACTGGAGCGCGGCGCTCGCGCGTCCTCCTTTCGACCTCGTGCGGGGCGCGTGCAACGTGTTCGTCGTCGGCCGCGACGGGCAGTTCGCGCTGCGCTCGACCGGCGCCCTGCCGAGCACCGAGCTCGCTCGCGTGCTCTCCGAGGTCGAGCGCCTCCTCGAAGCGTGAGGCCGCGTCAGAGGATGAATTGCTCTCCGAGGCGACAGACCTCCATGTTTCGGTGGGCGATCCGAGCGAGCTCACGCTCCACCGTCACCTCGAAGACCGGCTTGATGTGGTAGAGCAAGATCGGGAGCTGTCGGCCGGCGTCGGCCGCCGGTCCCTCGAGCCGGTCGAGCTTGCGCAGCTCCACCTCGAGGGTCTCGGGGGTGTGGTGGCCGCTGACCTGCGCGAGCCGGTGGTGGTGGCTCGGAAACGAGATCTCCATGAGGAGCGCGCGCAGATCGCCCCGCGACGCGAGGACCTCCCACAGGCGCTCCGTCGGGCCCGTGTCACCGCTGTAGGCGATCGAGCCCGTCGGCGTCCGGACGACGAAGCCGCACGCGTCGATCGTGTGATGCACGAGCACCGGCGTGATCTCGTTCGGGCCGAGGACGATCGGCACCTCGGGCTCCATCGGCTGGAACACGACCGTCATGCGCCGGCCCTGGCCGCCGAGCGGGATCTTGGAGAAGTCGGGCCAGAGCAAGTCGTTGAAGAAGTGCTTCCTCAGCACCGCGATCGTCTCCGGGATGGCCGCGATGACCAGCGGGTGTCCCCCCTGCTGGCAGCGGTTGTCCGCGAGGGTCGCGAGGTCGCGCACGTGGTCGAGGTGCGCGTGGCTCACGAGCACGGTCTCGATGCGGTGCTGCTCCTCGAGCGAGAGCATCGAGGTGACCGCGCCGGCGTCGATCGCGGTGGTCGCGTCGAGCAAGAAGCTCGAGGTGCGGTGCTTCGGCGTCTCTCCGCCGTGGCATCCGAGGACACGAAGCTCCATCAGGCGTCACCGAACTTTTCGCGCATCTCGAGGAACTCCAAGAACTCTCGCAGGCGCCTCGCGTCGTGCACCAGGAAGCCGAGCCGGCCGAGCTCGTCGACCGACTCCTCCGCGATCTGCAAGCGGCACAGGCGCTGGAGGACCTCGCTCGACTCGGCCAGGGACACACCAACCTCCGTCGCGAGCTCCTCTCGCTCCATCGGCACGAAGATCGCTCCCCCTTCGCGCTCCTCCCCCGCTCGCTCCACCTGGCGCGCGAGACCGAGGATCACACGCGCCTTGGGGTCTCGGTGAAGGAGCACCTCGATCAGCTCGTTGGCGCTGTCGAGGCGCAAAGCGAGCTTCTTGATCAGCCGCAGCGCGACCTCGGCGTTGCTCTTGACCATCTGCTCGAACGTGCGCGCGTTGATGACGAGGAGCTTGGCGGGCTCGAGCACCTCGGCGGTCGCGTTGCGCGGCTTGTCGTTGAGGATCGACATCTCACCGAAGAACTCCCCGGCGCCGAGATCGGCCAGGCGCTTCTGCCCGTCGCTCCCGGCCTTGGAGATGCGGACGACGCCTTCCCGGATGACGTACATCACGTCCCCCACGTCGCCTTCGCGGAAGAGAACCTCGCCCGCGGCACAGTCGCGCCCGTAGCGCGCGAAGAGGGGGTCGCTCTCCGTCATCGGGCGAGTATGAGGAACGCACCGGGAGCGGTCAAAAGGCGCGTGTACGGCTCGCGCGCGAGGGTTCACTCGCGGCCGGGCCGGAGGTAGCCTCCGGGGTGGCCGATGAAGCGCGCGCCCGCCTACAAGCTGCTGACCGACCGGCTCGTCGTGCGCTGCTACGAGCCCCGCGACGCCCACGACGTCCACGAGGTCGTGACGCGCAACAAGGCCCACCTCGTCCCCTTCATGGGCTGGGCGCTGCGCGAGCCCACCAGCGTCGAGGAGCGCGTCGATCTCCTGCGCTCGTTCCGGGGCCGCTTCGATCTGGGTGACGACTACTACTACGGGATCTTCCTGCGCGACGGTTCGTTCGTCGGAGGGACCGGACTTCACCCGCGGGTCGGCCCGAACGGCATCGAGATCGGCTACTGGATCGACGAGCGCCACGAGGGCAAGGGCTTCGTCACCGAGGTCGCCGCCGCGCTCGCCAAGCACGCGCTCACCGACCTCGCGCTCGGCCGCGTCGAGATCCACTGCGACCCCGAGAACGGGCCTTCGAACCGGATCGCGGAGAAGCTCGGCTTCACGCGGGAAGGCCTGCTGCGCAAGCGGCACCAGTACGCGCCGGATCGCCCCATGCTCGACCTGGTCTTCTGGACTCTCTTCCGCGAGGACATGGGCCGCGCTGCCCGCGTGAACTGGGCGCGTTACCAAGCCTACGACGCGATCGATCGGCCCATCACGTGAGGCGCCCGCCCCCCACCCGCGGCCCGCGCGAGGAGGAGCCCTCATGACCGACGCCGTTCGCTGGCACGAGAGCCTCGGCGCGAGCGGCGAGCTCCTGGCGTTCGCCGCGACGTTCGGCGATCGCGCGGCGTTCTGGGCCGAGTGTCCCCGTGGAGACTGGTTGCTCTGGCTGGCGCTGCGCGCGCACGAGGGGTCCGGAGCAGATGCGCGGAGCGGCATCCTACGTGCCGCGCGCGCGATCGCCGCCCTCGGCCTCGAGTACCTCCCGGACGACGACACGGGCGCGCGCGGCGTGCTCGACGCGCTCGCCGAGGGCCGCGAGCTCCCGACGGAGGGCGAGATCGACGCGCTCGAACGCGAGGCCGACGCCGCGGCGGACGCTGCCGTGTCGCTCGCGCGGAGCGCGATCGCGCTGGCCGCGCGTGCCCACCTCGCCGCTGACACCGCAGGCCTCGCGGGCCTCGAGAGGATCCCAGGCCTCGTCTGCGAAGCCGCTCGGAACGATGTCGGGGACTGTGCGCAGCTCGCGGCCGTCGGGTACGTGCTTCGGAAGAGCGCGGAGCTGGTGCGCTCGCACGTGCCAGCGCCCGCGTGACCCCGCTTGGCCCTGGGTGCCCCCGCGCTCCGAGCGACACCCCGTGCTATGCCGGCACTTCGGTGCAAGACGTGACCGAGACGTCCTCTCCGTTGAACCCCGAGCCCGCAGAAGGAAGCGCGGTCCGCGCGCGCGAGCCCGGGGGGCGCGCGGTCGAGACCTTTCGCTTCGCGGCCGTGTGCGGCTCGCTCGCGGTGCTGGGCTGGGCGCTGCGGACCGCCCCCGTGCCCGCGGACTTTCGCACGGTGACGGCCTGCGCACCGCCCGTCGCGGAGCACCCCGACGTGCGGTGGATCGAGCAGGACGACGCGCGCGCGCTCGTCACGTCTGCCGCGGTGGTCTTCGTCGACGCCCGCCCCATGACCGACTTCGAGACCGGGCACGTACCCGACGCGATCGCGATGCCCATGGAGACGGGCGTGCTCGACCCAGAGACCCTGCCGCTCGTGCGAGGGGCCGAGACCGTCGTCGCCTACTGCGACACCAACGACGACTGCGCAGGAAGCCGCCGTCTCGCCGGCCTGCTCGCGGAGAACGGCGTGCGCGACGTGCGGGTCCTCCGCGGCGGAATGCCCCTCTGGCTCTCGAACGACTTCCCCGCGGAGTCGGGTGCGTGCACGAGGTGCCCGTGACGGCGCTGCTCGCGCAGGCCGAGCGCGCCCTCTCGGGCGATCGGGGCCGCCTCGTCGTGGTCGCGCTCCGGCTCCTGCTCGCGGCCATCTTCGTCTTCGCCGCCGTGCCGAAGCTCCTCGACCCGGTGAGCTTCGCGCGCGACATCGACAACTACCGCCTGCTTCCCGACGCCGCGATCGGGCCGCTCGCGCTCGCCCTGCCCGTGGCCGAGCTCGTCGTCGGCGCCGCGCTACTCACGGGCCTCTACGCGCGCGGCGCGGCGCTCGTCTGCGGCGCGATGCTCCTCGCGTTCTCGGCCGGCATGGTGCAGGCGATCGTGCGCGGGATCGACCTCGACTGCGGGTGCTTCGGCCAGGTCGCCGAGGCTCAGGTCAGCGGGTGGACCGTTGGCCGCAACCTGTTCCTGCTCGCCTGCGCCCTCTGCGTCGCGCTCGGCCCCGACATGCCGTTCTGGCCGCTCGCGCGCCAGCGCGCGCCCTGGCGCCAGTAGCTCTTCGCACTTGACGTCGGGGCTCTGCCTGGGCACCAAGGCCCATGCGCACCCGCTTCCTTCTCGCGCTCGCGTGTTCCCTCCTCACGGCGTGCGACTGCAGCCCGCCCCCCGCGTCGAGCTGTCGCAGCTCGAGCGACTGCGACGACGGCGTCTGCGTCGACCGGCGCTGCGTGAGCGTCGATGCGAGCGCGCCGAGCGACGCGGCGACCGACGTCCCGCCCGGGGATCGAGCCGACGCCAACGAAGACGCGCCTGCCTGCGAAACCGTCGTTTGCGGAGCCAGCTGCTGCCGCGTGGGCGAGCGGTGCGCGTTCGGCGCGTGCGTGCTCGACCTCGGTCCGTGCACGAGCAACGACGACTGCGCCGGCGACAGCTACTGCGACGACGCGGGACGTTGCACGCCGTACGGCGTGCCCGCGGATCGGACGCTCGACGAGGGCTGCGAGCGGCCGATCGAGATCGGCGCCTTCGAGCCTGCCCTTCAATGCCACTGGACGGCGGAGGGGGGGCCGCTGGCTGCGTCGAACAACGTGTACTCCGCGCCGCTCGTGGCGGACTTCGACTTCGACGACGCGCCCGAGGTCCTCCAGCCCTCGCTGGTCTTCACGAGCTTCGAGAGCACGGCCGACCGCGGCGGTGTGCTGCGGGTGGTCGACGGCCGCAGCTGCGCCACCCTGCACACGATGGCCGACCCTTCCGATCTGCTCGTGTACGCGGCCAACCCCACGATCGGCGATCTCGACGGGGACCGCTCGCGGCCCGAGATCGTCGCGACCGGCCTGACGGGCGTCGCGGGCTCGACGGGGCTCGTCGCGTTCGAGTACGACGAGGGGACGGCGACGTTCCGTAGACGCTGGTACGGGCGCCGCTGCGATCTCGCAGGGGAGCCGCGACACCTCGTGGGCGACTGGGCCAACAACAACGGCCCCTCGATGCACGACCTCGACGACGATGGCGTCCCAGAAGTGCTGTGGGATCGCTTCGTCTACGACGCCGATGGCTGCGTGCTGAACTCCGGCGCGAGCTACACGAACTACCTCCGGCTCGGTCTGTTCGCCGTGGTGGCGGACGTCGACGTCGACGGCGCCCCCGAGCTCGTCGCGCCCGATGGCGTCCACCGCTGGACTGGCGCGTTCTGGGCGCGCGAGGACTACTGGGCGCCCAGCAGCCGCGCGGATGCCGAGCGCCTCGGGCACGTGGCCGTGGCTGACTTCGGAGACTTCCCCGGCAGCGCGCCCGGTCACGCGGAGATCGTGGTGGCTTCGGCGCCCGCCAGCGATTCGTCGGCGACTTCGAACGGCTCCGTGCGCGTGATGACCCTGGAGGGGCGCCTCGTGTTCGGTCCGATCCCGCTGCCCGCCGACGGCAGCGGCTTCGCGGGGCGCGGAGGCCCGCCGACCGTGGGTGACTTCGACGGCGATGGTCCCCGCGAGTTCGCGGTCGCGGGAGGGAGCTTCTACACCGTCTTCGACCTCGACTGTGACATCGACACGGACACCGGACCGGGCTGCGCGCGCGCGCCTGGCTTGCCGCGTGGTGTCCTCTGGAGCCGGCCCTCGCAGGATCGATCGTCGAACGTGACGGGCTCGAGCGTCTTCGACTTCGACGCCGACGGCGTCGCCGAGGTCGTGTACGGCGACGAGTGTTTCGTGCGCATCTTCCGGGGCACCGACGGCGATGTGCTCTTCTCGCGCAGCGCCTCGAGCGGCACGGGCTACGAGCTGCCGGTGATCGCCGACGTCGACGGCGACTTCAACTCGGAGATCGCGGTCGCGCTGACGAGCGGCGTGGGCTGCCCGGCGACCGATCCCATCTACACCCGAGGGGTCTCGAGCTTCATGAACGAGCGGGGCGTGATCGTCTTGCGCGACGTCGAGGATCGATGGGCCGCCTCGCGGCCGATCTGGAACCAGCATGCCTACTCGGTCACGCACATCCGGGACGACGGCTCGGTGCCGCGCACGGGCGAGGTGGCGCGCAACCACTCGGACCCGACGCTGAACAACTTCCGGATGAACGCGCAGGGCAGCCTCGAGCGCCGCGGCGCCGCGGACCTCACCGTGTCGCTCGGCGAAGAGATCTGCCGTGCGATGGGGGAGACGAGCCTCCGCGCGAACGTCTGCAACCGGGGCACGAACCCCGTGCCGGACGGCGCGCGCGTGGTCTTCTACGTGGGCGACCCGGAGGGCGGCGAGATCGCGTGCGAGACGACGTTGCCGCGCCTGCTCGGCCCCGCGGAGTGCACGGCTGTCGAGTGTCCCTACACGCTCCCGGTCGGAGAGCGCCCCGACATCACCGTGGTCGTCGATCCGGACGGCGAGGTCTTCGAGTGTCGAGACGGCAACAACCGCGGCGTCATTCCGACCGGGCTCTGCGAGCTGATCTGAGCTGAGCACGTCGTTCTTCACGAATACGTCAGGACGCCGAGCGTCGCGCGCGCGCTCGCGCGTGGCTCCGGGCCCAGACGGTCGATGCGGAATCGAACGCGGGGCTCGGCGCCGGCCTCGAGCGCGAGGCCGAGGTGGAGCACGTCACCCGGGCGGATGGTCGCCTGGAACTTCAGACGGCTGACGCTGCGTGCGCCGCGCGACGCCACCGCCGGGAAGGCGCGGCGCGCCTCCGCATCGACGAGCGCGAGGAGCTGTGCGACCCCGGGGAGCATCGGATCACCATCGAAGTGTCCTCCGAAGAAGACGAGATCGTTCGGTACTTCGACGCGCAGCACGAGCTCACCTTCGAGACCCGGGGCATCCAGCGGCGAGACGGCAAAGCGCGCGGTCGTCATGCGCGCACGATCGCAGGTGGCCGCGACGGTGTCGAACCGCAGCGAGGGACGGGCGGCACCCGTGCTCGCCGGCTTGCCAGGACGAGGTGAATCGACGCAAGGTGGTCGCGTCGGAGGCCCCATGAGCGCGCGCGTGCACGTCTTGTCCCTCGTGGCGGCCCTCGGCCTCTGGGGTGTCTGGAGCAGCGTCGGTGAGCGCAGCTTCGCGCAAGAGGCGCCGCCCGCCCCACTGCCGGAGATCCCGGTGCTGAGCGAGCCCGCGGACTTCGCGCTCGAGGAGACCTCCGGCGTGACGCGGACGCTCCTCGCGGTGAGAGGCCGCGTCGCGATCGTCTTCTACGAGGACCGCGAGCACACCCCCGACAACCAGGAGCTCAAGCTCACGCTGCACCGCTACGTGGTCGACAACGGCCTCCGGGAACAGATCACCACGTACGGGGTCGCGAACCTCGCGGGCATCGACGGCATGGTGCGCGACATGGCGCGCGCGGCCATCCGCGCGATCGCCGCGCAGTACGGCATCCAGATCCTCCTCGACTGGCAGGGCGCCCTCCAGCGCACGCCCTTCTCGTTTCCGAGCACGGGCTCGACCATCGCCCTCTTCGACCGCCAAGGACGCTTGCGTTACCGCGTGACGGGCGTTCACTCCGCCGCTCAGCAGAGCGAGCTCTTCCGCACCCTGCGCCGGCTCATCCGGTCGAGATGAGCGCGACCCCGGGCCCGATCGGGGCCAGCCTCATTTCATGATGGGGCCGCCGAAGCCGGGGGGCGGGAGGCCGACACCGCCGGACCGCATCGAGCTGCCGTAGCGGCTCAGGTCTTCGGTGACTCCGAGCGTGTACTGCGCGCCGGTCGCGTCGTCGGAGAACACCCCCACGTAGACCTCGATCTCTCCCGAAGCGCCCGCGAGATCGACAGCGGGGTTGAGGCCGTAGCCCGGGTCACCCGAGTCGTCGTTGCAGAGCCACTGGCCATCCGGAGTGCGGAGAGCGAGCGTGAGGTCTCGGTCGATGCCGTCGGCCATCACCCGGAGCATGGGGATGCGCCGGCTGATCTTGAGCACGTGCTGCGGTCGATCGGGATAGCTGCCGGTGCACGCCATCGGGCCCGAGTGACCGTCGACGGCGCCCCCCGCGACTCCGCTCGCCTGGAGGGTGGGAGGCGTGAAGCCGGGGCCAGACACGAGCAACTGGCCCACCGTGTCGCGCGCTTCGCGCCCGGCGGCCCCGGCGGGCTCCGCCTCAACCGCCGCGCTGGACGCGGCAGGCACGATGTTGTCGTTGCTCGAGCCCGACGGCGGGCCGTCGACGCGCGCGTGGGGCGTGGTGCCGCTGCCGTATTCCTGGGGGCTTCCGCCGCAGGCGCCCGTGACGAGCGCAAGCAGGGCGAGCGGCTGCGTGAGCGCGCGCGTGGATCTCATGGAGCGCAGCATCCCGAGCCGGGCGGGCGGAGTCAACGGAGTGTCGGAAGCCGGGGGCGTCGCGCGGGCGAGCCGGGGAGATGTGCGACCGCGGTATAGTCGCCCCATGCGCGACCTGCCGACGGCTCGAGGTTCCAGAGTGGCTGCGTGGGTGACCGCGGGGCTCGTGTTCTCGGGATGCGCGAACGGCGCGACGACCGGAGGTCGCGACACGGGCCGAGCCAGCGACATGGACGCGGCCAGCTTCGACTTCCCCGACGCGGTCTTCGTGGCCACGGATGCGACCGCGCTCGAAGGGACCGACGCGGCGGGTGGCGACGCGAACGCGACCGCTGCGCTCGACGCACCGACGGCGCCCATCGACGCGCGCATGGCTCCCGTCGATGCCCGCATGCCCGACGCCGCCGGGATGTGCGCGGAGGGCGCGCGCGTGAGCTGCGCCTCGAGCTGCGGCACCACCGGGAGCGCCCTCTGCGCGGGGGGACGCCTCGGCGCGTGCGAGCCACCGATGGAGCGGTGCAACGGCGCCGACGACGACTGCGATGGCATGCGCGACGACGGCTTCGCATGCGTGCTCGGGTCGAGCGGCGCCTGCACGACGAGCTGCGGGAGCACGGGATCGCGCGTGTGCGGCGACAGCTGCAGCTGGGGCGCATGCGCCCCTCCCGCCGCGGAGCTCTGCAACGGCCGCGACGAAGACTGCGACGCGAGCATCGACGAGGGCTTCCGTGCGCGCGTGGCGGCAACCACCTACTCCGAGCTGCGCACGCGGCATGCCCCGTGCGACGGCCTCACGCAGCGCAACGGTCCCGACTGCAACGCGGCGATCCACCGCCACTGCGGAGACGGCTGCACGACGAGCGGGTTCGGCCCGATCGAGAACTCGGGCGACGTCGCCTACGAGGCCTGCGTCGTCGGTGAGGTGCGCTCGGTGCCCTGGGGCACCCTCGCGGGCTTCCACGGCCCGTGCAACGGCGTCGGCGAGCGGTGGGGACCGAACTGCAACGCGGCCATTCATCGTTATTGCGCGAGCCATGGCTTCGTCAGCGGCTTCGGTCCGGTCGAGAACGACGCGGCCGTCGCCTACGTCACGTGCGTGCGCGGCGCGGAAGTCCGCATGTCATCGTACACCGAGCTGCGCTCGCTCCTCGAGCCCTGCGACGGCACGACCCAGCGCATGGGAGACGCCTGCAACGCGGCGATTCACCGCTACTGCGTCGCGCGGGGCTTCGTGAGCGGTTTCGGACCGATCGAGAACTCGGGAGACACGGCCTTCGTGACCTGCGTGCGGCCCTGAGAGCCCCGCCGCGAGGTCTGCGGTCTCCGGAGAGGATGGTGGACATGCGACGATTCGAGCTTTGGTCGTTCGCGCCGTGGATCCTCTCCGCGCTCGTCGCGGGCTGCCCGAGCTCGCGCGCTGGGGAAGGCCTCGTCGTGAACCTCCAGACCGACTTCGTGCCCGTGGCGGAATTCGACTACGTCCGCGTCGAGGCCGACGGCGCCTCGGCGCGTGACGTGGACGTCGACGCGCGCGACTCGTTCGCGCGGCCGCGCCGGATCACGACGTTCGACGTTCTCCCCGCCGGGCGACGGGTGATCTCGGTGACGCTCTTCCGCGGCACCACCCCGGTCGTCGGGCGCCGCGTGGAGGTGGACTTCCAGGGGAGCTACCTCGTGAGCGTGATCCTGAGCCGCAACTGCGTCAGCGTCACGTGCGGGGATGACGAGACCTGCGTGGCCGGCACCTGCGTCTCGCCGAGCTGCGTCGATGGGACCGAGCCCTCGTGCCCCCGACCGCAGTGCCGCGCGTTCTCCGATTGCGCGAGCACCACGTCGTGCGTCTCGCCGTCGTGCGTCGCCGGCATCTGCCTCGAGACCGGTGACGAGGGCGCGTGCCCAGCCGAACGAGTGTGCGTCCCCGGGCTCGGATGCGTCGCGCGCCCCCTCGACAGGGACGCTGGCGGCATCGACGCCTCGGCGCCCGACGCCATGGGCCTCGACGCCGGAGACACGAGCGAGCGGTTCGATGGCTGCAGCGCTCCTTCGGATTGCGACGACGGCGTGGCCTGCACCGCCGACACGTGCAGCGTCGATCGCATCTGCGTCCACACGCCGGAGGACACGCGCTGCGCCGAGAGCGCATGCGCGCCCCGCGACCCGACGGCGGACCGCACCACCGGCTGC
>JBKDQC010000277.1:0-4071 GCA_046342295.1 Deltaproteobacteria bacterium | reverse complement strand
ATCGAGGGCTTCCCTCACGAGATCGAGCGCGACAGCATCCAGTCCCTCGAGATCACGCGCCCGGACGAGAGCCCGGTGCGTCTCGAGCGCGGCGAGGGCGGATGGCGGGTGGCCGCGCCGGTCGAGGCACGCGCGGACCAGACCTCCGGCGACAGCGCGCTCGACAAGATCGCCTAGATCGAGCTCGAGAGCATCGCCGCGCGCAACGCGTCTCATCACACGGACCTCGAGGTCGACGCGGCGCACGGCATTCACGTGATCGCGCGAAACGGGGACGAGGTGGTTCTCGATGTCTGGATCGGGGCGAGCCGCAGCGGGAACACCGCGGTGCGGGTCGAGGGTCAGGACGCGGTCGGGATGGTCGATGGCTCCATCCGGTTCGCGTTCAGCCGCGATCTGAAGGACTGGCGCGACCGGTCCATTCTGGATCTCGAGGCCGATGACGTTCGGGAGGTGGCCTGGGTCGGTCCCAACGGCACGTTCCGCTTCAGCCGCCCCATGGTGGCTCCCGCGGTCGAGGGCGACGTGGACGCGGGGGGGGCTGCGCCCGAGCCCGTGCCGGGAGACTGGACCATCGCCGAGGTCTCGTACGTCTCGGTCCCAGCGCCAGAGGGCGACGCGGGCGTGCCCGCCGAGCCCCCGGTTCCCCAGACCACCATCGCGAGCTTCCAGGCTTCGAAGGTCCGCACGATGGTCTCCACGCTCTCCCGGCTGCGTGCGGCGGACTTCGCCGCTGCCAGCGTGACGACGGCCGCGGCCGGTCTCACGGACGCGTCCCCTCGTGTGACCTTGACGATGGCCGACGGGCAGGTCGCAGCGCTCCGGCTCGGCGGCGCAGTGCCAGAGGCGACCGACCAGTTCTACGCGATGCACGAAGGGGACGACACGATCTTCGTGGTCTCGCGCTACCACTCGGTGCGTCTTCACCCGACCGTCTCGGAGTTCGAGGCGTCGGCCGCGCCGCCGCCCTCCGAGCCCGCCGGAGCGCCGGAGATGGACCTCGGAGCGATGGGCGGCGGTGGCGAAATCCCCCCCGACATCATGAGACAGATCCAGCAGCAGCTGCAGCAGCAGGGCGCCGCGGGCGCTCACCCTTGAAGTGACCGCGGATCGGATCGCGCTGGCGGCCTCGGGCGCGCTGGGGTTCCTGGGTGTCGCCCTCGGGGCTTTCGGAGCGCACGCGCTGCGTTCCCGCCTCGAGAGCTTGCCCGATGCCGCCAGGCGCATGGAGTGGTGGGAGACCGCCGCCCGCTACCAGCTCGGGCATGCGCTCGCGATCGGCCTGGTGGCTCTCCTCCTTGCACGGGCCGACGCGCCCTCGGCGCGAGTCGCGGGTGGCGCGTTCGTGATCGGAGTGTTCCTGTTCTCCGGCTCGCTCTACGCGATGACGCTGACCGGCGTCCGAGCCCTCGGCGTGATCACGCCCTTCGGAGGGCTCGCGTTCCTCGTGGGTTGGGGTGCCTTGACCTGGACCGCGCTCTCGCGCTGAGCGTCAGCGGTTGCGCCACCACCAGGCCATCACGCCACACATCGCGAAGAGCACGCACAGCGCGACGCCGCGTGCGAGGCCGAGCGTCGCGACCGACACCGCCAGGACGGCGCCGGCGAGCAGCGTGTAGCGAAGCGGGCGCCGATCTCGGGGCGCGGGAGGCGGAGCGACGGGGCTCGGCTCGACGGGGCGCGCGGCCGCAGCCGACGGACGCGGCGGCAGGTCGAGCTCGATCTCGAAGCGACTCGCGGCGTGTGGCACACCCTTCGGCTTCGGAGGCGGGGGCGGCCTGGGAGGCTGGCCGACTGGCGGAACGGGAGGAGGGGTCCCGGCCCGGCTCGGGACGAGCGGTGGCTGCTCCAGGTCTTCCGTGAGCAAAGACGCGGGCGCGGACCGGGGAGCGTCCGCAGGCCCCGAACTCTCCTCTGGCACCGAGGCTTCGAGCTCGGCGGCGAGCGCGGTGAGGTCGTCTGCGTCCGCTGCGAGAGCCAGCGCCTTCTCGAAGGCCGCGAGCCGCGGGCGCTGTTCGGTCTGGAGGAGCACGGCGACCTTCGCCCGGAGCTCCGCCCGAGCCCAAGCTTCGAGAGCGGCGGCGAACGCCGCGCACGTCGGCAGGCGGAGGCTGCGATCCCGGATCATGGCGTCTCGGATCAGGTCGGAGACCTCGGAGGGCACTTCGGGGCGAAGGGTTGCCACCGGTGGCACAGCCTTCTGAGCGATGTTCAGCGCAACCGCGAGGGGATTGTCGGCCTCGAAGGGGCGAACGCCCGTCAGGAGCTCGTACGCCACGACGCCGAGGGCGAACACGTCGACCCGGCGATCGACGTCGTCGTTGGTCAGCTGTTCGGGCGCCGCGTAGATCAGCTTCCCTTTGAACTCCCCCGTCCTGGTCGAGCTGAGCCGGTGCGCGGCGTAGGCGACCCCGAAGTCGGTGACCCGGACCCGACCGTCTGCTCCCACGAGGATGTTGTGCGGGGAGACGTCACGGTGGACGATCCCGAGGGAGCGCCCCCGTGCATCGCGTGCCTCGTGTGCGTCGTGAAGGCCTCGCGCGGCCTGCGCGAGGATGCACAGCGCCTCCGGAATCGGAAACGAGTACCGCGCGCGGCGCCCGAAGGGTCGCGCGAGGCTGCGCAGGCCGACGCCGACGACCAGCTCCATCACGAGGAAGACCACCGTCCCATCGCGTGCGAGGTCGAAGGTGGAGACGACGTTCGGGCTGTCGATGGCGGCCGAGAGCGAGGCCTCGTCGGCCAGCATCTCCTGAAAGCGCGGCTGCATCGCGAGCTCCTGCAGTGGCACTTTGAGCGCGACGGGCTTGCGGAAGCCCCCATCTCCGAGGGCGCGGGCCGCATAGACGGTCCCCATGCCCCCGGCGGCGATGGGAAACAGGACCTCATAGCGTCCGAGGCGGGCACCGGCAGCGAGCATCCGGGGGCGATGCTACCATGCGCCTTGCGCAGGCCGCGGCGGTGTTGTTTGTTCGCGCGATGCCTCGCAGGACCGTTCACATCCTCGCCTTCGGCACCGCAGCGAGCGCCTCTCTCGGCTGCGGCGCCGCCAGCCCCGACACATCGACGCTGACGCCGACGCCCGACGTCGTCGAGGCCCGCGAAACGGGGACGACCAGTGACCTCCAGCGGCTGAACGCGCGCGCGAGAGCAGGCGCCCGCACCGAGGTTCTCTTCGGGACCGAGGTCCAAGATCCCTACTTCGCTCTGGAGACTGACGCCCCGATCACCGACGAGTGGATCACGTGGCAATCGATGCGCACGCGCACCGCGCTCGAGGGCTGGACGCGCCCCGAGATGAGCCAGCGGTTGGGGCAACTCTTGCGGATCGGCGTGATCAGCGGGGCCGTGACCTACGGGAGCCAGGTCTTCTTCAGCCGGCGCGAGGGAGACCGCGAGCAGCCCGCCCTGTTCGTGCGACCCCTCGCGGCGAGGCGCGGACAGGCGGTCGAGGATCGCTTGCTCGTCGATCCTCTCACGCTCGGTCCGGGCGGCGACCGCGTCGCGCTCGACTGGTACTTCGCGTCGCCGACCGGGCGCTACGTCGCGTTCGGGATCTCCAGCCATGGTGACGAGCGATCGACGCTGCGCGTGATCGAGGTGGCTGGGGGGCGTGTCCTCGAGGACGCGATCGAGCACTGCAAGTGGTCCGACGTCGCGTGGCTGCACAGCGAGGAGGGCTTCTACTACCGTCGCTATCCAAGCCTCGGCGAGCCCGACTTCGATGCGTCTCGCCCCGACACCTACCACGCGCGTCTCTTCTTCCATCGCCTCGGCACGGCCCCAGCGACCGATGCGTTGGTCTACGCGCCCAGCGAGCCCACGTTCTTCCCGAGCGCCTCGGTCTCCGACGACGATCGCTACGTCGTCGTCAACAACTCGCGCGGCTGGTCCCAGGGAGACGTGTTCCTCTTCGATCGGGGTGCGCGCGCTGCGCAGCGAGTCGTCGCACCGGACGCGGGGCACCCTCTCGTGGCCGTTCGGGAGGGCCGCGAGCAACTCTACGACGCGCGCGTGCACGACGGACAGCTCTACCTGTTCACGAACGAAGACGCGCCTCGCTCCCACCTC
>JBKDQC010000276.1:0-1277 GCA_046342295.1 Deltaproteobacteria bacterium | reverse complement strand
CGCGACGCCGCCGCACCAGCCCCCCGCCGAATCCCCGCCGCACGCGCCGCCCGCGCCGCCGCCCGCGCCGCCGGCGCCACCCGCGCCGCCGCGGCCACCCGCGACCGGGCCCGAGAGCGTGGGCGTCGAGCGCTCGCTCCGCGCGAGCGCGCCGCCAAACGCACCGTTGGCGCCGCGGCCGCCGTCGCCCCCGGCGCCGCCGTCGCTCGGCGCGAGCACGGCGCCGCGCAGCTCGAAGAGCCCGCGCTCCGCCATCGCGGGGCTCGAGTACCGCACGAGGATCGCGACCGACGGGGCGCCGCTCGTGCCGGCCGAGCCGGGCGCGCCGCCACAGCCGCCCGCGCCACCGCCGCCGCCGCCGCCGCCGAGCCCATCGGCGAACTCGCAGACGCGATCGAACCAGCGCATCAGCGCGCCGCCCCCCGCCCCGCCGCCGCCGCCGCCCGCGCCGGGTGTGCCGCTCGTTCCGCCCGTCGGGGTCGCCCCCACCCATCGCTCGCCCTCGAAGCGGCCGAAGGGCTCGGTGCACGCGGTCCCCGCGGTGCCGTTGCGGCCGGCGACGCCGGCGCGTCCAGGCTGCGGTCCCGTGAAGTCGAGCGGACCGGAGAAATCTGCCAGACCGCAGCACCCGTCGCTCGCGCACGTACCGGTGTCGCGCGTGATCGGGCCCTGCGAGTCCTGCCCGCCTGCGCCCCCTTCGCCGCCCGCGGCGGCCCCGGCGCTCTGCCCGCGCCCGCCCGACATCTGGAAGGCCGCGAACATGGGACATCCTGCGCTGCCCCCGCTTCCGCCGTCCACCTCGACGCCGCCGCACGTGTTGCGGCCGCCGCGCCCGCCGGTCACGCGGTTGCGGTCGAGCCCTCCCACACATTCCCGCGCGGCGTTCTCCTCGGCGCCGCGCGGATCCTCGCCCTCGGTAGGCATCGCGGTGAAATCCACGCCCGCGGTGCCCGCGACGCCGCCCGAGCCCGCGCCTCCGCCACCGGAGTGGATCTCGACGTCCCGGATCGACAAGCGCGGACCGGGGTCGAGCGCGTAGACGCCGAAGGTCGCCTGTCCCGCTTCCGTCGCGTCGAGGCCCCTCACGACGAGCCACTCGAGGACCGTCTCGCTCGCGCCCGCGCCCCGCACGACGAGCGCGGCCTGGCCCGGCGCCGTGGTGCCGAGGGGCGCGCGGATCTCGACGCGAAAGCCGGCGGGATCGAGGGCGAGGAAGTCTCGTCGGTAGCCCCCGTGGATCCTGACGCCGTCGCGGAGCTCGACGCTCTCGGTATAGG
>JBKDQC010000275.1:0-3985 GCA_046342295.1 Deltaproteobacteria bacterium | reverse complement strand
CGGCGGAGCATCGTGCCCACCGCCTCTGCGAGGCAACCTCATGTCTCTGTCATCGACGCACGCTTGCGCCGGCATTTTCGGTGGAACGCGGCTCCAGTGCTGGGGTGATCGCCGCGGCTTCTCGGAGGGAGATGGTCTCGTGTCCAGTCCGGACGACATCGACATCGCCGAGAACCTCGCCCCGCTGCGTGAGACCGTGGACCCGAGCTCGCTCGGGCTCTCGGCCTTCGATACGGGCGGACAGATGACGTGCGTCGTCAACCTGGACGGAAGGGTGTCCTGCTTCGGGGCCAGTGCACCTGAGGCCGGAACTGTCTTCGTCCATGACGTCGACAACGACGCGCTCGATGCCAGAGAGCTCGCCGTCGGTGATGGCTTTGCTTGTGTCGTCGCGCGAGTCGATCCACCGCAAGTCTTCTGTTGGGGCGAGAACGGGAGCAGTCAGACCGGCCGTCCAGGCCCCAACGCCGGAAGGGCCTTCCCCGTCGCCGTTCCCGGAGGCGGCACCCCTCAGGACGTCGCGGCGGGACGCGCGCACGCGTGCTCCCTGGCAGGCGGCGAGATCTATTGCTGGGGTGACAACTCGAACGGACAAGTGAGCGCCAGCGCTGGCGCCGGTCCGGCACCCCCCACGCGAGTCACCGTGCCGACCGATGGTGCCGTGCTCCCCGTGATGCCCTGGGTCGCGGTCGACGCGGGCGGCGACCGAACGTGCGCGATCGACACCGCCTCCCGCCTGTGGTGCTGGGGCGGACCCCGTGGCACGCCCGCGGGCTGTCTCGGTTGCTCCTTCGACATTGGCTTCCGTGACGTCTCCGTAGGTGAGACTCACCTCTGTGGCCGAAACACGCGTGGGGATACGGTCTGCCTGGGCCTGGGCCCTGGCGACAGGCCTTCTCCGCTCGACGGAGTGGCTCGCGCCATCGCCGGGAATGGAGTCACCTGCGGAACTCGAACGGGAGACAGTCAAGCCGCGATCGTCTGTGAGACTGCCACGGATGCCGTCGGCGTGGTCGACTCCGCTCTCCTCGAAGCCCTCCTCGGGCGCGGCCACACGACCGAGGGGCGGGACGTGGTGTGCCCGTGACGCGCGTGATCCTGATCGCGGCTCTGGTTCTGAGCAGCGCCGGAGTCGTGCGCGCGCAGACCCCTGTCACCGACGAGCTCGACGCTGTGCGGAGGGCTCTGGCGGCGCCCGACTTCTCGGCCGCCGATCTCGCGCTGGATCGCGCGGCGCAGCAGCAGATGACGACGGACGATCTCGCAACGTGGCTCGAGCTGAGGGTCTTGGTCAGTTACGCCGACGAGCGACTCGGCACGCTCGAAGAGTCGCTCACCGCGCTCGCGTCGTTCGCGCCGGGCCGCCCGGTTCCATCGGCCTTTCCCAGAGCCGTCCAGCGTCGATTCGAGGAGCTTCGTGCCCTCGATGGGCGTATCCGCGTAGGTGGCGAGCTGACCTCGACCGCCTCGCCGGAATCGGAGCTGCGTCGGGTCGGTGTGATCGCTACGATCCTCGATGATCCGGGACATCTGGTGCGGCGGACGCGGGTTCGCGCGCGAGTTGGCACGGGCGCGCTGCTCGAGCTGGGCCCCGAGGCGCGGATCGACGTACGCGGCGACCGGGGCCAGCCGATCCGCGTCGAGTACGTGATCGAGGCGTTCGGACCTGGTGACGCGCTGTTGGCTTCTGCAGGAACGGAGAGTATGCCGCTCGTGGGGTCGATCCCCGGGATGCCTCGCGACGAGACACCGCTGATCACAGGGTTGGTGGTGGGTGGGGTGGCGGTCACGATCGGGGTCGTGGTGCTCGTCATCGCGGGCATCGCGACGGATGGATTCCGCGGCGAGACCTCCCTGATCCACACACCCGCGATGGCGCCGCTCGTTCGGTTCTGAGCCTCCACTGGGAACCGAAGCTCCGTCGGCTGCAGAGGGTCATTCTTCGACTCGCGAACAGGTGAGCTCGCGGCGAATCCGTCCAAGCCGTCAGCCCGCGAAGAACTTCTTCACGGTGTCGAGTCGCACGGCGACCGGGGGCAGCGTGCCCACGCGACGGCTTCTCGCGGGCGATCTCGAGATCGAAGTCCGGATGAACACCGCCCGTGAGCGCGGCCTGTTCTTCGTCGTCGCAGTGACGGGGTCACTCTCGCGCTCGGGTATGCTGCGCCCCATGGACTTCTCCTCGAATCGGAGCTCGAGCGTCTTGCTGCTCGAAGGCTTGCTCGTGATCGGACTGCTGTGCGGCCTGCTCGCCACGCGGCTCCCCGACGTCGCGCGCTATCGGCAGCAGCAGCGCGAAGCGGAGGCGGAGGCGAACCTGCGGACGATGTTCATGGGTGTCTCCGCGTACTACCAGATGGAGCACTGGGGCGCGGGCACGCGGACGAACGGACGACCGACGCCCACGACGAACTGCACGGTTCCGAACGCGACGACGACGAACACGCCCGGTCCGACACCTCGCGCGCTCGACCTGGCGAGGGAGCCCGAGTCGTTCCGAGCCATCGGCTTCGATATGTCCTCACCCGTCCTCTTTCAGTACGCGATCGCCCGGTCCCCTGGGAGTCGGTGCGGGAACCCGCCTGGAGCAGACCTCTACCTCTTGCAGGCTCGAGGTGATCTCGATGGAGACGGAACGCTCAGCCTGTACGAGATGGCGATCCACTCCGATCAGGAGAACTCGCTGTACCGAGATGTGAGCGTGCGCGTCGAGCGCGCCCGCGAGTAGTCGCGAGTCACAGCAGGACGGACGCGAGAGTGACGCCGATCCATGGCGTCTGCGTGGGCCGTGCCTTCAGTGCGAGACCACGCGGCAGTGGCCGCGACAGCAGCGTACGGCGGCGTACTCGCACTCGGCTGCATCCTCGCGGGTGCACTCGGCGCCGCGTCGACGCAGCGTCTCGAGGTTCGCTGGAATGCCGCAGTTGCTGCCGTCGTGGCAGATGCGGCAGTCGGCGTCGGCGCTGCAGCCGTCGGTCGAGGGCGGCTCACCGGTGTGACTGCAGACGTCGTCGCGCTCGGCCTCGGAGAGTGCGCCGTAGTCATACGGCGGCGGCTCGAAGTGGGACGATTCCTGGGAGACCGCAGGTGCTGGAGCGGAAGACGCGGGATCGGCGGGCGCAGTTCCCGCGCACCCGAGCGAGCAGACACAGAGCGACAGGATCCAGCGCACGTGCAGCGCGAAGGACTTCTTCACCGCCTCGACGCGCGACCGGATGCGCAACGGCAGACGCCAGGCGGAGGTGAGGCCCGTCATGTGCCGTACGTCGGCGAGCAAGTGGTCCCAGAGCTCTTGCGGTCGTGGGGCATCCAGTGGAGCTCGGGGTCGCGGGCCGGCGCAGCCGCTCCGGCCTGTCATCCAGCATCCTAAGCTGCCAGGCGCCCCGAGCACCACAGCTCGTCCAGGACGACGATCGTCGTGGGCGGCGGACGAAGTGAAGAGTCGGATTCCAGGAGTAGTTCGACGGCGCCCACACGGACGGCACGCCGCGACGCGTACCTCGATGGCGCGCCCGGGTGAGCGCGGTGGCTGGAGAACCTGTACCCTCTGAAGCTCGCGATGAAGCTCACCGCCGTGCGCCTCGCCCTACCGCCGCTGGCCGAGATCATAGTCCGTACGAATTGTACCCCGGATGGTAACGGGAGCCTCTCACGGTCGCGATGCATTCCTGAGGAGGGCTCTCATCGGGCGGTGCGGGGCGTCAACGAGCGCCGTCCGGCGGTCTCGTGGGCTCGCAAGAGGGGCGTTCGCCGGGGTCTTGGCGCCCGCGGCCGTGCTCGGGGCGCACGTGTGCCTTGGCGCGCGCTCCTCGCACCGCGGCGGCGGTCACGGGCCGAAGTCGAAATCCTGCTGCGGTGGCCCTCTGGCGGGGCGGATGGGCTCGAGGTGATGCGGCAAGCCCTTGGCACGCAGGAGGCGTGCGAGGCCCTTCTTGTCGAAGATCGTCGCCACGTACTTCATGCGGTGGCCACAAGGGCACGCGAG
>JBKDQC010000274.1:0-10389 GCA_046342295.1 Deltaproteobacteria bacterium | reverse complement strand
GCGCGCGACCTCGGTCGCGACTCGCGCGTTCTCTAGCACGAGCGCGACGTTGGCCTCGAGCGAACGGCCTGCCGTGGCGCCCCGGAGCTCGGCGAGGAGGTGCGGCGTGAGCGCCTTGCCGTGCACGCCGCGCTCCCGCGCTTCGTCGAGCGCGCGATCGATCGCCCCGTCGATCTCGGAGGCGGCGAGCGCGTGCTCGGCGGGAGGCGGCACGGCCACGAGCGCGCCCCCCCGAAGGCCCAGGGACCACTTCGCGCGCAGGATGGCCGCGACCTCCGTCGCACTCTCGACCCGGTGCTCGAGCGCGAGGCCGCTCGCGCGCGAGAAGAACGCCGGCAGTTCGTGGGTGCGCCAGCCCAGGACGGGGACGCCGAGGGTCTCGAGGACCTCGAGGGTGCGGGGTAGATCGAGGATGGACTTCGCGCCCGCGCAGACCACGCACACGTCTTCGCGCGCGAGATCCGCGAGATCGGCCGAGACGTCCATGGTGTGCTCGAAGCCGCGATGAACGCCGCCGATCCCGCCGGTCGCGAACACCGAGATTCCTGCGCGCGCGGCGCCCAGGATCGTCGCGGACACGGTCGTCGCGCCGAGGCCCCGCTTCGCGATCACGACCGGGAGGTCCTTTCGCGAGACCTTCGCCACGTCGGGCTCCGTCGCGAGGCGGACGAGCTCGGCCTCCGACAGGCCCACGACGAGCGCGCCGTCGAGGACGCCGATGGTCGCCGGCACTCCGCCGGCCGCCCGCACCGTGGCCTCGAGGGCGCGGGCTACCTCGACGTTCCGGGGCCGCGGCAGCCCGTGCGAGACGAGGGTCGACTCGAGCGCCACGACCGCGTCTCGGCGCGCCAGAGCCTCGTGCACTTCCTCCGAGACCCGCAGCGGCCCGCTCATGGCTCGATGCTCGTGCGCAGCGCGTGCAGACGCTCGCCGACCAGCCAGAGGTCTTCGTGGCGCGCGGGGATCGCCAGTGTCTCCCCGGGCCCTGCGCGAACGACGGCGTCGCGTCGCCGATCCCTCAAGGTCGCCGCTCCTTCGAGGACGGTCAGCGCGTGAAGGGACTCCCCATGGAAGAAGGGCCTCTCGCCAGAGCCCGCGATGCGGACGATCCGCAACCATTCGGAGGGCAGGAAGGGCAGGGCGCTCGCGTTCGGCGATCCGGGCTGACCGGCGAGGAGCTCGAACTCGAGCGGCGCGTCGCGGCGCGCTGGGCCTGCGCGGCGGAACGAGCGCTCGAGCAGCGCGCGGCCGCGAGCCTCCCAGCGCGTGGCCTCGAGCGCGCGCTCGAGGTGCAACGGTCGCGGTTCACCCGACGGGTCGAGGCGCCCCTCGGCGTCGTAGCGGCGCTCCCAGTCCCAGTACCGGTAGGTCACGCCGCGGCGCCCGCGTGCCACGTACTGCGGCTCGACGAGCGTGACTCCGGGGCCGACTGCGTGCGGGGTGCCGGCGTCCACGACGAAGCAGTCGCCGACCTCCACCTCTACGCGCTGAAGGAGCGAGGTCAGCGAGCCGTCCCGCAGCCCGAGCGCGCTCACCACATCCTCCTTCGTGACGCCGTCGCCCCAGCCGAACGCGATCCACGCGCCTCGCTCGGCCCCGACGACGTACCACGCCTCGGGCTTGCCCGAGTCGTCGGGTCCGAGGCCCGGGTCGTCGTCGTGCGGGTGGATCTGCAGCGAGAGCGCTTGGTCGGCGTCGAGCAGCTTCACGAGCAGCCCTGCCGCGCGGTCTCCCGAGGGGCCCAGCCAGTCGCCAGGGTGCTCGCCGATCACGCGCGCGAGGAGCGTTCCATCGTGGGTGCGCGAAGGGAGCTCCGGGCCGAGCGAGAGCTCCCACGACTCTCCGATGCGCGTCTGCGGGGGCACCCGCTTACCGAAGTGCTTCGAGAGGCGCGCTCCCGCCCACGGCGTTCGCGCGGGCGAGGTGTAGACGTCGCTCGAGAGCAGGACCGGGCGGGGCAGCGCCAGCATGAGCGCGCGTTCTACCAGAGGCGCCCTCGCGTCGGCAGGCGCGCAAGAAAGTTGGAGCCCGCGCAGAGCGTCTTTACAACGGCCGTCGGAGGTGTCGCCATGAGCGGTTCCAAGGGCACGAGCAGCGAAGCGGGAGTGGCGGATCGACGCGTGCACAAGGTCTTCGTCACGCGCAACACCGAGTACCACCTGCGCCGGGGCGTGTGCATCGCCGTCAAGGACCGCACGAGCGGCGAGTGGTTGCGGGCGCACCTCGCGCTCAGCCAGAAGATCCACGGCGGTCTGCGCTTCACGCGCGCTGGCGCGATTCAGGCCAACGCCGGGCAGCCGCTCGTCGGTGAATCGCTCTTCTTCCACGCCGCGGGGCGCGACCTCGTGACGAGCCCCGTGCTGTCCGTGGAGCGGCCGGACAAGCAGATCGTCGCGCAGTACCCGCGTGAGGGTCAGCCGCGGTGGAAGTGAGCGTGGTGTCGTGAGGCCGCCCCTTGCGTGTGAGCCCCCCTCGAAGCCTCGGGCGGCGACGCCCATGGCGCTCGTCGCGGCGCCTGCGCTCGCGGGGCTCTTCGGCAGCCCCGGGCTCGCCTCTGCGCAAGACCGCGCGCTCGCCGATCTTCCCGCTGTTCACGCAGCCTGCCGCGCGGCCGACGACGAGGGCATCCACGACCGCCTCTACTCGATCCTGCTCGACGGTGTCGCGCGCTTCACCGCCCGCGAGGGCGACGAGGAGGGCGAGGTCCTCTACACCCTGCCCGACGCCCGGAGCCTCCGCGCGATGGGTGGCAGCGTCCAGCTCGTCCCCGCGCATCTCGAGCCCATCGCGTTCGTCGCCAACCAAGAGCGCGCCCGCGCGCTCGAGGCTGCGCGTGACCATGGCGCCCGGGTGCGGGTCGGGTTCTTCCTCGGCTTCGACGAGCCCGAGCGTCGCGCCTGTCTGGTTCGCGCGAGCCAGGCCGTGACCGCGTTGCGGATCGACGTCGCGTTCGTCGAGCTCGTCGAGGCCGACGGTTCCGTGGTGGCGCGTGAGGACCACGACCGGCTGCGCGCCTGGAGCGACGACGCGAACCGCACGGCCTCCGAGGAGCCCGAGGCGAGCGTCGGGCTCCCGACCACCGACGGGTCGTCCGCGCCCGAGCCATGGGCGCGCGCGCTGCGTGCCGCTGGCCTCGCGCGCCAGCTGGTCGCCTGCCACGTGGCGGGCGTGGCCGAGGGGGCTGCGCGCGAGGCGATGGTCCAGGTGCGTCTGCGCGTCGACGCGCGCGCGGGCCGGGTCGAAGACGCCGTCATCGAGGTCGGCAACGTCGGCAACGACGACGAGAACACCTGTCTTCTCGCGGCGCTCCGCGCGGTCTCGCTGGCCGCTGCGGCCAACGTCGCCGGTCACCTCGACCTGCGCGTCCCGGTGCACCTCCGCGCCCCGTGATCCTCCGACGCGACCGTCCGCGCATCACGCAGGTCAACTGGGCGGCATCACACACACGTTGCCCAGACACGTGAGGCCCATGTCGGGGCAGCAGTCCGCGTCGCTCGAGCAGGTCTCGCCGTCGTCGCGGCAGCGCTCGGGCGGCGGAGGTGAGCAGACCGGCGCGCCACCGCCCGCAGGCGGCCGACAGTCGCCACCGCAGCACTCGCTCCCGACGGAGCACGCCTCACCGTCGGGACGGCAGGCGCGAGGAGCCCAGTACGCGGCGATGTTGCGGGAGCTCGTCGCCTGCCCCGGGAGCCAGTACGCGACGGCGCTCGGGTCCTCTCCCGAGGCGAGCCGGTCCTTGCGGATCGCCGCGACCCAGATCTGCTGGTAGGCGCGCCCCCGCGTACCGACCTGCTCGTTGCCGTAGTCACGGCGGCTGAGGAACGAGAGCCAGAAGTATCCCCCCTGGTCGAACGGTGAGAAGCGCGGCTGGAACGAGTCCGCGGCGCTCGGGCCACCCGAGGCGCGGTCCAGCCTCACGAGCCCGCTCCCATCGGCGCGCATCACGTAGAGCGCGGATTGCCCCGTCTCGCTGCGACCGTCCGGGCCGTGCGCGAATACGAGGCGCGAAGAGTCGGGGGTCCACGTCGGGTAGCTGTCGCACGAGCCGCCCGGCATCGATCCCTCGAGATCGGAGCCGCGGTGAATGGTGACCGGCGAGCCCACGGCGTCGGGTCCGGTGACAGGCATCACCGCGATGTTGCCGTTGCGGTAGGCGCCGCCCCACGACTCGATGTCGGTGACGTACGCGATGGAGCGGCCGTCAGGCGACCACGCGGGGTGGGTCATCGTGGTCGGCAGGGGCTCGGGCGAGGCCACGGTCACGAAGGCGCCGGCGAAGGGATCCATGAACCGCATCTCGCCTTGAGGCTCCTCGAAGCTCACGACCACACGCGACTCGTCGGGGGACCACGACGAGAACCACCAGCGCGCGCTCGCGGGCGAGAGGCTCGTCGGCCAGACCGTCGGAGCGGGCGAGGCCGTGAGGTCGGTCGTCAGGTCGAAGACGCCCCCGATGTTGTCCCCTCCGCCGAGGCGCCCGGTCATGTAGCGGCCGCTCGGGGAGACCGAGTGACAGCCCACGCAGTTGTTGCCGTCGAGGGCCGTCGGGGGGGTGGGCAGGAAATTCGTGCGCGTCGCGGTTCCGTCGTCGATCCGGATGATCCGACCGGCGACGATGTCCCAGTAGTAGACGCTGCCTGTCAGCGCAGCGCGCGCGAACGTCATCTCCACCGGAGCGCCGGCGAGGCTCGTCCCGCTCGCGGCCTCGTACCGGTCGACGCGGATCGAGGCGGGCTCGTCCGGATCGGTCTGCGCGAGCGCGCGCCAGGCTGCGGCGTCGGCGAGCCAGTGCAGGCTCGGGTCGTAGGCGAGGTAGGCGTCGATCACGACGTGCGACTTCTCCATCCGGACCCGGAAGAGGTCGCCGGCCGCACCGCGCAGCCACTGCACGTCGGCCGGATACACGTTCTGCGGCATCACGGCGCCGTCGGGCGGATAGACCAGTCCTGCTTCGCGCGCGGGGTCGGTGGTCGGCGCGGCCGAGAAGCGGTCCGCGACGTCGGCGGGGACCTCGGGACCACGCAGCGCACGGCGCAGCGTGACCGCGACGCTCGCGTTCGCGGTCAAAGTTTCCGCGGCCACGCGGATCGTCGCGACGCCGCCGATGACGCCGTTGGCCACGAAGTCTCCGGAGGCAGGATCGAGCTCGCCGATGAGCCGCGAGTCGATCGAGAATTCCGGGGCGGTCGCGGCGCGCTCGGTGCCGTCGCTCAGCGTGACGATCGCCCGGAACCTCTCGGCCGGCATGCTCCCGTCGTCCGAGATCAGCGCCACGTCCGCCGGCTCGATGCGCAGCGAAGCGGCGGTGGGGAGTGGCGTGTCCGGCGTCTCGAGCGGAGCATCGGAGCTGAGCGGGCCGGTGTCGCTCCTCGGCGTGCAGCGACCATCGACGCACATCTGGTCGCCCCGGCAGTCGCTCGAGGACGCGCAGCCGCGCAGGGGAACGGCCGCCCCGCAGTCGCAGCCTGCGAGCACGGAGAAGGCGACCGCCCAGAGGGCGATCACGAACGAGGGGCGCTGGATCTCTGGCCGCATGACGCGAGGATGACGCATCTGCTCGGCGGCCAGCACGCGGGTTTTCCCGAGCGCCGTCGATCGCAGAGGGTGAGAACGATCACCGTCTGGGGGTGTTCGCGCACCACGGGTTGGTTTTCCCCTCCAAACCCGGCGTGATATGCACCCACCCCAGTCGGTCTTCTTTTCCTTTTCCCGTTCGGAGGCGTCATGGATCCACGGAAGCCACACGCGTCAGCCCCCCGCGTCGAGCACCTCACCTCTCGCGCATGCTTCGCGGCCTGCGTCCTCGCGATCGCGGCGCTTCCAGCTTGCACGACGACGGGCGGTCGGCGCGATGCAGGCACGGGCGGTGGAACCGATGCCGCGATCCCCATCGATCCCGCGTGCAACCCCGCGGCGGATTCGGATGGCGACGGAATCGCCGACTACGTCGAGGGCGCGCCGAGCCGCGACTCGGATGGCGATGGCGCGCCAGATTTTCAGGACCCCGACGCGGATGGCGATGGAATCCCGGACACCACCGAGGGGGGTGGTGGCAACCCCTGCGCGCCGCGCAGCTCCGACCCGGACGGCACGCCCGACTTCATCGACCCCGACAGCGACAACGACGGCCTCTCGGATGCCGAGGAGCTCGCCGCGGGGACCAACCCGACGAACATCGACAGCGACGGCGATGGCGTGACGGACCTCGGTGAGGTCCGCGGCACCGGGACCAACCCCCTCGATCCCGCGGAGACCATCCCCGAGGGTGACTTCTTCGTCGTCCTCCCGTACCTCGGCGCGCGCGAGGCGCGACAGCTCGACTTCGGCACCGACATCAGCGTCGCCGACGTCTACTTCCTGATCGACACGACCGGCTCGATGGGCGGCCCGATCTCGAACGTGCAGAGCTCGCTCACTCGGATCGCGAGCGAGCTCTCGGGACGCATCCGTTCGGTCGAGATGGGCGTCGGCGAGCACAAGGACTTCCCGTTCTGCGGAGACTTCTTCGGAGACAGCGGCTGCTACGGCGACGGCTCCGACCAGGCGTACGTCCACCACACCGACATCACCGGCGACGTGGCAGCCGTCCAGGCGGGCCTCGGGGAGCTGGGGGCGAGCGGAGGCGCCGACGGGCCCGAGTCGCAGGTCGAGGCGATGTTCCAGACGACGTCCGGCGCGGGGGGATCATGGCGCTACAGCGATGGGACCACCTGGTCGCTTCCGGCGCGCCGGTGCCCCGAGTATCCGGACGAGCCCCGCGATCGCTTCGGCTATCCGTGCTTCCGGCCCGGCGCGCTCCCGATCGTCGTCCTCGTCAGCGATGTCACCTGGCACAACGGCCCTGGGGGCTCGGAGCCGTACGCGGGGGTCACTCCCGTGCCCCACTCGTTCAACCAGGCGGCCACCGACATGAACCGGATCGGCGCGCGCTTCATCGGGGTCGCGGTGAACGGCGGCGGCCGCAGCGAGATGGAAGAGATGGCGCGTCGCACCGGCTCGGTCGACGGCGGCGGCATGCCCCTCGTGTACGACGCGAGCGGCGGCACCGTCTCGAACGCGATCATCGACGGCATCGGCACCCTCATCGGCGGCACACCGCAGGACGTCAACACGCGCGCCGAAGACGCGGGCGGCAACCCGGGTGGCGTCGATGCGACCGGCTTCATCAAGGCCATCGTGCCCCAGACGGGCTGCAACGCATCGACGGGCGACTGCGGTCCGAACCCCGGTGTGACCTACGAGCGGCAGGACGAGACCACCTTCTACCAGGTGATCCCCGGCACGCGCGTCACGTTCGACGTCGACTTCTACAACGACTTCGTCCCGCCGCCGCCGACGGCGCAGATCTATCGGGCCGTCATCGTGGTCCTCGGCAACGGCGTCGCGGAGCTCGACAGCCGCGAGGTCTACATCGTCGTCCCGCCCGACGGAGTCGACATCCCCATCTGAACCGCGTCGACACCCTCCGAGCCGACCGGCCCTGCCGGGCCGCGTCGGTTCGACGAGGGGGGTGCTGCAAGAGCCCGCTTCGGCCGAACGAGGCGGGCTTTCGCGTGGGCGGTGCCCTGCCGCCCCTCGTTCCTCACGTCGACGTGATCGGGAGCGAAAAGCACACGAGCGCCCCGGGGCCCGCGGGTGTCTCCACCCACACCTTGCCTCCGTGGGCCTCCACGATGCGCTTGACCAGGGACAGCCCGATGCCCGACCCGCGCACGCTCGAGCCCGGCTTGCGGAGGCGGAAGAAGCGGTCGAAGACGCGCTTGTGGTGCTCGACCGGGATCCCCGGCCCGTGGTCGCGTACGCGGACGTAGAGGTGCCTGCGGCCCATCTCGAGCCGCACCTCGAACGGCGGCTCGCCGTACTTCGCCGCGTTGTCGAGCAGGTTCATGAGCACGAGGAGCATGCCTTGCTCGTCGTAGCGGACGCGCGGGAGCGCGTCGTCGGCGCGTACGCGGAGCTCGACGCCTTGCTCGTGGCGTGACCGGAAGGCGTCCGCAGCGCGCGCGATCACGTCGGTGAGCTCACCCTCGCGGAACTGATAGACCTCCTTGCCGCGCTCGATGGCGGAGAAGTCGAGCAGGTTCTCGATGAGGCCGGTCAAGCGCTCGGATTCGCGCAGGATCGTCTCGAGGTACTGCTTGCGCTTGGCTTCGTCGCGGACGCGCTCGGTCAAGAGCAGCTCCGAGAACATCCGCACCACCGAGAGCGGCGTCTTGAGCTCGTGGCTCACGTTCGCGAGCAGCTCTGAGCGGATCTCGTTGAGGCGTCGCTCCTTGAGCTGCGCGTAGACGAGGAAGGCGACCCCGAGGAGCACGATCGCGAGAGAGAGCGCGATGAGCGCGGACTCGCTGTAGTCGCGCGAGTCCCGCTGGGCGCGGAGCGTCGGAGCTTCTTTCGGCGCGACCTGGAGGCGCCAGCCGTAGAAGGTCGAGGGGAAGTTGCGCCCGACGAGGTAGTCGCCCGCGCCCGACAGAGGCTCGCCGAAGACGCGGCGGTTGTCCTCGTCGACGATGTTGTACTGACGCTTGCCCGACTCGTTGACGAAGATGGTGGGGAAGACGTCGCGGATGAAGTAGCCAGTGTCGTGGTGCGCGACGACGTAGGCCCTCCGCCCTCCTCGGCGCAGCGCGCGGTAGCTCAGCAGGTAACTCTGGTCGCCGTAGTCCCGGTGCAGGTGCCGCAACTGACCGAGGGGCGCCTGCTCGAGCACGAGGTCGGGCAGGATCCGCTCCTCGAAGAGCCTCAGAAATTCGTCGCGCTCGTCGCTCGAGCATCGGCAGGCGTAAGCGGTGACGTTGCCGGTGTCGTCCAGGGCGACCAGCGCCCGCATCGACGGCGAGATCTGCGTCGCGAGCTCGGGCCACTCGCGCTCGACACGTTGCGGATCGGCAGGATCGACGAGCCGGAAGACCGCCTCGTCCGCGCCGATCACCATCTGCTCGAGGCGGTCGATCTTCTCGTCGACGAGGAGGAGGGTGGACTCGAAGATCGACTCCTCCGTGGTCTCGGCGAAGCTTTGTGCCGCCTCGATCGAGTAGAAGCCGAGCACACCCGCGGCGATGAGCATCGCAGGGATCAGGAGAAAATAGAGGAGGCGCGTGCTCCAGGTCACGGACGGCCCTCAGCGACCGCCGTGTACCGCGGCCAGGCCCCGCAAGACCTGGTGCGCGACGCGCGCCTGGTAATCGTCCGAGAACGAGGCGAGGTCGGCGGCGGCGGCCGACTCCCGCATCGCGGCCCGCGCGAGATCGAGGGTGCGCTCGCGACCTCCCGCCTCGAGGTGGCCCTCGAGCATGGCCTCGCTGAGCACGGGTTGCTCCTGGGTGAGGCGGCGGGCTTGCTCGGTGCTCAGTTGCTCGACGCGCACGTCGGGCTCGATGCCGCGCGCCTGGATCGTGCGGCCGCTCGGGGTGAAGTAGCGCGCGACGGTCAGCTTGAGCGCGCTGCCGTCGGGAAGCTCGATGACGTTCTGGACGCTGCCTTTGCCCCACGTCGTCGTCCCGACGACGACCGCGCGGTGGTGGTCCTGCAGCGCGCCCGCGACGATCTCCGACGCGCTCGCGCTGTAGTAGTCGACGAGCACGACGACGGGCCAGTCGGGGCGGGTGCCAGCGCGCTCCGCGTGGGCCTCCTCGAGAAGCACCCCATCGCGGCCGCGCGTCGAGACGATGACGCCGCTCTCGAGGAACTCGTCGGAGATGCGGACGGCCTCGTCGAGCAGACCTCCGGGATTGCCGCGCAGGTCGAGCAGCACGCCCGACACGCCGCCTGCGGAGGAGGTGCTCGCCACCGCTGCGTCGAGCGCGCGGCGCACCTCGTCCGTCGCTGTTTCTTGGAAGGACCGGATGCGGATGTACACGCTCCGGTCGGGCAGCACGCGCGTCTCGACCGCATCGACGTGGATGATCTCGCGCGCGATCGTGAGCTCGATCGCGTCCTCGACGTTCTCGCGGCGAATGAGCACGGAGACCGGCGAGCCAGGCTCGCCGCGCATGATGCGTACGGCCTCCGAGAGGCGCATGTCGCGGGCGCTGCGGTGCTCGAGCGCCAGGAAGCGATCGCCCGCCCGGACTCCGGCGCGCTCGGCCGGACCGCCCGGCAGCGTCCCGTGGACGACGAGCCAGCCGTCGCGCACGTCGATCTCCACACCGATCCCGGCGAAGGCACCCGTGGTGTCGTCCTCGAGGATCGCGTACTCCGTCGGGTCGAGGAAGGCCGAGTGGGGGTCGAGGGTGTCGACCATGCCCCGGATGGCGCCGTACACGAGCCGGTCCTGATCGGGCGGCTCGACGTGGCTCGCCTCGATCTGGCTGAGCGCGCGCGCGAAGATCGAGAGGTTCGCGAACGGGCTCGCCTCGGCCTCGGTCGCCGACGCCGGGCTCGCGCTCG
>JBKDQC010000273.1:0-2384 GCA_046342295.1 Deltaproteobacteria bacterium | reverse complement strand
CGTCCGCGTCGAAGTCCGTCTGACGCTGACGAACCCGCGCACTTGCCTCGATCCTCGTGGGACGGTGTCAGCTGCCGCGATGCTCACCCCGAACATGCAGAGACTGATCGCCGTGCTGGTCGCGGCGGCGGGCTGCTTCTTCGTCGTGGCGGGCGTGCGAGGGTGGCTCCGGACCGAGGGGCTGTCGTCTCGAGCCGTCGTGACCCGGGCGAGCGCCCGCCTACCCCGTGCGTGGCGCCGTCGTGAGCCACGTGATGCCCGCGCTCCCCGCCGGCGCCACCGACCCTCGCGGCGTCTTCGTGCAGTGTCCGGGCAGCACGGGGCCGGCGCTCTTCGTCGCGATCAGCCCCGACGAGCGCGCGTCCTTCCCCGCGGCGCCGCGCGTCGGAGACGTGGTGTCGTTCGAGGTCACCGCCACCGCGGACACGACCGCCGCCGGCGGCACCGGGGACCAGCATCGGGTGACCGGGATCCGAGGCTGGTCGGTCACGGGCGCGGCCACGATCACGCCGCAAGACGTGAGCGCCATGGCCTTGCCGGCGATGATCGATGCGCTCGAGAGCGAGCTCGTGTCGCTCGAGGCCACGCTCGCGTCGGCCTCGACCCCGGCAGGCCCGGGCTTCACGTCGTTCCAGATCACGACCGCGGGCGTGCCCGCCGCGACCGCGGATCAGCGTCTGCGGATGCCCATCGACGTGGCCGCCTCGCTCGGTCTCGTCGCGGGCTGCCGGGTGCGTGTGCTCGGCACGCCGCTCTGGCGCTTCACGACATCGGCGCAGCCTTCCGCGTGGCAGGCGGCGGAGCTCGGCGTGCTCAGCTGCCCCGCGGGCTGCGCGCCCGCGACGCACCTCGTGATCAACGAGATCGACTACGACCAGATGAGCTCCGACACGGCGGAATACGTGGAGATCCACAACCCCACTGCGAGCCCGATCGATCTCGGCGGCGCGGCGCTCGTCGCGGTGAACGGTCTGGCAGCCGGCGCGGTGGAGTACGGCCGCGTCTCGCTCGGCGGCTCGCTCGCGCCCGGGGGCTTTCTCCTCGTGACGGCGATGGGCAGCACGGTCCCGGGCGCCTCGCTGTCGCTGCCCGAGCCGATGCAGAACGGGCCCGACGGCATCTTGCTGCTCGGCCCCGGCAACGTCGTCATCGACGCCGCGATGTACGAGGGCGCGATCGGCTCGGTGAGGCTCTCGAGCGGCGTCACGGTCTCCGTGGCCGAGGGCGCCTCGATCGGCTCCGACACCGGAGCGGGTAGCCTCGCCCGGACGCCGAACGCCTGCGACCGAGACACGCCCGCGTCCGACTGGGCGAACGCGGCGGAGACGCCGGGCGCCCCGAATTGACGGCCCTCGGAGCATGAGTTTCGCGCATGGACCCATGCCCTGACGTTTCTCGCCTGAGGGGCTGCCCGCGCATCTTCGTCGGTCCCCCGGATCAGAAGTCGAGGCCGCTGCCGACGTGGAGCGCGAGCTCGTGGACGGTCGTGCGCGTCCCTTGGATGGAGACCTCGTCGCCAGCCATCCGCGTCGTGTCGAAGCGCAAGCCTCCGATCGTCCCGATGCCGAGCGCGTAACGCAGCGCGAACGTCTGGGAGAACACGATCGTCGGCGCCTGCTCGCCGTCCGCCATGCGGTGAGGCGTGTGGAGCTCGAAGCCGAGGGAGCCCCCGAGGAAGTCGATGCGCGCCTCGCCGTAGGTCTGGATGCGCCCGATGGGGGAGAGATCCGTGAACAGACCCGCGCCGATCGAGAGGCCGGGGTCGACTTCGTAGCGGCCGCCGACCCGCACGTTGACGAGCCAGCGGCGGTCGATCCCGAGATCGGGCGAATCCAGCTCGTGCGACACGTCGGCGTCGATCGCGACCCAGCCGCGATCGAGCCGGTAGACGAGGCCGACCCTCAGCTGGGTCGGAGTGACGATGTCCACCCGTGGCACGAGCCCCATGTCGTCGACCGGCTCGAAGACGATGCCATCGCGGCCGGCGCTGATCTGCGTGAACGTCGAGCGCCGCAGCGCGCCGAGCTGGAGCGCGGGGCTGCGCAGCGCGATGCCGAGCTCGAGCCCCGGGGCCATCCGCCACTGGAGGCCCACGGCGAGCGCAATCCCCGCGCTCTGGAGAGAGCTCAGCGCCGAGATGCCATCGACGAAGCCGTCCGCACCGGCGCGGCCACCGAAGAACTGAGACACGGTGCTCGCTTGCCGGTACAGGCCGAAGAGCGTGACCCCGAGGCGGAGATCCGAGCTCACGGCGTGGGCGATCGAGAGGCCACCGTAGTACTGCTGCACGTTCTCCTGCTGCACGAGCTGAAACGTGGTCGGGGGGCCCGAGGACGCGTCATCGAGACGAACCCGGTCGGTGTGGGCGACGAGGCTCGGGACGA
>JBKDQC010000272.1:0-34139 GCA_046342295.1 Deltaproteobacteria bacterium | reverse complement strand
CGCGGGCGGCGACCCGCGGTCGCTCCTGCGCCCGCCCGCCCGACCGCGCGGCCTCGTCCGGGGCCCCGAGGGGGGCCTCTCACCGGCCGAGATCGCGCTCGTCGTCGCCCGTGGCGGGGTGCTCGCGCGCGCGCCGCTGCCCGTCCTGCGGGTCGAGACGGCCGCGTGCGTGCTCACCGCGCTCGCGGCCCTGGCCTCCGCGCCGGAGCCAGGAGAATCCGCGCAGGACGATGCGGGTCCGCATCTGCGTTGACACCAGCGCGTCGGGACGGCGATCCTTTCCGCCTCGAACCGAGTGCCCCGCCCCCTGGCGCTCCGTTCCCACGGGACACCTCACGATGTCGGCCCTCACTTCGCTCCTCGCACGGGACCACGCGCTTCCCGTTCGCAAGATCGAGGAGGCGCTCTCGAGACAAGTCACCTCGGGCGGTGACATCGGCACCGCGCTGCTCGAGCTCGACGCGTTGTCGGAGAACGCGCTCGCGGCGTACCAGGCGGCGCTCCACGGCCTGCTTCCGGCGACGCGCGAGGAGGTCATGCGCGTGCAGCGGGCCCTCGTGCGGCTCGTGCCGCGCGCGGTCGCCGAGAAGCACCGCCTCGTGCCGCTCGCGGTCGACGGGCGCGCGCTCCTCGTCGCGATGGCCTCCCCGCTGGTTCATGACGTCGAGGCGCAGCTCGGCTTCCTCCTCGGCTACGACCTCGTCGTGCGCGTCGTCTGCGAGGCGCGGATCTCGGCGGCCCTCGCGCACCACTACGGTGTCGACCCGACCGCGCGGCACAAGCGCCTGATCGAGCATCTGAGGCACCGTGACGCCGGCGCCGTGCCGTACGTCGCTCCGCTCGAGCACGGCAAGCTCGGCCTCGCGCAGCGCGCGCTCGTCTCGAAGAAGATCTCCGCGAGCGCTTGGCTCGACGAGCCTGACGAGCCCGAGTCCTTGCCGCCGCCGCCTCCTCCTCCGGCGCGCGTATCGACGCCGTCCGTGGCTCCCGGCCGAACCACCGACCCGATGGGTGTGCCCCGCAGCCAGATCGACAGCACCCTGCTCGAGAGCGAATCGCGCCCGCCGGAGAGCTCCGGGGAAGCGCTCGCCGCGCCGAGGCACGCGCTGCCGCCGGGCCCAGCGACCTCGCTCTCGGAGCTCGCCCTGGCCGATGCGATCGACGCTTCCGAGCCCGCGATCCCTCTCGAGGCGGCGCTGCCACGGACGGAGGTGCGCGCGACCTCGCCCTACGGTTTCGGCTCGGAGACGGCAGCCCAGAGCCCGCGAGGTGCGGAACCGAGTGGCGAGACCGCGGCGTCCGAGCCCCCACGGACCGCGCGAGGTGAGCGGCTGTCCGTCGCCCCGATCCTCGGTGTCGGGGTGCGCAGCATGAGTCCGCGGGGGCCTCGTCCTGGCCCGCGCGTGCGACCCATCGCCGAGCCCGTCTTCGACAGCGAGCCGCCCGAGCCGCAGCGGCCCGAGCCCGTGTCGATGGCCGCGCGCGCACCCTCGCGAGGCCGGTCTTCGCTCGTCCCCGAACCGAGCGCGCGCGTCTCGGCCGCAGGCCCGGGCCCCGAGCTCGTCGGGCGCCGGGGCCCACGCTTGCGCGGTCCGCTCACCTCGCCCCAGGCCACCAAGCTCCTCGAGGAGGCAGGCGACCGCGACGCGATCCTCGCGGTGTTCTTCGCGTTCGCGCGCCAGTTCTTCGACTACTCGGCCCTCTTCGCGCTGGTCGAAGACCGCGCCGAGGGGCGCGACGCGTTCGGCGAGGGGACGCTCGGCGCGCAGGTTCGTGCGCTGTCGCTGACGGTGACCGCGCACGAGAGCTCGCTCCTCTCCGTGGTGCGGGCGTCGGGCCAACCGTGCATCGGGCGGCTCGAGACCCCTGCCGACCTCGATCTCGCCACCGCGCTGCGTCGTCCGCGCGAGATCACGGCGCTCGCGTACCCGGTAGTGATCCGTCAGCGCTCTGTGCTGGTCCTCTATGGCGATCGCAGCGGCGAGGACTTCGCGCTGGGCGACTTGCCGGAGCTCGCGGCCTTCGTGCCCCGCGTCGCCGATGCGCTCGAGCAGTTGATCCTCCGCCGCAAGCGCGAGGTCGCCAAGGACCACTTCGAGAGGCCCGAGGCGAGGGAGCGCGAGACGCTGAAGTCGGCGGCGAGCGCGCTGCGTCGTTCGAGCCCGCCTGCGCCGCGGCCGAGCGAGCGGGTGCGGCGGGAGGACGTCTGGAGCAGCTCGAAGCTCGAAGCCGTGCGGTCTGTCACGGGAGACGCCTCGGCCGAGCCCACGCTCGCCGACGCGCTCGCGAAGGCCGAGCTGCCGGGGGGGATCTCCGGCCCGACACCCTCCGAAGGGCTCTCGGGCGCCGAGGACCTCGCCGCGCTCGCGCTCTCGGAGGCGCGCGGTGAGCCAGAGCCCCGAAGCACGCTGGTCGACCCCTCGGTGGGTCCCTTCCGGCCGACCGAAGAGCTCACGCGCTCCCCCGACGACGAGACGCCCAGCGATCCTGTGCGTCGCCCGCTTCGCACCCGAGCGACGACCCGCGACGTGCTCGGCATCCCACGCGCCGCACCGCCGCCGCCGTTCGTGCCCGACATCTTCGAGCCGAGCCCCGAGAGCGACCTGGCTGACGCCGACGCGCTCGGAGGCATCGAGGATCTGGTGACGGACGACCTCGTCGCGCGGGGCCCGCGCACGATCCCTGCGCCGCCTCCCTCGGTCGAGGGAGACGGCTCGACCGAGACGCTCGGCGGGGCCGCGGGCGCGGAGCCGCACGCGGAGGGGCCGGAAGCCTCCACGGGCTACCTGTTCAAGAACGCAGGTGCCGACGTCGTTCGCCCGTCCCGAGGCTCGAGCTCGCGGCCGCCGCGCCGTTCGGGGCCGCCCGCCTCACAGCCGGCGGGCCCCGGCGGTCGTCACGATCCGCGGCGCGAGGACGATTCCCCGATCGCGCCCGAGAGGATCTCGCAGCGCCCTTCGGCGCCCCAGCGCCTCAAGCCCGCGCCGCGACACGCGGAGATGGCGAAGCCGACGCACGACCGCGAGGTTCCTTCGGTCATCGTGGACATGGGCGAGGGCACGCACGCGCTCGTCGAGGACCTCATGCGGGCCGGACCGGAGGGCGAGACGCCCACGATCGACACGCTCCTCGAGGTGGGTGAGGTGGCTCTGCCTGCGCTTGCGCAGGCCTTCCCCGGGCCCCTCTGGTTCGACCGCCGGCAGAGCCATCGAAAGCTGCCGCGCGGACGAGACGTGTCGGCGGTGTCCCGCGCGCTCGTGGCCTTCCGTGAGCGCGCAGCCCCGTACGTCGGGGCGCTCGCGGGCAACGGCTCGGCCGACCGCCGCTTCTACGCCGTCCTCGTCGCGTCCGAGATCGCGTCGGGTGCGCTCGTCGATCCGCTCGTGCAGCGCTTGTTCGACGAGGACGCCGGTGTGCGCTCGCTCGCGCTCGAGGTTCTGCCGAAATTCCACGCGTTCGCGGAGATGCAGGACCAGCTCATCTTCCTGCGGCGTACCGCGCGGGTCCGTGGCAAGGACCCCGCGCGCCGTCTGCAGGCGCTGGCCGGGCTCGCCGCCCTGCGAGACGTGGGGGCGTTGCGCAACCTCGCCGATCTCCTCAGCGACGAGAGCGAGCCTGTGCGTCGCGCCGCGCACACCGCGCTCGTGGCCATCACGTGCGAAGACCTCGGCGAGAGCACGCGACGCTGGAGCGCGTGGCTCGAGAAGAACGAGGGGCGAAACCGCATCGAGTGGTTGATCGACGCGCTCCTCTCCTCGGAGGAATCACTCCGAGCCCAGGCGGGCGAAGAGCTCAAGGCGGTCACGCAGCAGTACTTCGGCTACCACCCCGCCGCGGCTCGCAAGGAGCGCGAGGTGGTGCAGACCAAATACCGGAACTGGTGGGAGCGCGAGGGCAAGTCGCTCTTCCGATGACCGTCGGCGTTCCCATGGCCGACGAGCGCTCGACGAGCCTCGAGGGCCGTCGGGCCCGGCCGCGGCGCCTGCGCGGGTGCCAAGCCGCGGGGGAGGCTCGCGCGTCCGACGCGGGCATGCGCTCCGTCCACACGTCCCTCCGCGCCCTCCTGCTTCTGACCCTTCTCGCGCTCGGTGCCTGCGCCTCGGGCGTGGGCGAGCACGCGCGGCCTCCAGCGGAGAGCCGACCGAGCACGGCCGGTGGCGAGCCCCGGGAGACCACGGCCGAGACGCCGCCGGTTGGGCCTCCGGCGCCGCCGTCCCTGCCCCGCCTCGCATCGGCCCACGAGATCCGCGACGTCGAGACCTGGAGCCGGCTCGCGGCGCGCCCGGCGACCGCGACCGTCGCGCGGACCGAGGTCGTCAAGTTCCTCCTCGACACTGCGGACCACCGGCGCCTCTGGTTCATCGACACGGAGCGGTGGGACATCCACTTCGACTTCGCCGTCGAGCAACTCGGGCTCGCGGGCGGCTGGGTGGCGCACGGCGACTTCAACGCCCGCGAGTACCGAAGGCCCGAGCGCCGCTTCGAGATGGGCTCGCTGGTGCACTACGTCGACGCCGACCTCTGGGCGCTCGAGATGGTCGCGGGCGACAACCTCTCGGGTGAACGCGTCGTGCGGATGTTCGAGGACGTGCGAAGCCAGGTCTTCTTCGGAGACCGCCTCCGCTTCCGCCCGCTCTCTCCGCAGCACGAACAGACGCTCAGCACGATCCCAGGGCGGCTGCCGCTCGTGGGGGCCGACGAGGTCTTCCGCGGCGTTCGCTACCAGCCGCTGACGAACGGGGAGACCTTCGGGACGCTGCGCGTCGTTCGCGGTGCGCTCGAGCTCGCGAGCGTGCGCCCCGATCAGATCCTCGTGCTCGAGAACCTCCCCGACGAGATCCCCGTCGTCTCGGGCGTGATCTCGGCGCAGCTCCAGGCGCCGCTCGGGCACATCGCCATCCTGTGCTCGACGCGCGGGACGCCCAACATGGGCCTGCGCGGCGCGACGACGAGCGCCGCGCTCCTCGAGCTCGATGGTCAGCTCGTGCGCCTCTCGGTCTCGCCGCAGGAGTGGTCGGTGCGCCCGGCGTCGCGGGCCGAGGCCGAGCAGAGCTGGGAGAGCCGCCGCCCGGCGCAGCCGCTGCAGCCGCCGATCGACGCCTCCGAGCGGCGCCTCCGGCAGGTCTGCGACGTGCGCCTCGAGGACGTTCGCTCGGTCGGCGCCAAGGCGGCACAGCTCGGCGAGGTGTGCGGGCTCGGCGCCCGCGTGCGCACGCCGGGCGGCTTCACCGTGCCGTTCCACTTCTACCTCCAACACCTCGCGAGCGCGGGCGTCGATCGCGAGCTCTCCGCCTTGCTCGACGACACCTCTCTCGCGACCGACGGGCGCGCCCGCGACGCTGCGCTGCGCACCATCCGCGAGCACATCCAGGCCGCGCCCATCGATCCGGCGCTCCTGCGCCGCGTGCGCCAGCGCATGACCGAGACGGGCCGTGGCCGGCGCTTCATCCTGCGCAGCTCCACCAACGCCGAGGATCTGCCCGGCTTCACGGGCGCCGGTCTCTACCGGTCGGTGGTCGTGCCGGCGGACGCGAGCGACGCGCAGGTGGCCGACGCGATGCGCGAGGTGTGGGCGAGCGTGTGGCTCCTCGGGGCCGTCGAGGAGCGGGATTGGTACCGCGTCGATCAGCGCCGCGTCGCGATGGCCCTCCTCGTCCAGCCCTTCGTCGACGGCGCCTCGGCCAACGGGGTCGCGATCACCGCAAACCCTTATTTCGAGGGGCGTCCAGGCTTCTTCGTCAACGCCCAGGCCCTCGGCGGTTCCGTCACGGGCGCGGCCGGCGACGAGGTCCCCGAGCAGCACCTCGTCTACGTGTACAGCGAGGTCGTCGAGTCGGAGCTGCTCTCGCAGAGCTCGCGCTCACCCGACGCGCTGCTCCTGCCCGAGCCTGCCATCCTCCAGCTCGCGAGCACGCTGCGCGTGCTTCACTGCCACTTCCGCGAGCGCTGGCGAGCGCGCGGCATGCCGGTCGACTCGAGCGACGCGCTCGACGTCGAGTACCTCCTCGCCGGGGAGGACCGGCACCTCGTGATCCTCCAGGCGAGACCGTTCGAGGTCCGCTACGAGGCCTCGCAGCGCGTCGGCGAGCTCGACCTGTGCGCGTTCCATCCCGCCGGCGTCGAGTGACGGATCGAAGGACCCGAAGGGCCCGCGCAGAAACAACCTATCCGTTTCGCCGCCGGGGCATCCCCGCTCTCCTCGAAGTACCCCCAGTATTCCTCGTCGCTCGGTCAGCGCCGGCGGGGCGCCGCGACGCCGACCCGATCAGGTTGTTTCTGCACGGGCCCCAAGGGAGCTCAGCGCATCCGAGTGACCCGGAGGCTGCCCGCGTAGGCGAAGCGCGCGCGGCCCGCGGGGCTCACGGCGACGCCGATCCGCACCGTGCCGTCGGCATCGGGAGCGACATCCTCGAAGCGGGCGGCCCGGGCGCGGTTGTCGCTCACCTCGAGGTCGTGCGTCCGCGCGTCGATCGCGTAGCGCGTGAGCCTGCCGTTGCCGGCGTCGTCGCCGTCCCGCGAGGCGAAGAGCTCGACCTGGTAGAGACCCGCGGCGAGCCCGGAGACCTCGATCTCCGCGCGCAGAGCGAGGGCGGCCTCGTGGCCGTCGAAGCTCCCCACCCAGAGCGAGTCCGCGCTGACGCCGGCGGGCAGACCGAGCTCGTTGATCGCGCTGCCGCCCGTCTGCGTGCCGGTGAAGCCGCGCACCGAGACGCGTGCGTCCGTCGCGACACCACCTGCGCTGGTGAGCGGGCCGACGCTCCCCCGGATCTCGTCCACGCTCGCCCAGCCCGCGACCGGCGTCGGGCCGAAGTCGATCGGCAGGACGTCGCCGACGGGCAGCGCGCGCGGACACGCGATCGACGGGGCGGGCTCCGTCGCGCCCGTCGTCCGGTCGGCTTCCTCTTGGAGCGCGCGCGCGAGCTCGGGCGCGACGCCGAGCGAGGGCAGACCTTCGGCGCTGCGCCCGTAGATCGTGCCGAAGAAGACCAGCGCGGTGAGGTAGGCCCCTTGCGCGTTGGGGTGGTAGTCGTCTTCCGCGTGCAGGCGCGGCGGCTCGGCCCCGTCGAGCACGCGCTCCCAGGCGTCCCCGACGCGAGCCACGACGACGGGCCGATCCACCACGACCGTCGTGTGCTCGGGGATGGAGCGCTCGGCGCAATCGTCGTAGTGGAAGCGGAGCTGGGCCTGCATCTCCGCGGGGCTCTCGAAGGTGCGCGGGTAGTACGGGTGTCCGGCGGCGCGCGCGAAGGTCTCGTAGAGCACGACCGTGGCCGACGGCTCACGCCCGATCGCGAGGTCGTGGAGCCAGGTCGCGTCGTCCTTGAACTGCGCGGGATCTCCGAGCGTGTCGGTCGGCCTCGTCGAGAGCTCTTGCAAGACGACCACGTCCCAGCCTTCGCGGATGCGCGCGGGCGCGCCTTCCGGGCTCGTGTCGGCGCGATGCCACTCGAGCGAGCGGCCCCCGACCGCCCGCGTCCGCACGAGGGGCCTCGGGAACCCTGCGGCCTCGGCGAGCGCTCGGAAGGTCGCAGGCATGCCCGCGGTGAAGGTGAAGCTGTTGCCGACGAAGAGGACGCGCAGGGGCTCCGCGGGCGGCGGCGTGCAGCCCGGCGCTCGGCCCGCGTCGGCGGTGGGCCGTCCCGTGCGCGCATCGACCGCGTGCGCATCGACCGCGTGCGCATCGGCGTCGAGCGCGTCGACGGGGTATGCGTCGATCCAGCCGGCGTCGAGCGCGGGCGCATCTCCCGGGTCAGGCAGCGACAGTGTGCCCTCGCACCCGAGCACCCAGAGACACGCCGCCAGCACTGTGAGACGCCGCACGGTCCCGAAGGTAGCGCGTGACCGTCGGGCCGCGAGCGATCCCACGAGACGCCGCCGAAGCCCGCACCGTGGGGCAGGTCCCTGCGCTCGTTCCGCGCATTCTCCCCTCTCTCCTCGCTGGCGGAATCGCAGGCGCTCCCCTAACCTCCGCTTCTCGAGGTCCTCATGCATTCTTCGCGTCTTCTGCTTGCGGTCGCTCTCTTGTCGTTGGTGCTCGGCTCGATCGGGTGCGGACGTTCCAACCTGCCCGGGGGTCCTCCGCCCACGGGGATGGACGCGGGCATGTTCGACGCGAACGCGGACGCGCCCCGCACCGACACGCCGGGCAGCACGTGCGGTGACCGCACCTGCCAGATGAGCGAGTCCTGCTCGAGCTGCCCCGCCGATTGCGGCTCCTGCGAGAGCTGCGGCGACGGCCGCTGCGTGATGCCCGAGACGTGTGGGAGCTGCGCCGCCGATTGCGGCCCGTGCACCGGCTGCGGTGACGGCAGCTGCGCCATGGAGGAGAGCTGCTCGAGCTGCCCGGCCGACTGTGGCCTCTGCCCCACCTGCCCCAACGGCGCGTGCGACATGGGCGAGACCTGCGGCACGTGTCCCGACGACTGCGGCCGCTGCGCCACGTGCGGGGATGGCTCGTGCAACGCGGATGAGAGCTGCGCATCCTGCGCGCGCGATTGCGGCCTCTGCCGGAGCTGCGGCGACGGCACCTGCAGCGCCGATCTCGGTGAGACCTGCACCACCTGCTCGGCGGACTGCGGTCGCTGCTCCACGTGCAACAACGGTGTCTGCGACCCCGCGGAGGATTGCGCGAGCTGCCCCGCGGACTGCGGCCGCTGCGAGCGCTGCGGCGACGCGACGTGCAGCGTGAGCGAGTCTTGCTCGAGCTGCCCCGAGGACTGCGGCGTCTGCCGCACCTGCGGCGATGGCACCTGCGGGGGCGGCGAGGACTGCTCGACCTGCGCCGTCGACTGCGGCGTCTGCCGGCGGTGCGGCGATCGCACCTGCGATGCGACCGAGAGCTGCTCGAGCTGCCCCGGCGACTGCGGCATCTGCGAGCGCTGCGAGAATGGCTTCTGCTCGCCCGAGGCCGGCGAGGATTGCTTCAGCTGCCCGGAGGACTGCGGCCGCTGCGAGCGCTGCGGTGACGGCACCTGCAACGCCGCGATCGGCGAGACCTGCTTCTCGTGCATCGACGACTGCGGCCGCTGCGATGGCTGTGGCGACGGCCGCTGCCGTGGCACCGAGACCTGCTCGAGCTGTCCGACCGACTGCGGCACCTGCTCGTTCTGCGGCAACATGCGCTGCGAGAGCGCCGGGGGCTTCGAGGACTGCATCTCGTGTCCGACCGACTGCGGCGAGTGCGACCTCAACACCTGCGCCGAGGGCCTCACGTGCACCTTCGGCTGCATCGACTTCGGCGGTGGCGGCGGCGGGATCCCGCGCTTCAGCCTCACATGCCTCAGCGCGTGCATCGCCTCGACGTGCGCGGACTCGCGCTTCTTCCTCGATCAGGTCACGACCTGCGCCGTCAACTCGGCGATCGCCGAGGGCTGCCGCGACCTCGCGTGCATCATGGACGCATGCCGCTCCGAGATCGCCGCGTGTTTCGGGGATCGCTGCTGAGAGACAGGGTCATCGCGACGCTGAGGAGGCTCATCCGCGCCGGTGGCGAGGCTGTCCCCGCCGCCGGCATGAGTCGACGTCGGCATCGGCATGGCGGTCGACATCGGCATGGGCGGGGAGATCGCCACGCTCGAGGGCGCGGGCGAGGAACTCTCCCCGAGCCTCGACCTCTCCTAGGCAGGTGAAGCCCGCGAGCACACCCTCGAGGCCGGGGGAGCGCCGGCCTACGCGTAGGACAGCACGTGGAGCTCGGGGATACGCCGGAAGTGCTCGACGTTGCTCGTGAGGAGCGGCAGGCCTGCGGCGAGCGCGGTCACACCGATCCAGAGGTCGTTGGCCCCGATGGCCCTGCCGCTCGCTCGGAGCGCGCGGCTGATCCTCGCGTACCGGACCGCCGCACGCGCGTCGATGGACAGGACCTCGAGGGAGCGCACGAGCGTCTGCGCCCGTGGACCGTCCGGGACATCGAAGCCCTCGAGGTACTCTCCGAGCGCGACGGCTGGGATGGCGAGGCTCGTGGTCGGGTGGGCCCGCAGGTACGCCAGCGCTCCGCGGGGGCGCCTGGGATGGGCGTGCTCTCGCTGGAGGTCGATCAGGAAGGTGGTGTCGAGGGCTACTCGCTCCACGGGTCATCCGGGGGCGCATCGTCGCGCTGGGCGCGCTCGAGCCGAGCGAGGGTGGCGCGATCGAGGCGAGGCATGTGCTCGAGGGTCTCGAGGAGCGTGGCGGCCGTGGAGCTCCCCTCTCCCCAACGCGCGCGCTTGATGACCTGGGAGAACGACTCGTCCGCGCGGGCGCGGGCGCGCCGCAGCCGCTCGTACGCCTCGAGGTCGATCGAGATGGTCTTCGTGGCCATGTACATGCACGTACATGCACGCGTGCTCGCCGTCAAACGATGTGGGCGGTGATCGCGAACTCCGGTCGGGCGCGCGCCGCGCCGGAGGCGGGGGCGTCCCCGCATGAGTCGATCCCGACCTCGCCCTCGCCGTCGACATCGCCCTCGCCGTCGACATTGAATCGGGTGCAGCTCAGCCCAGATCGCGCGCATCCGGCTCCCCCGCCCACTTGCGGGAAGGGGAGCCCGTGCTGGGCCGACGCGGTGTGATCTGCACCCGAGTGAATCGGCGCGAGGCTCCCTCCCGCCGATGCGAGCCCGCGCCACTCGCATCGATCCGTCCGAGTGCCACGTGCTCTCAGGCTCTTCTCTTTCTCTCGGAGGAGGGTCTGCGCGTCGACGCTCCTGCTCGCCGAACGGATCGGCTCACTCAGGAGCGTCGGCGAGCGCGGGCGATGAACGAGACGACCTCCGCGCGCGTGGCCGACTCGCGCGGTCGGAGCCGGCGCTGCGCGCCGAGCAAGGGACCGTTGTCGAGCAGGCCGTTGCGGTCTGCGTGCGCCACCCCGTTCGCGGCCCAGCTGCTCACGCTCGTCGCGTCCGTGTACCGGACGGCGAGGTCCGCGCTCGCGCCGCCCGTGAGCGCGAGCCCGTTCGCCAGCGCCACGAGCGCCTCTTCGCGGGTCACGCGCCGATCGGGCGCGAACGTACCGTCCGAGTAGCCGCGGAGGAAGCCGGCGTCCGCGACGGCCGCGATCGCGCTCGCGGCCCAGTGCGAGCTCGGGACGTCGCGGAAGCGCGCAGCGCCCGGACGGCGGCCTGCGAGCAGGGCGCGCTGGATCATCGACGCGAGCTCGGCCCGCGTGACCGAGGCGTCGGGGCGGAAGGTACGGTCGGGGAAGCCCGACACGAGCGACTCGCTCGCGAGCGCGTTGATCTCCGACTCGGCGGGATGTCCCGCGATGTCGGTGAAGCGGGGGGCCTCCGCCACGCCGAGCGTGCAGCCCGCGAGACCCGTCCGCCGCACGACCGTGCTCGGGCTGCCAGGACCGGTGAAGAGAGGATCCGAGGTCTCGATCGGCGCTTCCCAGCCGGCGCGGGTGATCGCGGGCGCGTCGGACATCGGAGGTGCATCCCAGTCTGCGCAGACCACCGCGTCCGTCTGATCGAGCGAGTTGTAGTAGCTGCTCGCGCGGTCCGTGAGCGAGTAGAGGCGGTTCATGTCGGCCTGCGACGCTCCGAGCAGGCGGGCCATGCCCGTCTCGAAGCCGCCCGCGCCGCCGCGGCGGGTGATGTACGCGATGCGCGAGCAGCCCATGGAGCGGAGCACCAGCGTCGGCTGCAGATCCGACCAACCACCCACCGAGACCCGGCCATCGGGCAGCTCGACGCCGCGCGAGAGGCCCGGCTCCGCGGGAGAGGTCGTGAGCACCTCACGCCAAGTCGCCTGGCCGAGCGCGCGGGCGCGGCGGGTCTTGTCGTCGCGGAAGCGCAGAGGGTTGCCGATGGCATAGCCGAGATCGCGCGGTCGACCGAAGTAGCCGATGCCGACGTCTTCGAAGGACACCGACCAGCTCACCGGGCGCGCCGCGACGGAGTCGGCGCGGGCGCGGCGCCACGCGTCGGCGGCCGGTCCCTCGAGCACCGCCGTCGTCGCGAGCGCGGGCAGGTATGCGCCGATGCGCTGATCGACGCGATGCTCGAAGGAGCGTCCGCGCGCGCTCGAGGCATAGCCCGTGACGAGCGCGCGGAAGCGCTCGCTGCAGCTCTGACGGCTGCGGACGCGATTGCCCGAGATCTCGTCCCACGTACGACCAGTCGTGCCCTCGGAGCAGTCGCGCGCGAACGACTCGAAGGCGTCGTGGTTCACCGGCCCGAGGCCCGCGTAGAAGTCCGCCATGAAGCCGACGCGATCGGCCAGGGTCGCGAACGAGAGGAGGCCGGGGCGCACGAAGACCGTCGGATCAGCCGCCTCGAAGCGCAGGCCCGCCTGAGCCGCCGCGACGATGTCGCGCGCGTGGAATTCCGGCCGCGGCGAGGTGCGGAGCAGCTCGAGCACCTCGGGGTTGACGAGTGCCCGCAGGTCCGGGTCCTCGAGGATCGTCCGCAGCGCCGAGACGCCGCGCGAAGGGTCCGTCGAGAGAAGTCCAGGTACGTTGGCGCTCTGGATCTCGGAACCGAGCGACGCCAGGGTCCTCGCGGCCACGACGTCGTCACGCTCTCCGAGCAGCGTGAGCATCTCCGACATGCTCTTGAACATCAGCGAGGCGCGCAGGGCCTGGGCGTTCCCGGAGCATCCCGAGCACCGCACGTGCGGGTTCATCTGGACGCTCTCGAGGAGGAACGCGCTCACGCTGCCGGAGCTGCCGCCGGCGACGCCCGAGGCGAGCCCATAGCTCTCGAGGACCCGTGCCGTCGCGCCGAAGTGCGCAGGGATGCGCGGTCCATTGCCGCGGTACGCGATGCAGAGCGGTCCCGCGCCGCCGGCCACCTCGGCGAGCCCATCGTCCGAGCCGCAGTCGGGATCCGGGAGCGGACAGGAAGCGTCACATCGGCCGTTCGCGTAGCGCGACTCGCGCTGGCAGACGTCGCTCGAGCGAACCTCCGCGCCCGAGACGCCCAGCTCCGAGGCATCGGGAGAACACGCGGCGACGAGGACGCCCAAGAGCGCGAAGCTCAGCAAACGACAGCGGTGGTTCGTGGTCATGCCACCGCATTGGCAATGACCATGCCGGGCGGCCGCCTCCCGAAATCGACGAAGATCCGATGGGGAGCCTTCGTGATCGGCCACTCGGGCCGCCCCGACGCCGGCCAGCGCGCTGGCCACCGGGCGCGACGCACGCGGTTTGATCGGCCGCGGCGATCACCCGGAGCGCACTCTCCACCGGGCAGTCCGCGGTCGAGCTCGCCCACGAGGCGCGTCTCCCTCACGGCGCGCGGACCGAGCGGAGCATCGGGATGCCTCCCTTCGGCCGCAGGGTCACGAGCGGCTCGGGCTCGAGGTGGTGGCCGCCCGCGAGCTCGAAGCGGAAACGGCGCAGCAGCACGGCGAGGATCGCCTTGGCCTCGAGCGTCGCGAAGCCTGCGCCGATGCAGACCCGCGGTCCGGCGCCGAAGGGGAGGTAGGCGAAGCGCGGGCGGGCCTTCTTGCGCTCGGGCAGGAAGCGGTCGGGGTCGAAGCCTTCGGGGTTGCCCCAGAGCTCGGGCCTGCGGTGGAGGGTCCACGTGCTGACCACGACGATGTGTCCCTTCTCGAGGCGCTGGCCGAGGATCTCGTCGCGCTCGATCGCCTGGCGCTCGAAGCCCCACACCGGCGGCAGCAGGCGCATCGACTCTTCGATCACGCGCTCGAGCAAGGTCATCTGCGCGAGGTCATCGGTTCCCGGCGACCGATCGCCCGCGACGCGCGCGATCTCCTCGACGACGCGGCGCTCCCACTCGGGATGGAGCGAGAGCAGGTAGAGGGTGAACGCCAGCGCGTTCGCGGTCGTCTCGTGGCCGGCCCCGACCAGCGTGAGGACCTCGTCGCGGAGCTGCTGCGCCTCCATCGGTCGCCCGTCTTCGTCGCGCGCGGCGAGCAGCGCGGCGAGGACGTCCTCGCCGGCGTCCTGTCCTCGCGCGAGGCGCTCGCGCCGCTCGCGGACGATGCGCCCGACGAGCGCGTCGAGCTCCCCGAGCGCGCGGGCGAAGCGCCGGTTGGCGGGGGTCGGCCAGCGGTGCGGGATGCGCACGAGCGTCAGCGAGTGGTGTTCGGCAAAGCGCAGGACCTCCTCGAAGGCAGGACCGATGCGGTCGGCGTCGGCGCCGAGCTCGGTGCCGAAGAGCGTCTGGCCGACGATGCGGAACGTCAGCGACATCATGTCGTGGTGCACGTCGGTCTGGGTCCGATCCGTGCCGGCCCGCCAGCGGTCGGCGGCGTCCTCGGCCGCCCTCACGAACGCCGGCCCATGGCGCTGCACCCGCGCCGGCGTGAACGCGGGCGCGACGAGCTTGCGCTGCTTGCGCCACAGCTCACCCTCGCTCGTCACGAGGCCGCGACCGAGGGCCAGGCGCAGGCCCTCGTAGTTGCGGCTCTTGTGGTAGGCCCTCGCGTTGTCGACGAGCACGTGCTTGATCGCCTCGGGCTCGTGCGTGATCCAGAAGACGTATGGTCCCCAGTCGAGGCGCACGAACGGGCCGTGGCGCGACGAGAGCTCGTGGATCCCGCGCAGCGGAGTGCGCAGCACGGCGAGCTGGTGGCGGAGCCGATCGAGCCCCCGCGGCCCGGCCGGCCGCGGAGCAGGCGCTTCCCCGGCCGCCGGGTCGGGCACCGCCGGGTCGGGCACCGCGCGCGCTGCAGGTCCCGAAGGCATCCGGAGAAAATCCGAGGAGTGACTCATGTTCGTAAACATGAGCTGGTCCTCAGATTTCTGCAAGGCATGCGGTCGCGATGGGCCTCGACGGTGCTCGACCTCGCCTTCGACCTCGACTCCGCCATCGAGTTCACCATCGAGTCCGGCCTCCGCCCGCTCCTGCTCCACGCGCCGCAGCGCGCGCTCTCGCGTGGGGTCCCCGATTTCGTGATGGGCCCGAGGGGCCCCGCACGTGCCCGTGGTGTTTTCACGTGCGGTCGTGTTATGCGTTGTCTCGCTGAGCGGCCGGGACGCGCAGCGAGGAGACGCCATGGTTCGCAAGCACGTCGACGAGGAGAACCTGAGGGTCAGCGAACTGCCACAGCGGGACAGCCTCGTGCCGGTCGCCGGTGGCGTGACCGTCGTCGTCACCCAGGCGTTCGGTCCCACGGGGGCCAACCTCGTCGGGCTGAGCGACGTGAAGTTCGACGGCTACCCTGCCGTCACGCTGCTCGTCCGGCGCCCCGACGGCAAGGAGGGGCTCGTCCACCTCTCGCCGATCCACGGCGACCGGCGCAAGGCCGGCTTCACCGACATCAAGCAGGGCACGAAGCTCCAGCTCTTCTGTCCCGTCTCCAAGAAGCCGCTCGACAAGCTCGGACCCGTCGATGACGGCTCGAGCGCCGACTACTACGGGCTCTACCTGACGCCGAAGCTCGACAGCGCCGCGTGCGTGATGCTCACCGACGTGTGGGACCACTACCACTCGCGCATCGTCGACGACAACGCGGTCGTCTCGTACTGGTCGCGCACCCACCCCGATTGACCCCCGACCCACACGCGCCGAGGAGCCGGAGCTCCGAGGAGACACGTCCCCCGATGAGCAGCTCCCATGAGTGACGAAGAGCTCGACTACTCGCGCGGGAACGCGACCAAGATTGCGTACGTCGACGGCAGGCCGACGACGATCACGCTTCGCAAGTGCAAGCTCGTCGTCGTCCGGGGCGGGATCCTCACCGAGCACACCTTCGACAAGGACATCATCACGATCGGTGCGATGGACGACAACGACGTCGTGCTCGACGACGACACGGTCAGCCGAAACCACTGCACGATCTCGCTCGAGGGTGACAGCTACATCCTCACCGACAACGACTCGACCAACGGGACGTACATCCACCGGGTGCGCATCCGGTCGGCCTACCTGACGCCCAACCAGGTGATCACGGTCGGCTCGACCGAGATCCGCTTCTCGCCCATCGACGAGCGTGTACGGATCGTGCCGTCGGAGCGCGACCGCTTCGGCGAGGTCATCGGCCGAGACCGCCGGATGCGCGAGATCTACGCGATCCTCGAGAAGATCGCGCCGACCGACGCGACGGTCGTCGTCGAGGGCGAGACCGGGACGGGCAAGGACGTCGTCGCCCGATCCATCCACTCGCAGTCTCGCCGCAAAGACGGTCCGTTCATGGTCTTCGACTGCGGCGCGGTGCCCGAGAACCTCATCGAGTCGGAGCTGTTCGGACATGAGAAGGGCAGCTTCACCGGCGCGCAGTCGACGCGGCAGGGCGTCTTCGAGCTCGCGCACGGCGGGACCGTCTTCCTCGACGAGCTCGTCGAGCTGCAGCTCGACCTCCAGCCCAAGCTCCTTCGCGTGCTCGAGCAGCGCGAGGTCAAGCGCATCGGCGGCACCAAGCCCATCAAGGTGGACGTCCGCATCCTCGCGGCCACCAACCGCAACCTCGAGGAAGAGGTCGCCGCCGGGCGCTTCCGCGAGGACCTGTTCTACCGCCTCACGGTCGTGCGGGTGCGCATCCCCGCGCTCCGCGAGCGCCGCGAGGACGTCCGTGTGCTCGCGCGTCACTTCCTCGACCACGGCTCCTTCAACAAGGACCGCGAGGGCACCCGCCGGATTCAGGAGTTCGCGCCGGGCGTGCTCGACCGGATGACCGAGTACGACTGGCCGGGCAACGTGCGCGAGCTCCACAACGTGATCGAGCGTGCGGTCAGCTTCTCGGAGGGGGAGGCCATCGAGCTCGCGGATCTGCCCGAGCACATCGCGTGGCCGCGCGGCGTGCTCTCGGCGCACTCGGAGACCGAGGGCACCGACGTCAGCATCGCGATCCCGGAGCTCCGCGCGGAGATCGACGGGACCTTCAAGGACGCCAAGGAGCGCTGGATCTCGAGCTTCGAGCGCGACTACATCGCGAGCCTGCTCAAGCGGAACAACGGCAACATCAGCCACGCGTCCCGCGAGGCGCAGATCGACCGCAAGTATTTCCGCAAGCTGATGAAGAAGTACGGAATCACCGCCCAGGACGACGAGGGCGATCTCGACGAGTGAGAGCACGCCCCGCGCTGCCGGTGCGGGCGTCGCGCGGTTGCTCGGCCTCGGCGGCCCGGTCGCGCTCGATGCGCCGACAGGGTCGGACGCGGGCGGCGACGCATGGTCATTCCGCGGGATCGGACGCGACGGCGGGCCACGGCGCAGGCTCGCTGCCCGCGCCCGGTCCCTCGAGCGAAGGCGGCAGAAGCTTGTAGAGCACGGGGGTCACGACGCGCGCGAGCAGGGTCGAGCTGACGAGGCCTCCGAGGATGACCCAGGCCAGCGGCGAGTAGAGGGGCGAGCGCTCGAGGGCGAGCGGGACCAGTCCGCCGATGGCCGTCAGCGTGGTGAGGAGGATGGGCACGAAGCGGATCTCTCCCGCCCTCTGGACCGCGTCGTCGATGCCCGCGCCCTCCTCGCGCAGCTGGTTCGTGAAGTCGACGAGCAGGATGGAGTTCTTCACTTCGATCCCCATGAGCGCGACGAAGCCGATCATGGCGGTGAAGGACAGGGTGTTGCCGGTCAGGTAGAGCGCGGCCATGCCGCCGATGACGCCCAACGGGATCACCGAGGCCACGATGATCGTGCCCTTGAAGGTACGGAACTCGAGCACGAGCACGGCCAGGATGCCGAAGACCGCGATCACGATCGCGGTGCCCAGGCCGCCGAAGCTCCGCTGACGGCTCTCGACCTCGCCGGCAGTGACGCGGCGCACGCCGCTTGGCAGGCGGATGGACTCGAGCCGCTCGAGCAGCGCGGCGGTCTCGCGGTCCGTGTTGATGCCCGTCCTCGGGAAGGCCGATACGGTCACCGCGCGCTCGCCGTCGTAGTGGCGCAGGGTGGTCGGTGACGGCTCGAGCGAGAGCTCTGCGATGGCCGACAGAGGGACGGCGGCGCCGTTCGTCGTGGGCACGAACACTTCGTCGAGAACCTCCGTCGTGGGCCGCGCTCCGCCGCCGATGGAGGCGGGGACGCGGCGGGCGAGCGCGACGCGGACGTCTCGCGCGAGGTCGTCGTCCTCCTCGCGGTAGCGGCCGACGCTCACGCCGCCCAGGGCCAGCCGCACGGCGCGATCGACCTCCGGCACCCGGACACCCAGCGCGGCGGCGCGCTGGGCGTCGATGTCGACGCGGAGATCCGTCCGGTGCTCGCGCGCGGGGTTCGAGACATCGCGCAAGCCCGCGCTCGCGAGCATGGCGGCCTCCACGGACGCGGCGGCCTCGGTGAGCGATGCCACGTCGCTCCCGAGGAGCCGGATCGCGACCGGTGCTTCGAGGGGTGGGCCGTTCTCGAATTCGATCAGGCGGATCCGGGCTCCTGCATAGGCCTGGAGCTCGATGCGGATCGCGTCGAGCAGCCGCGGCGAGCTCTCCGGCCGGAACTCGCGGAGCGACGCATACACCTCACCCACGTCGGGGCGCTGGTTCGGCGGAGCCTGGTTGTAGAAGATCTGCGGGTTGCCCTCGCCGACGTTCGCGACGTGCCACGCGATCTCCTCGTGACGCGCCAGCGTCTCTTCCACGAAGCGAACGGCGCGATCGGTCTCGGCGAGGCTCGCGCCCTCGGCGGCCTCGACGCGCACGAGGAATTGCGGCGTGCCCGCCTTGGGGAAGAGGCTGAAGCCGATGTGCGGCACGAGCGCGAGCGATCCCGCGAAGAGCGAGGCGGAGGCCGCGAGCGTCACGAAGGGGCGACGCAGCGCGAACGCCAGGACGGGCCGGTAGCTCCCCTCGATGAGCCGCGTCATCACGCGGAATACGAGGTTGCCGTGCTCGCTCTCGGGCTTGAGAAAGAGGCTCGCGAGGAAGGGCACGATGGTCAGCGACACCACGAGCGAGGACGCGACGGTCAACACGACCGCGAGCGGAAGACTGCGGATGAACTGACCGGCCGTGCCCGGCAGGGCGAGCAGAGGCACGAACGCGAGGATCAGCGTCGCGGTGCAGCCGAGGACCGAGAGCGTGATCTGGCGGGTCGCCTCCACCGCCGCTTCGCGCGGCGTCTTCCCCATCCGGAGGAAGCGCGCGATGTTCTCGATGACCACGACCGAGTCGTCGACGAGCAGGCCGAGCGCGATGACGAAGCCCACGATCGAGAGCTGGTTGATGCCGTAGCCCGCGCCGAAGAGGAGCGTCAGCCCCATCGCGATCGAGAGGGGGATCGAGATCATGACGACGAGGGATGCGCGAACGCCGAGGGGGAGAAGCGTGACGAGCACGAGGACGATGGCGAGCCCGAAGTCGCGGGCGAAGCCCGTCAAGCGATGCTCCACGTTCCGCGCCTGGGCGAAGGTCCGCACGAGCTCGACGCCCGCGGGGAGCTCCGCCTCGAGCGATCGCGCGGTCTCCTCGATGCCCTCCTGTACCGCGAGGATGTTCTGCCCCTCGCGCTGGTTGGCGACGACCAGGACGCCCCGCCGCCCGTCGATGCGCGTGAGGTGCACGATCTCGGCGTCTCCGAAGCTCACCTCGGCCACGTCGGCGACCCGCACGACGCGGCCATCGGTCGCACGCACGATCGTCTCGCGCACCTCGTCGATCGAGCCGTAGTCGCCGCTCGTCTGGACGGTGAAGCGACGCGCCCCCGAGTCGATCGAGCCGGCCGGCAAGTTCCGCCCTTCTTGGGCGATCGCGTCGAGCACCTCGCCGGGGCTGACTCCGATCGCGCGCATGCGCGGCAGATCGAGGGAGACGAGCACCTCCTGCGGTGGGACCCCGACGACCTCGGCCTCGCCGATCGCCGCGAGGGCCTCGAGGCGGCGCTCGAGCTCGCGCCCGAAGCGCTCGAGCTCCGCGTAGGAGGCGGTTTCCGAGACGAGACCGAGCTCGACGACGTTCACGTTCGAGGCGTTGGCGTCCTCGACCTCGAGACGCACGAGCTCGGCGGGGAGCGAGCCGCGCAGCGACTCGATCTCTCGCCGGACCTCGTCTTCTTTCCTCGACACGTCGACACCCGCCTCGAACTCGACGCGGATCACCGCGAGCTGATCGCGGATCTCGGCCTGCACGTGCTCGAGCTCGTCGAGAGCCTGGACCCGCTCCTCGATGGGATCGACGACGAGCTGTTCGAGGTCGGATGGCGAGGCCCCGGGGAGCACCGCGACGATCACGAAGAGCGGCAGCGGGAAGGTGGGATCCTCGCTCTTGGGGATCGCCCGGAGCGAGCTGACTCCGAGCGCGGTCAGCATGCCGAAGACGATGAGCGTGAACTGCCAGCGCTTGACCGCGAACTCGGTGATCGAGAAGTTCGCCACAGTCACGGCTCCACCGAGACGGGCGTGCCCGCGCGCAGTCGATCGGCGCCGCGCGTGACGACGTGGTCGACCCCTTCGAGGTCCGAGGCGAGCACGACGCGGTCTGCGCGCACGAACGCGACCTGCACTTCGCGTGTCTCGGCGCGGCCGTCGCTCACCACGAAGACGAGCGCTCGTCGTCCTCGACCCTCGACGAGGGCGGCGCTCGGGATGCTCGCGGGGAAGCTCTCGCCGGACTCGAGCGCGGCGCGACCGACCAGGCCCGTCCGGAGCTCCACCCCCGGGGGACCGTCGAGCGTGAGCTCGACGTCGAAGGTGCCCATGCCCGGAGTCGGTACGCGCGCGATGTCTGCGATGTGCGCCGCGTGTTCGCGCGCACCGGTGGCGTCGAGCCGCAGGACGGCGGGATCTCCGACGCGCAGGCCAGTGACGAAGCGGTCGGGCACTGCGACCCGCAGGGCCCAGCCCCGCTCGGCGTCGACGACGCGCACCACCGGCGCGCCCGGGGCCACCACCTCGCCTCGGTCCACGAAGCGCAGCTCCACGAAGCCGTCGGCCGGGGCGCGCAACACCGAGTGACCGACCGCGTAGCTCGCGGCGACCACGCCCGCGCGCGCCACGTCCGCGCCCGTCGCTGCGTCCTCGAACGTCGCCGTCGGGAGCGAGCCGGTCTCTTCGAGAGCGCGTGCGCGGGCGAGCTCCCGCTCGGCGCGGGTGAGCCCCGCCTGCGCCTGGTCCCGCGTGGCTCGGGCGGCGGAGCCATCGAGCCGCGCGAGGATCTCTCCTCGGCGGACGTGAGCGCCTTCTTCGACGAGCACATCCGCGACGACGCCCCCCATGGGAAAGCCGAGCTCGTGGGTCTCGCGCGGGAAGACCAGACCGGGCAAGAGGAGCGCGGCGCGGGTGGGCGTTCGGTCGATGGGCTCGAGCGCGACGCGGATGGCGGGCGTCTCGACGGCCGTCTGCGCCGCGGCCGGAGCGCGCTCACAGCCATGGAGCAGCGCGAAGGGTAGGGTGCAAGCGCAGAGGCTCGCCACGGCCCAAGCCGTGCGCGCGAGCCGCGCCGCAGAACGCGCGTGGCCGCGCAGGACGAAGAGGTTGGTCGGAGGGCTCATCGAATGCTCCGTGTCGGTGGGTCGTCTTGGTCGTGTCGTTCGTGGCTGCGGCACCTCGGCAATCGCGCCGCCCGGTCTCACGGGCTTGCCTGCTCGGTGGCGCGCCGAAGCCGCGCGCGCGCGATGCGGCCGTCGATGCGCGCGGCGAGGAGATCGAGCTCCGCGCGAACGAGCAGGGTCTGCGCGTCCATCACGGCGAGGCTCGTGCCCCGGCCGTTGCGGTACACCTCGCTCGCGAGCTGGAGTGCTCGTTCTGCGGCGGCGATCTGAGCTCGCCGAGACTCCGTGGCGCTGCGGGCGTCGAGGAGCGCGCGATGCGCATCGACCACCTCGGCACGGATCCCCTCACGCAAGAGCTCGCCGTGCTCTCGGAGCGCGGCGATCCGCCCCTCGAGCGCGCGACGCGAGGGCTCCGCGGCGAGCGCGTCGGTGAGCTGCCAGCTCGCCTGCGCACCGACCGCCCAGGTCACGTCGAAGCGCTCCGTCTGAGGGACGAAGCGCGGGTTCGGGTTGGCCAGGAGCGCCTCGGCGAAGACGTCGACGCGAGGCGCGATCGCGGCGTCCTCGAGGGTTCGCTGGGCCTCGAGGGCGGCGAGCTGTGCGTCGATCGCGCCAAGCTCCGAGCGAGCGTGCAGCGCGAGCTCGACGGCCGGCTCGAGCTCGTCCAAGGCCTGCTCCGGCTGGAGCAGAGGCTCGCCGATGGCCGTGGACAGTCCGGGCGAGTGCGTCACGGTCCGCATCCGGTCCCGCGCAGCATCCCGAGCATGCGAGGTGACGGCGGCGAGCTCCTGCATCGCTGCGACCTGCGCCTCGGCGCGTGCGACGTCGCTCGCGAGCGCGAGACCGGCAGCCACGAGTCGTCGGGCGTCGTCCCGGTGCGCTTCCGCGAGCGCGAGGGCGCGCTCGGCGACGAGGATCCCCAGCTCGGCGCGGGCCCAGCTCCAGTAGAGGATCTCGGCCTCGAGCGCCAAGGCCTGCTCGCCGATCGTGACGGCAGCCTCGGCGGCCTCGCCCGCGTGCTCGGCCGCGTCGCGGGCCGGCAGGACGCGGAGGAAGTAATCCGTGACGGGAATGGCGAGCTGCGCGCGCGCCTGTGTCTGATCGAGGACGACCGGAAAGCTCACCGGCACCGCGAGCAGCGGGGCCGAGGGTGCCAGCAGGCCGCTCGAGGTCTGATCCGCAGGAGCGACGAGCACACCCAGCCTCGGCGCATCGATCGGTGAGAGGCGCGTGTAGCTCACGCCCAACGTGACGCGCGGGACGAAGGCCAGCGTGGTCCGTTCGATCTGCGCGCGTGCCGCGCCGAGCTCCGCGAGACGCGCGGCTCGATCGTGGCTCGTGTCGAGCACCGCACGGACAACCTCGGCGACTCGCAGGCCACCGGGCACCGAGACGTACGCGTCGAGCGACGTCGCCGCACCGCGCGCCGCAACGGCCGCGGGCTCGTCCCCCCGCTGCGCGTACACAGGAGCTGCAGGGGTGAACGCGAGCAAGGCGCCGAGCGCCCAGCGCGAGGCGAGGAGGGGTCGGGACGAGGGGGGCTTTGCTTCCGACATGCAGGGCGCAACAGCACCGTTCGTGCCGGGCCGCCTCGCCCCGCACCGACCGCTGGATCCGCGAGAAGTGATGCGACTTCGGCCCGGCCTCCTGTACGGAGATCCGACATGTCGGATCGCCGACATGCCGATCCCCCGCCAAGCGGTGCGGTGAAGGCGCGGCCCGCTTCTCGCTAAGCTCTCGGTCGTGAATACCGCGACGCCCCCGAAGTACGACGAAGCGGCGCGTACCCGGGAACCCAAGCCCGGTTCGCCGCAGCGGATCGAGGACCGCTACGTCGAGGAGCGCGACACGCTCCTTGTCCAGTTCGGGGCCCGCTGGCTCCTCAGGAAGCCCTGGATCCTTCTCGTCCACAAGGTCCTCACCGCGGCCGTGCTGGTACTCTCGGGCTACGACGCGACGCGAACGCAGCTCTGTATCGCGCTCTGGGTCGGGACGTTCGTCCTCGATCTCGTCGAGAGCCGGAAGATGAAGCCGACGCCGGGCGCCGAGCTGCGCATCGCCGTCGGCACGAGCGTCGGGATGCTCGCCTCGGGCTTCGGGTGCGCGCTGACGGGGGGGATCGCGAGCCCGTTGCTGCCGCCTCTCCTCGTCGCTGTGGTGATCCCCGCGGCCGCGTTCGGGAACCGGACGCCCACGTACGTGCTCCTGGCCGAGCTCGTGCTGCTCACGACGACCCTCGCCGTCCTGCCCGAGTCGATCGTCGGCCAGTGGCTCCCGCGGGGCTACTTCGAGCTCGCCTACTCGATCTCCATGGTGTTCGCGGGAACTGTCGCCGTGACCCAGCTCGTCGCGTTGACGGAGGTCTACGCCGAGGTCGCCGTCTTGATGGGTCGCATGAGGGACGAGGCGCTCGCGATGCACGAGTCGCGCGCGCGCTCGATCGAATCCGTCGGTGCCCGCGTGGCCCACGAGATCAAGAACCCGCTCGCGGCGATCGCGGGCTTGGTGCAGCTCCTCGTGCGCGGGCAACACGACGGCAAGACGCGCGAGCGCCTGGGCGTGATCGAGTCCGAGGTGGCGCGGATCGAGGCGATCGTGCGCGACTACCTCGCGTTTGCGCGTCCCCTCGAGGTCGCGACGCCGACGCCGACCGAGCTCGCTGCGATCGCTGGCGACGTGGTCGTGCTGCTCGACGCCCGCGCGGAGAGGCGCGGCGTGACGCTCCGCGACGAGTGCAGCGGCATCGCGGACGTCGACGCACACCGGATGAAGGAGGCTCTCTTGAACGTCGTGGACAACGCCATCGAGGCTTCGCCGTCCGGCGCGGTGGTGCGCATCACCGCGGGCGTGCGTGACGGGATCGCGTCCTTCCAGGTCGAAGACCGCGGCAGTGGCATGTCACCCGAGGTGCTCGGTCGTGTCGGTACGCCTTACTTCACGACCAAGGCCGAAGGCACGGGGCTCGGTGTCGTCCTCGCGCGCGCGGTGCTGCGGCAGCACGGCGGGAGCCTCCACCTCGAGAGCGCTCCGTCGCGCGGGACCGAGGTGACGCTCACGTGGCCCGCGCGGTGGTCGGACGAGCGCGGGGAGAAGCCATGAAGGTCCTCCTCGTCGACGACGAGCCGGGTGTGCTCTACATGCTGCGCGAGGTCCTCGCGGAGCGGGGGCTCGACGTGATCGCGGCGTCCTCGGCGCGCGAGGCGCTCGCGCAGCTCGAGCACGCACATGTCGTCGTCAGCGATCTCTCCATGCCCGGCATGGACGGTCTGGCTCTGCTCGACGAAGTCCGCGCGCGGCGGCCCGAGCTGCCCTTCGTTCTCGTGACGGCGCACGGCAACGAGCGCATCGCTGTCCGCGCCATGAAGCGCGGCGCCCGCGACTATCTGACCAAGCCGGTCGACATCGACGAGCTCGGCCTCGTCGTCGATCGTGCGCTCGAGGGCCTACGACTCCGCGCGGAGGTGAGGGCGATGCGCCTCGAGCGAGCGCTCGGCCGACGCCTCATCGCGGAGAGTGCGCCGATGAAGCGCTTGATCGAGGCCGCGAGCCGCGTCGCCGAGCGGGACGTGACCGTGCTCGTGCGGGGGGCCACCGGCACGGGCAAGGAGCTCGTGTCCACGCTGATCCACGTCGAGAGCCGACGTCGCGACGCACCGCTCGTGCGTTTCAATTGCGCCGCCGTCCCCGCGGAGCTCGCCGAAGACGAGCTCTTCGGGCACGTACGCGGCGCGTTCACCGGCGCGGTGGGCGCGCGCAAGGGCTACTTCGCCCAGGCGGACGGCGGGACGCTCGTCCTCGACGAGATCGCCGAGCTCCCGCTCTCGCTCCAGCCGAAGCTCTTGCGCGCGCTCCAGGAGGGCGAGATCCAGCCGGTCGGGGGTCGCATCGAGAAGGTCGACGTGCGCGTGGTCGCCTCGACGCACCGCGATCTCCGCGAGGAGGTGCGCGCGGGCCGTTTCCGAGAGGATCTCTACTATCGGCTCGCGGTCGTCGAGCTCGTCGTCCCGACGCTCGCCGAGCGTCGAGACGAGATTCCGACGCTCGCGCGCGCGCTCGCGGCGCGCTGGGGGGAGCGCTTCGACGTGCCGCACGTGGAGCTCTCGGCGCCGCTGCTCGAGGAGCTCCGGCGGGCGGACTGGCCCGGCAACGTACGACAGCTCGAGAACACCGTGGCGCGCATGATCGCGCTGCACGGCGCGAGCCTCGGGCCGCATGCCCTGCGCGCTGCGACCGGCGAGCCCGCCGCGTGGGCGTCGGGCGCCGACGGCTCGGCGGAGGCCGGGGCCGAGCCGGATGGGATCGATCTCGCGCGGAACGATGTTCCGCTCCGGGAGCAGCTCGACGCGTTCGAGCGCGGCGTGGTCTCCCGTGTGCTCGCGGAGTGCGGCCAGAACCAGAGCCGCGCCGCGCGCCGCCTGGGGATAGGGCGAGCGACGCTCATCGACAAGATGAAGAAGTACGGCTTGCGCTGAGCCGTGCGGGGTCGCCGAGGTCGTCGTCGGCGTGACCGGGCCGCTCCCGCGCGTCGCGGGCGAGGTTGTCGACGTCGTCGATCGTCTTCTGGCGGCCGCGCGGCCTTCGCGGTCCTGGAGGCGACACAGGGGGCAGATCTTCATCGCTTCGCTCGCGGACGAGGATCGCGGCGCATGCGGTCCACACCCGGCGCGATCCCGGATAGAGTCCGGCGCGCATGGCCAAGAACATCGTGGTGCTCCTGGATGGCGAGGAGAGCGCGTTCGGCTTCGCGAAGGTCGAGCGCGACAAGCTCTACGGCAGGAAAGACCAGATCGTGGTGGACGAGCAGGGGCGCGAGTGCTCGAGCGCGTGGCTCACCGCGGACGGCTCTGCGCTGGTGCTCTCCGGGGGCACGGCGCACGTCAACGTCGACGACGCGTGGACGGCCTACGAGCAGGACGAGCGGCGCGCGGTCGACCTCGAGGGGCGCCCGCTCGAGACGCGGCCTTCCACGCTCGGCGTCGCCCAGGACCTGACCGAGAGCTCGGTGGAGCGGCTCCTCGACTGCACGACGACCGTCGTCTACCAGCTCGAGGCCGAGTCGATCGGCCCAGCGCTCGCGCAGGCGCTCGCCGCCGGCAAGATCTTCGAGGCACCCTTCCTCTACCGCGACGGCCTCGTGCCCGACGCGATGTTCCTCCTCGCGAACGACGAGGGCACGTTCGCGCTCGTCGGACGCGCCACCGGCTTCGACTTCGTGCGCCGCGAGGCGCTGCCCGAGCCCGAGACGGCGGAGCGCGAGGACGAGCTGGACGCCGACCTCGACTTCTCGATGATGTGAGCGCCCTCCCCCGGGCCGAGAGAGCACCATGCGACCGACGCACGATCCGAGGCGGACATGCCCAGGCTGATCACGATCGCCGATTCCAAGAAGCGCGACGCGCAGATCCAGCTCGACTCTCCCAAGCGCGCCGACCCGGTGCGCTGGGTGAGCAAGGCCCGCGGCGCGCCCATTCACCTCGAGCGGCTCATCAAGACCACCGATCGCTGCTCCTACGAGGCGCTCCTCGCCAAGCTCGGGAGCCCGGAGGCGGTCTCGAAGGCGCTCATCGAGGGCGATCCCGAGGTCGAGATCGAGCAAGTCGGTCGGCGCCTCGGCCACGCGACCCGTGTCCACGTGGGGCCGGGCGGGCAGGTGCTCTACGCGGCGCGCGCGCTCCAGGTCGTCACCGCGCCGGACGGAACCGAGAAGAGCCGCGGCGAGTTCGTCGACGTCGAGGCCACGGTCGGCGAGGAGCTGCCGCCCATCGTCTGGACGGGCCGCCTCATGCCGGCGAGGGATGTCGTCCGGCGCTTCGTCTTCGTGCGCAAGGCCCAGCTCCGGCACGTCAACGGCCTCACCTTCGACTTCCTCTACGAGATGGCCAAGTCGCTCCACGACGAGCAGAAGATGCTGCTCGTGGGCGCAGGCCCGAAGGGGCAGGCGCCGCTGATCTTCCAGACCAACGGCTCGCCATTCCGCGGTTTCCTCGAGGGGCGCGTGGAGGGCGACGCGTACCGCCTCGTGCTCCACCTCTCGAACCTCGAGCTCAAGCGCGTCTCGGTGGCCAAGGCGGCGGGCGAGGCCGGAGGTGCACAGTGAGCGAGGGCGTGCACGCGTGGGTGGGCTCTGCGGAGCCCTGGGGCGGCGGCTTCAAGGCGGCGGTCGGCGCGCTCTCGGACGAGGCGCTGCTCGAGAAGCTCGCGCGCTACAAGCGGCAGGTCGCCAAGCGCTACCGCGTCGTCGAGCCCGACGTGATCGAGCAGCTCCTGCCGAGCGAGGAGCTCCTGCTCTCGCCCAAGCTCGACGGTGAGCTTTGGTTCCTCGTGAAGCGGGGCGAGGACGTCGCGCTCTGTGCGTACAACGGCCGCGTGCTCCACGGCGTGGCGCCGCTCGCGGGCGTGAAGGAGCACGTCTCGAAGCTGCCGGACTTCATCGTCGCGGGCGAGCTCGTGGCGAGCGTCGCGTCCGAACGGGCGCGGAGCTTCCATACGGGCGCAGCGCTGTCGGATCCGAAGGGCGAGCCTGCGCTCTCGTTCCATGCGTTCGACCTCGTCGAGGAGGGCGCCCAGGACCGCCTCGGCACGCCCTACGAGCAGCGCCACGCGTGGCTCGAGTCCGCGCTCGGCGGCTTGCCGAAGGAGAGCAAGGTGCGCGTCGTGCTCACGGAGCGCGGCGACCCGAAGCTCGTCGCGTCGCGCTACCGCGAGTGGGTCCTCGGCAACAAGTTCGAGGGCGTCGTCGTCCGCAGCCAGCGTGGCCTCACCTACAAGATCAAGCCGACGACGACCGTCGACGTGGTGATCGTCGCCTTCGGCGAGCGGGTGACGGGAGACGTGCGCCAGGTGCGCGAGCTGCAGGTGGGCCTTTTCCGCGACGATGGGACGATCCAGCTCGTAGGCTCGATCGGCACGGGCTTGTCGGAGGACGACCGCGCGCGCTGGCACCAGCGGCTCTCGGCGATCGAGGTCAAGAGCGCGTTCCGCCTCGCGAACCGCGAGGGGACGCTCTGCCGCTTCGTGCGACCCGAGATCGTGATCGAGATGCGCGTGAGCGATCTGCTCGTCACCGACGCGTGGGACGCGCCGATCCGACGCATGTCGCTGCGCTTGGTGGGCGAGGGCGAGGTGCGCTACGAGGCGGTCTCGGAGCTGCGCACCGCGGTGCCGCTCCACCCCGTGATCCTGCGCGAGCGCAGCGACAAGAAGGCCAACGCCACCGACGCCGGGATGGCGCAGATCTCGAGCTACCTCGAGGAGGTCGGGGTCGAGCCCATCCAGGCTGGGGCGCGCGTGGCCGCCGAGGTCGCGCTGCGCGGCGTGTTCACCAAGGAGACCAAGGGCCAGGTCGCGGTGCGCAAGTACCTGGTGATCCGCACCCACAAGGAGCGGGAGGGCACGCACCCGCCGTTCGCGGTCTTCTTCAGCGACTTCGCCGCGGGGCGCAAGGAGCCTCTGCAGAGCTCACTCCGCACGGCGGCCACCCTGGAGGAGGCGCGTGGGCACGTCGCGCGGTGGCTCGCCTAGACCGTCAAGAAGGGCTGGGCCGAGGTCGCGGCCGGCCGCGTCGGTTGAGCCGCGGGCCCGCGCACCAACGACCCGTCCATTTCGCCGCCGGGGCATCCCGGCGTCTCGCCGATGCTGCTGGGTGCAGATCACACCGTGTCGGCCCAGCACGAGATCCCCGCTTGCGGGCGGGGGAGCCGGATGCGCGCGCCGGCGGATCTGGGCTGAGCTGCACCCGATTCACTCGGCGAGAGGGAGGGTCTGCGGCCAGACCTTCCGGCGAGAAACGTCAGAGCATGAGTCCATCCAAGTGACTCATGCTCTGAGAGCACGTGACCATGCGTGCCCCGGACCGCGCGGCGGCGGTGATGCTAGGCTCAGTCCGTGTTCGTTCGCGACGTCACCCGCGCGCTCGACGAGGCGGCCGTGCCGTACTGCATCGTGGGCGGTCTCGCGGTGAACCTCTACGGCATTCCGCGCACGACCTTCGACGTCGACCTCGTGGTGCCGCGGGAGCGCGGGCCGCTCGCGGGCTGTCGGCAGGCGCTCGAGGGGCTCGGTCTCCGCTGCCGCCTGCCGCTCGCGATCGAGGATCTCTGCGACGAGACCGACGAGGCTCTGCTCGCTCGCCACCTGATCGCGGTGACCTTCACCGACCCGTCGAGCCCCCTGCGCGAGGTCGACGTGCTCGTCGCGCCGCCCATCCCAGGATCGGCGCTCGTCGCGCGCTCGGTGCTGCGTGAGTCGGCCGAGCTCTCGGTGCGGGTGGCGAGCCTGCCCGACCTCGTGGCGCTGAAGCGAGCGGCGGGCCGCGCGCAGGACCTCGCCGACCTGCGGCACCTCGAGCGGCTCTTGCCGAGGGGGCGCGCGTGAACGAGCCGCCCTTCGGGTTCGACTACCACGTCTCCGACGAGCAGATCGCGACCTACTCCGCGCTGCCGATCCACGTGCGGCTTGCGTGGGTCGAGGAGACGGCGCGACTGGTGTACGCGCTCTCGACGCCGGAGGTGCGCGCGCGCTGGGCGGCGCTCCGCCGGGGCGAACCGATGCCCGCGCCCGACGACCCGGCCTGACGCGCCTCGGGGCGAGGCACCTCCGCGTTTCCCTTCGGGCTCCTCACTCCGTGCCGTCGGCCTCGTCGTCCCGCCCGTGCGGGCAGCCGCAGCCGCGCCGCTCTCCCTCGAGCAGCGTCGGCAGACCGACGGACATGAAGACGGCGCCTTCGATTCCGGTGCTGGTCAGCGGCGCGGACTGCGCGTTTCCGAACACGAACTCGGCCACCGGGATCACGACCCGCCCGCCGATCGAGAAGATGCCGAAGTCGATCGACTTGCCGATCTGGATGCCGAGCGTGCTCCAGTAGCGGTCGCTCGCGGAGCGGAAGGCCAGGCCCAGCTGGCAGCCCATCATCCACGCGCCGCCCTGAAGGCCTCCGGCGACGCGCACGGCGCCGTCGGTGAGCATCTCACTCTGCACGAATCCGCCGAAGCGCAGAGGCAGGCCGGAGGGATAGTGGTCGAGGCGGAGCTGGAGGCCACCGCCCCAGAGCAGCTCGGGGCCGAAGCCGACCGACGAGATCACGCTCGTGAGGAGCTGCGTCGCCCCGGGCTGACGGGCCTGCTCGCGAAGGCGCTCCCGGAAGCTCGGCCGGGTCTCGGCGGCGGGGCTGGCCGCTTCGGGGCTGGCTGCTGCTTCGGTGCCCGGCGCGGCCGGCTCCGCGTCGGCCCGGGCGAGCGACCGGGGAGACAGGGCGAGACACAGGGCGAGGAGGATGACCTGGGGGAGCAGTGGCGTGCGCATGGGACCTCTCGACGTTCGTACGATCCTGCCGTCGAACGGATCACTCCGTAAGCCCCCCGAGGTGGGACGACAGGCTTCTTCACACCGCCGGGTCACGGACAGCGCGGGTCGGCGTTCTGGAGACGCTCGAAGGTCTCGGGTCCGATCGGCAGCGGGTCGCAGCCGTGCGAGTCCTCGCAGACGAAGTCCCACTGCGGCTCGGCCAGCCGATGGCACTCGAAGCAGTTGCCTCCGAAGGCGTTCACGGTCTCGCGTGCGCCGCGCGAGCGGATGGTCGTGCCGCTCCGGGTCGCGTCGAGCGCGAAGAACTCCCAGTCGTTCGTCTCGGGGCTGAAGCCGCGGCCGCGCTTGACCATCGCCTCCGAGGGGACGAGCTGGAGGATCGTACCCACGGGGTAGGTGCCTCCGGTCGGCGAGGCCGCGACCGCGAGCGCCTCGTCGAGGTGACCCCGCACGTTCGTGATGCGGAACCGGCGCACCTTGGGCCACTCGAGGATGCACCCGAAGTCCTCGGCCTCGAGCAGCGCGTCCTCTCCTTCGATCGGCGTGTCCGCGCGCGGCGCATCGACCGCCGCGTCACGGATCCACGCGTCGAGCGCGGCTCGAGCGTCGGGCTCGGCGCCGACGTCGGCGGCCTCGGGGCCCGAGTCGGCCGCAGGAGCCGGGTCTGCCCCGCAGCCGAGAAGGAGGACCGAGGCGGTAAGGCAGAGGCGAGCGCGAGGAGCGAGCGACATGGCCGGAGTGATACCGCGCATGGGCCCACTTCGTGTGTCCCGAGACGCGGAGGTGTGCTCACCGCGTCACCTCGAGGCCGGGAGCGCGCGATCCGCTCACATGGCGCCGCGAAGGATCCGGACGATCGCGATCACGCCCATCCCGACGAGGCCCAACATCGGGAGGATGCGATCGCGGCGCCAGAGCTCGAGCGCGAGATAGGCCACGCCGAGCGCGAGGCCCGTCGCGACGACCGCCTGCACCGCGCGGAGCGTGCGCGCGTGCGCCGCGATCTTCGCGCGCTCCATGGAGGGATCGCGTCCCCGCTGCTTCGCGGCCCGCCTGCGCGCGAAGCTCTCGACGGAGCCTTCGTGGGTGGGCGCAGGCTTGTGCGGCGCGTCGCGCTCCGCGTCCTCGTGCTCGCTCACGGCCTCACGCCTTGCCGAGCGCGCGATCGACGATCGCGTCGGCGTGCGCGAGCGCGTGATGGAGATCGAACTGCGCGTCGATGTCGGTCTCCGACAGGTGTGCGCGGATCTCGGCGTCGGCTGCGAGGAAGTCGCGGAAGCGCCCCTCGCCGGCGAACGCGCGCATCGCGTTGCGCTGTACGAGGACGTACGCGCCTTGGCGCGGAAGGCCCTTGCCCACGAGCGCGAGGAGCACGCCCTCGCTCGCCCAGAGGCCGCCGGTCCTCTCGAGGTTCTTCTCGAGGTTCGCGGGATAGACCACGAGCCCCTCGACGAGGCGCTTGGTCCGGTCGAGCATGAACGCGAGCGTCGCGCAGGCGTCCGGAGTCATCATGCGCTCGACCGAGCTGTGGCTGATGTCGCGCTCGTGCCAGAGCGCGACGTTCTCGAGCGCCGGGATCGCCGCGGCGCGCACGATGCGCGCGAGCCCGCAGAGGTTCTCGCTCAAGATCGGGTTGCGCTTGTGGGGCATCGCCGAGCTGCCCTTCTGTCCGGCGGTGAAGGGCTCTTCGGCCTCGAGCACCTCCGTGCGCTGCCAGTGCCGCACGTTCGTCGCGAAGCGCTCGATGCCTGCGGCCACGAGCGCCATCGCGAGGTGAAGCGCCGCGTGGCGGTCGCGCGGAACGATCTGCGTCGCGACCGTCTCGGGGCGGAGCCCGAGCCTACCGAGGGCGTCGGCTTCGATCTCGGGTGTGAGGTGCGCGTACGTTCCGACCGCACCTGCGATCTTGCCCCAGGCGATCTCGTCGCGCGCGGCGCGGAGGCGATGGAGGCCTCGGGCGAGCTCGGCGAGGTGTCCGGCGAGCGCGACGCCGAAGGTCGTCGGCTCGGCGTGGATGCCGTGCGAGCGCCCGATCATGGGCGTCCTCCGGTGCTCCTCCACACGCACCGCGAAGGATGCGCAGAGGGCCTCGGTGCGCGCGATCAGCGAGTCGGTCGCGCGCACGAGAAGCAGCGCGAAGCTCGTGTCGAGCACGTCGCTCGAGGTCATCCCCCGGTGGAGCCCGCGCGCGGGGGGGCCGGCGAGCTCCTCCACGTGCGTGAGGAAAGCGATCACGTCGTGCTTGGTCGTGAGCTCGATCTCGTCGATGCGCGCGGCGTTCAGGCGATCGGCCACGGGCCGCACCGCCTCGGCGGTGCCGACGGGCACGAGCCCCGCGCGCTCCATCGCCTCGCACGCGGCCAGCTCCACCTCGAGCCAGGTTCGGTACTTCGTCTCGGACGACCAGAGTGCCTCTTGGTCGCTGGGCGTGTATCTCGGGATCATGGTCGCCCGGTTAGCAGGGGGCGCGGGGCCCGCAAGAGCCAGGGGCCCTGGCCTCGCTCGTGCGCCAGCGAGGTCGTGCCTGCCTGCAGAGGGAGGCCAAAAAAGAGCCGCTGCGACCCGCCCAGCTGGTTCATGCTCGGGGGCGCCCGTCTCGGACAGGCATGCACCTGCCGCGAGGGCGACCCGACGTCTGCGGTCTCTGAAGAGGATGGTGGACATGCGACGATTCGAGGTTTGGTCGCTCGCGCCGTGGATCCTCGCCGCGCTCGTCGCGGGCTGCCCGAGCTCGCGCGCTGGGGAAGGCCTCGTCGTGAACCTCCAGACCGACTTCGTGCCCGTGGCGGAATTCGACTACGTCCGGGTCGAGGTCGACGGCGCCTCGGTGCGTGACGTGGACGTCGACGCGCGCGACTCGTTCGCGCGGCCGCGCCGGATGACGACCTTCGGTGAGCTCCCCGCCGGTCGACGGTTGGTCTCGGTGACGCTCTTCCGCGGCCCCAACCCGATCGTCGGGCGCCGCGTGCAGGTGGACTTCCGGGGGAGCTACCTCGTGAACGTGATCGTCAGCCGCAGCTGCGTCAGCGTCACGTGCGGGGATGATGAGACCTGCGTGGCCGGCACCTGCGTCTCGCCGAGCTGCGTCGATGGGACCGAGCCCTCGTGCCCCCGACCTCAGTGCCGCGCGTTCTCGGACTGCGCCAGCACCACGTCGTGCGTCTCGCCGTCGTGCGTCGCGGGCATCTGCCTCGAGACCGGTGACGAGGACGCGTGCGCAGTCGGCCAAGTGTGCGTCCCCGGGCTCGGATGCGTCGCGCGCCCCCTCGACTTGGACGCTGGCGGCATCGACGCCTCCGCTCCTGACGCCGTGGGCCTCGACGCCGGAGACGTGGGCGAGCCCATCGACGTGGGCTCGACGCCGGATGCGTCGATGGGCTGCAGCGGCCCCTCGGATTGCGACGACGGCGTGGCCTGCACCGCCGACACGTGCAGCGTCGATCGCATCTGCGTCCACACGCCGGAGGACACGCGCTGCGCCGAGAGCGCATGCGCGCCCCGCGACCCGACGGCGGACCGCACCACCGGCTGC
>JBKDQC010000271.1:0-9712 GCA_046342295.1 Deltaproteobacteria bacterium | reverse complement strand
GGACGGTGGGCCCGTGGGCAGCGGGCTCGAGGGTGCCTCGAGCACGACCTCGACGGTCGCCTCGGGCGCGATCTCCGGATCCGCATGGAGCCTCGACGCGAGCGCAGGGATCAGCGCGAGGACGAGCGCGGCAGCCCACGCTCGTCTCACCGTTGCCGTCGCTGCTGCGTCCTTCAGCACAGGCGGCATCGTACGCGCACGGGCCCGCGCTGCGCGATCCGCGGTATGTCTCCCCGCGATGAGCTTTTCGTCGATCCTGGTCCACGAGTTCGGCGCGGCGAGCGTCGCGGGCGCAGACCGCTACCGCGGCGTCGCGCGTCTCGTTCTCGGCGCGCGCCACGGGACCGAAGGCACCGCGCCGCGCGCGCAGTGGGTCGTGGTGGCCGCCATGCCCCGGGTCACCCGGGCGCTGCACGAGCTCGTGGCCCTCTCCGCGCAGCGCGACGAGGGCACGGCGGCCGCGCTCGCCGCGTTGCTCGCCGAGCATCGCGACGTCGCCGCGGCGCTCCTGCCGACCGACGCGGCCGTGCGCTTCGAGGACGTGCTCGCGCGCGACGGACGCGACCTCGCCGACGTGCTCCGTGCGGTCTGGCTCGGACGCGGCGCGTCGGAGCCGACCGAGGCGCTCGTGTCGGGCTACGGGGAGCTCTGGTCAGCGCAGTTGCTGGCGGCCCACCTCGCGGCCGAGGGCCAGGACGCGACGTGGCTCGATGCGCGCGAGGTCCTCGTGCTCGACGCGGCCGCCGAGCTCGACGCGTCGGCGGAGCGGGGTTCGCGCCTCGACTGGGCCCGGAGCGAGCAGCGCCTCGGGGACTGGCGCGCGTCGCACCCGGCCGAGCTCGTCGTGGTCACGGGTTTCCTCGCCACGACGCGCGCGGGCTCGCCGACGACGCTGCGTCGCGTGCTGGGCGATCCCACGGCCGCAGGCGCGGGGGATCGACGAGGCTCGGGGAGCGTCTTCGGTGCGCTCCTCGGCGCAGAAGAGATCGTGCTCTGGACCCCCGAGGACGGTGTCCTCTCCGCGGATCCGCGCCGCGTGCCCGAGGCCGTGGTGCTCGAGGCCCTCAGCTACGACGAGGCTTGCGAGCTCGCCTACTTCGGCGCCGGGATCCTGCACCCGCGCGCGATGGAGCCCGCGGCCGCGCGCGCGATCCCGATCCGCATCAAGAACGCGCTCGCTCCGGAGCGACCAGGCTCGCTCAGCGCCTCGGCGGAGCGGCTCGGGGCGCGGCGTCCGGTGACGGGGTTCTCCACCTTCGATGGCGTCGCGCTCGTCAACCTCGAAGGCAGCGGGATGGTCGGCGTGCCCGGCGTGGCCGAGCGCCTCTTCGGCGCGCTGCGGGGCGCGGGCGTGTCGGTGGTCCTCATCTCCCAGGGGAGCTCCGAGCACTCGATCTGCGTGGCGGTGCCCGAGGCGCAGGGCGGCGTCTCGCGCGAGGTGATCTCTCGCGCCTTCGCGCCGGAGATCGGCGAGGGGCTCGTGCATCGCGTGGAGCTCGTGCCGGGCCAGACGATCCTCGCCGCCGTGGGCGACGGAATGGCCCACACGCCCGGCGTCGCCGCGAAGTTCTTCTCGTCCCTGGCGAAGGCGGGCGTGAGCGTCCGCGCGATCGCGCAGGGCAGCTCAGAACGGAACATCTCCGCGGTCGTCGATCGCGCCGACTCGACGCGCGCGCTCCGCGCGGTGCACGCAGGCTTCGTCCTGAGCGATCGCGTGCTCTCGCTCGGCCTCGTCGGGACGGGGCTCGTGGGCAAGGCGCTGCTCGCGCAGCTGGCAGAGCAGGCGCCCGTGCTTCGCGAGACGCTGCGCATCGACCTCCGCCTGCGCGCCGTCGCCGACAGCAAGCGCATGGTCCTCAGCGAGACCGGCCTCTCGCCCGAGCGCGCGCTCGCGGAGCTCGCCGCGAGCGCGACGCCCCTCGAGCTCGATCGCCTCGCCGCGCACGTGCGCGCCCTCCATGTGCCGCACGCGGCGCTGATCGACGCGACCGCGAGCGAGGAGGTCGCCTCGCGCTACGAGGCCTGGCTCGCGCAAGGGCTGCACGTCGTGACCCCGAACAAGCGCGCAGGCGCCGGGCCGCTGGCGCGCTACCTCGCGCTGCGCGCCCACGAGGCGCGGGGCCGCTCGTGGCTCTACGAAGCGACGGTCGGCGCGGGCCTGCCCGTGATCGCGACGCTGCGCGACCTCGTCCGCACCGGAGATCGCGTGACCAAGGTGGAGGGCGTGCTCTCGGGGACGCTCTCGTACGTATTCAACGTGTGGGATGGAGCCCTGCCCTTTTCGCAGATCGTGCGGGACGCGAAGGCGCGCGGGTACACCGAGCCCGATCCGCGCGACGATCTCTCGGGCATGGACGTCGCGCGCAAGCTCGTCATCCTCGCGCGCGAGATGGGCGTTCACCTCGAGCTCGGAGACGTACGGGTCGAGAGCCTCGTGCCCGAAGCCTTGCGCGGGGTCGACGCGGGAGCGTTCCTCGACGCCCTCGCCCAGCACGACGAGGTGATCGAGGCGCGTCGCGCGCGCGCCGAGGCGGAGGGCGCCGTGCTCCGCTACGTGGGTGTCGTGCGCGCCGATGGACGCGCCGAAGTCGCGCTCCTTCCCTACGACAAGAGCCATCCGTTCGCGGCCCTCGCGGCGACCGACAACGTCATCGCCTTCTCGAGCGCACGCTACGCGAGCCAGCCGCTCGTCGTTCGCGGACCGGGAGCCGGTCCCGAGGTCACGGCCGGCGGGGTCTTCGCCGATCTGCTCCGCCTCGTCTCGTCGCTCGCGTGAGGCGCGCGGCCATCCCCGCGGTGGATCACGGCCCTGAACGCGCTCGCGCGTCGCGCGGCTCGGCGCGCGCTCGAGGCGTCGTGACCCAGGTGCGCGTGCGTACCGAGGACGAACGCCGGAGGCCGCCTGCGGGTGTCGCTCGCGCCGGAGGCTCAGCCTTCCTCCGTCGTCGCTCCGCTCGGCCCGGGGCTCGGCCCGGCGGGCGTCTCGGGCGCTTCCGGGGCGGGCGCTGGGCCGGCGGGCGCTGGGCCGGCGGGCGCGGGGTGCATCGCGGACGCCTCCGCGGAGGCCGCGGCCGGACCGCTCTCGCTCCGCGCGATGCGGAGCGTGAGCACGAAGAGCACGACCACCACGAGCCCGAGCACCGCGCTGAGCACGATCGTCTCCCATCCAGACTGCTCGAAGAACGAGGGCTCCTGGTGCTCGGGGTTGGCTTCGAGCGCACCGAGCTGGGCGTCTCCTCGCTCGAGCGCATCGATCAGTTCGCGCGCACCGTCGAGATCGTAGGCCGGCGCGTGGCCCTCGAGATCTCCGACGACGACACGGTACTCGCCCGCGCTCGCCAGCAGTTGCACCTCGTGCGCCGGCTGAGCCAGCGTCACGCGCTCGATCGCGAGGGGCGCCTCGTCGCCGTTGTCGATGTCGAGCCAGAGCGCGACCACCCGGTCTCCGAAGAGCGGAACCTCGAGCCGAGCGGGCGCGTCCTCGTTGCTCACGAAGCTCGCGGCACCGAGCTCGACTTCTTCACCACGCTCGTCGCGCGCGCGAACCGCGACGCTCCGCGTGACGAGCTGCGGAGGTAGCTCGATGCGCAAGAGCGTCGGAGAGAGAGCCCGCGCGGGCAGCGTCACCGCATGGATCGTGCGGCGTGTGGCCTCTTCGCTGACGCGCGGCGCGGCCACGCTCACCTCGAGCTCCTCGCTCCCGGGGGAGGCCAGCACGTACGGCCACTGCCGGTTCTGGGCGTCGATCACCCGAAGATCCGCGAGATCCTCGCGAGCCTCGGCCCAGAGCTCCGGCCGCACGGCGAACCGACAGAGCCCGTCGCGGCTCACCGGGACCGTGAGCGCCGCGCGGTGCGTGTAGGGCGCGAGCGACACGACCTGACCGGGGCGCATCGCGAACGCGAGGGCCGGGGTCTCGTCGTAGACGGGGTTGCGCGCGATCGGACCGAGCCGTGCCTGTTCGAGCTCGCTGCGGCGGGATCCGAGCTCGAGCGCCATCAGGTCGTAGCGCGGCGCGCGCACGCGGTGGCCGCCCCAGAGCATGGTGCGGGCGCGACCCGCGTCGAAGAGCAGCGCGGGCACACGGAGCGTGGCCGTCACCTCCAGGTCCGCGAGCGTGGGGCTGTCGCCATCCTCGATCTCGATCTCGAGGACGTCGCCTCCGCCCTCGTCGAGGGCGATGGTCCGAAGCTCCGGCACGTCGAGCCCGGCGATGCGGACGAGACCACCGCGCCCGAGCACGGCGCCGCCGTTCGAGGGGAGCGCGCGCACGACCGCCGTGCGCACGAACGAGCCGGTGGAGGAGCCGAGCGTGAGCGAGGTCGTGCGAAGCCCCCGTGGTCGCTCGACGACCACGATGGAGCGGGTGCCCTCTCTCCGGATCTCGCGGATCGAGAGGGGCGCCTCGACCGTCGGGGCAGGAGCGACGCTCCGGTCGATCTCGCGCAAGAGAAAGCGCGGGCGTGCCGGAAAGCCCGCGCCGCTCAGCACGATGGTGAGCGGCTCGTCGGTGACGCCGGGCAGCGGGATCGCCAGGCGCTCATTGGCGAAGCGCGCATAGCGGAAGATCGAAGTGCGGATCACCTCTCGGCGGCCGCCGAAAGGCGGCTCCGCATGCACGACGACCTGCCGGACGAGCTCTGCTGGCTCTGGCTCGAAAACGAGCTCCCACCTGCCTCCGTAGCCCGGAGGGCGCGGAGGGCGGAGGCGGTACGTCTCGGTCGAGGTCGCGACTCCTTCGACGACCTCGGTCCGCTCGTCGGCGTCGAACGCGAGCACGACCTCGCTCCGGCCGCGCGCTTCCGTCGGAGACGAACGCTCGCCGCGGTCGACCCCATAGGGCACCTCGCGTCCGTCGGCGTCGAAGAGACGCACGTCGCCGAGATCGGCCGCGGCGCCCGCGAGCACCTCCGGCCCGAGGGGAAGGCGCACGAGGCCGCTCGCGCCCGCGGGCTCTTGGACCGAGGCCTGGTTCGGAAAGAGCACGACGGGCGAAGGTGACTGCGCCAGGGCGGGCGAGACGGCCGACGACGCGCTCGAGAGCGCGGCGAGGGCGAGGAGGAGACACCGGAGGGCTTCTCCGAAGCGAGATCGGTTCATGCGCTCTCCTTCCGCTTCGAGGAGCGGAACACGAAGCGTTGGTAAGCGAGGGAGATGGTGATGAGCGAGAGCGCGAGGCCGACGAGCGCCGCCACGCGGTAGAGGTCGCGGAGGTTCGCGAGGTCGTAGAGGAAGACCTTCGCCGCGGTGAGGAGCACCAGCAGCAAGCTCGCGATGCGCATGGGCGTGCTCTCGCGCCACATGCCGAGCGCCAGCACGACCAAGCCGTAGAGCGCCCACGCGATGGAGATGGTGAGGTCGCGCGCGGGCAGCCGGTCGGTCGGGATCCGGAGCATGGGCTCGGTCGCGTACCAGTCGACGATGGTGAGGTTGAGCCAGGCGAAACACACGACGAACGCCATCGCGTAATAGAGCGCGGTCGAGGGGCGCTCGACGCCCGCCGGGAGGAAGGCGCGCTCCCAGCGGCGCAAGCGCGGGCCCTCGAGATCGCGGAGCAGCGCGCCGCCGACCACGAGGCACACCGCGGGCACGAGGTAGGTGTAGGAGAGCCAGTTCACGATGCGCGAGGGGCCGCGCTCGTAGTAGCCGAGCACGTACGGGTTGAGGAGCAGACGCGAGCCGACGAAGACGAAGAGCAAGGTGGCGACCCATTTGAGGCCCGCGTGGTCGAGCCGGCGGTAGAGCGCCAAGAGGGCCGCTGCTTCGAGCGCCCAACCGATCGTGATCCACTCGCGATCGAGCTGGAGCGGGATCGCGACCGTGACGAAGAGCATCGTGGCTCCCGAGAGCCACACGAGCGCGCTCGTGCGCACCTCCGGGGTGCCCTCGTTCTTGGTGCGGGCCAAGAGCACGAGCGACAGCGTGAGGAGCGCGAGCAAGACCGGCAGCGCCCCGATCCATCGGGTGCCGAAGGCCCACACCCAGCCGTGGTGAAGCGCCTCGAACCAGAGCATCGGAGCGACCGCGGCGGCGCGCCAGGCCCAACGTGTTTCGGAGAGGCGACGCGAGAGGGTCGGCAGCACGGTGAAGAGCACCACACCGAGGGCGCTCGCGCCCAAGCGCATCGAGCGCACGGTGTCGAGATCACGGCCCGCCGGGCTCGCGTGCTCCACGGTCGTCTGGACCAGCGCGACGAGCGCGACCGCGACGAGGGCGAGCACGCCGTGGCCGGGCGCTTCGCGGCGCGCCGTGCGCATGGCGGGCATCAGCACGAAGAGACCGAGCACGAAGGTGAGCGCCACGTGGAGCCCGAGGTGCACCTCGCGCAGATCGCGCGTCACACACAGCGAGAGGAGCAAGACCGCCGCGCCGAGCGCCGACGCGCTTTCGAGCAGGCCTCGTAGGTCGGGCACGTTCGCCCCCGCCTGCCGCGCAGTCACCTCGGGCCCGCTCCGAGACCACAGGGCCAGCCCCTGGTAGAGGCCGAGGTGGAGCACGCCGAGCAGCGCGACGGCTGCGAGGCGCACCGGCTCGCTTCGAGCGGCCCACACCAGCCCCCAGTGCGCCCACACCGCGCCGTGCCCGAGCGCGGCGAGGATCGCGAGCAGCGCCCACCGGGTGAGCAGCACGAGGCGCGAGAGAGGGAGCGAGAGCGCCACGAGAACGAGCGACCACACGAGGTAGTCGGAGGCGTGCTCGAGGGCGACGAGCGCGACGAGGCCGCTCGCCGTGCCGGAGGCGACGAGGCTCGCTCCCGCGAGGCCCGAAGCTCCGGAGAGATCGAGGGGCCCCAAGCGCAGGCCGCGCGCGCGCAGCTCTACGGCGAGGTGATCGAGGAGCGAGGGCGCGAGCGCGAGCGCGGCGACCTGCCACGGCACGAGACCCTCGGGGTGATGGCGCAGGAGGAAGACGAGGTAGAGGCCCATCGAGGCCGAGGCCGCACCGGGCGCGAGCCAGCCGACCCGGTCGCGCACGGCCACGGCGAGCGCGCCGAGCGAGAGCAGGCAGACGAGCGCGAGCGTGGCGCCGAAGCCTGCGATGGGGCCGCGCTGGAGCGCGAACGCGAACGCGAGACCGAAGGGCAAGAGCACGGCGGCGATGCGCACGATGCGGTTGGTGGCCACCTCGCGGTCTTCGTCGTCCTTCGTCGGCACGAGCAGGGTGACGCCCACGAAGAGCGCGGCGAACGCGAGCGTGATCACGAGGCCGATCCACGTGCTCGCTGCCTCCATGCGTCCGAAGACCCACGCGAGCTGGTAGAGCGCCGTGAAGCCGAGCGCGAGCCCGGCGAGCAGGGGCCAGCGCTTGCGATGCGCGAGGTAGAGAAGGGCCGCGTCGAGGAGGAACAGGTACGTGAAGAGCGAGAGGGGCCGATCCTCACCGGTCGAGAGGGCGACGGGCGTGAGGAAGCCACCGAAGAGCCCGAGCACCGCGATCGCGAGCGAGTCGCGGAACGTCGAGAGCGCCGCGCAAGCGACCGTGATCGCCACCATCGCCGCGCCCGACACCAGCGTCGGCACGAGGTGGTAGAGCCCGCTCGCCGCCCACGACGACGCGTAGAGGATCGCGATGCCTGCCCCCGCGACCCAGTTCGCGAGCGTCAGGGCGATCGTCGTGCCCGCATAGCGCCGTCGCAGCGGCTCGCTGCCGAGGACGCACGCCGTGCCTGCCGCGAGCCCGATGAGCACGCGCGGGAGCGGGCCGATCCAGCCATGCTCGACCGAGTACTGGAAGAAATAGAGCGCCGCGATGACGAGCACCGAAGCGCCGAGCGCCGCCGCGCCGCGCACGCCGATCCACCGCTCCCACCCCTCGTCGTCGGCGTCGCGTCCGGGCGCGGGTGCGGAAGATCCCGGAGGAGGAACCGGAGGCGACACCGGCGGAGCCGGAGGCGCGGGCGGCGCGTCACCGGCCGTGTCCGAAGACGCGGCGCTCGACCCGACGGCGAGCGCGGAAGCAGCGTTCGGACGGGTGGTCTCGGCCGCCTCGGCCCGACGCGTGAGCTCCGGGGCGAGCTCCGCGGAAGACCCCGCGGGCGCGCCCGACACCTCTTCGACTGGCGCGGCCTCGCTCGGCGCGACCGTGAGAGCCGCCTCGGGCCGCGCGGGCTCGGTGCCCGCGGGCTCGACGCCCGCGGGCTCGGTGCGTGCGGCCTCGGCGATCGCCGGATGCTGCGCAGCCTCGCGCTCTGACCCCTCCGCAACCAGCGCGGCTTGATGCGCCGCGGCGTGAGCCTCCGGCACACCGCCGGACTCCTGCGCCCTGGTGGCCGGGTTTGCCATCGCGTCCGCGAGCCGCAGCTCGAGGGCACGACTCCGCTCCTCGAGCTGAACGAGACGCCTCGTGAGGCCGGCCCCCTCGGCGCGCACCGAGAAGAGCTGGTGCTCGAGCCCGTCGATCCGCGCGCGCGCCTCCTTGTCCTCCGGCCGCCGGAGAATCGCGCCGACCAGGCCGATGACGAGGAACGGGGCCGCGCACACGGCGAGGCCGAAGACCAGGATGAGCCAATCCTCCACGGGTTCCCTTTCGCGTTTCTCTCTCGCCAGAGCCCCGATTCCGTTGGATTCCTCGAGGAATCAGACGGGTTCGGGGCTCCTGGGGGAGTGGGGCCCCGACGAATTCACTTCGGTGGGGCCAGGGGACACGCGTCCCCTCGGAGAACATAGGCCAGAGCAGCGATTCGAGTGCATCGGCGCGCTGGACGCTCGAGCAGGCCGGGTAGAGTCCGCCAGTGCACACCTTCGCGAAGCGAGCACCGAAGTGTCGCCGAGAACGCACCGCGCGTGCCAGGACGCCCAAGCCTGCCCGGCGCGGTCGGTGAGGGCCATGACGCGCGCGGTGCGCACACACGATGTACATGGGATGTACACCCGCGCGCAGCGGGTGCCTGTCATGGTTCGGCTTCTGCGGCGTCGCCGGATGGCCACGATCGCGCATACTCGCCTCCTCACTCCCCGCGATCGCCTCCTTCAGGTTCATGGGCTCGCATTCCCCCACCGCGCGCGTCCGCGCCTCCGTCGTCGTCCCCGGCAACCACGACGGCGTCCATCTCGGCCACGTCGCGCTGCTCGCGCGCGCACGAGCGCTCGCGGTCCGGCTCGGCGGCGCGCAGGTCGTCGCGCTGACGTTCGATCCGCACCCGCTCGCGCTGCTCGCCCCGGAGCGTGCGCCCGAGCCCCTCACGACGATCGAGCGGCGCTGCGAGCTCTTGCGGGCCGCCGGCGCTGACGAGGTCGCCGTCGCGCGCTTCGACGCGCGCTACGCGCAGCTCGCGCCGGAGGCCTTCGCGGAACACGAGCTCGTCGAGCGGCTCGGCGCTTGCGCGGTGATGGTCGGCCCCGACTACCGCTTCGGCCGAGGCCGCGCCGGGGACGTCGCGCTCCTTCGGGCCCTCGGCACGCGGCACGGCTTCGAGGTCGAGGTGCTCGACGCCGTGGGCTCGCGCGAGGTCGCGCGCGTCTCCTCGACGACGGTGCGAGAGGCGCTGCGCCGCGGCGACCTCGCCCGCACGACCGAGCTGCTCGGGCGACCGCACGAGCTCGAGGGCACGGTGGTGGAGGGCCACCGGCGCGGTCGCACCATCGGCTTCCCGACCGCCAACCTCGACGGCGTTCGGGTGATGCTTCCGCCCGATGGCGTCTACGCCATCGTCGCGCGCGTGCTCGAGGCCGAGCGTCCGAGCTCGCCCTGCCTGGGCGGCATGATGAACATC
>JBKDQC010000270.1:0-2909 GCA_046342295.1 Deltaproteobacteria bacterium | reverse complement strand
GTGCTCAAGCTCGTCGCACGACATGATCCGGATCTCGCGCGGCAGATGCGGCGCGCCGCCGCGAGCGTCGCGCTCAACCTCGGCGAGGGCAGCTACGTCGGCGGTGGGCTCGAGCGCGCTCGGTTCCGCACCGCACTCGGGAGCATGGCGGAGGTCAAGAGCGGCGTCCTGGTCGCCGAGGCGTTCGGGTACGTCGGCGCTGTCGAGGCCGCGCGGATGGATCGGATCGACAAGGTGATCGCGACGCTGAGGAAGCTCGTTCGGTAGCCGCGGACCGCGCCGGTGGCGGGGGTGTCCCCGCCGCCGGGAGGCCTCGACTTCGACCTCGACATCGCCTTCGACTTCGACTGCGACTTCGACATCGCCTTCGCCTTCGACTTCGACATCGCCTTCGACATCGCCTTCGACATCGCCTTCGCCTTCGACATCGCCTTCGCCTTCGACATCGCCTTCGACTTCGACATCGCCTTCGACTTCGACATCGCCTTCGACTTCGTCTTCGCCTTCGATTTCGCCTTTGCCTTCGCCTTCGCCTTCGACTTCGATTTCGCCCTTGCCTTCGCCTTCGCCTTCGACTTCGACTGCGACTTCGACATCGCCTTCGCCTTCGACTTCGTCTTCGCCTTTGCCTTCGCCTTCGATTTCGCCTTTGCCTTCGCGCTCGACATCGCCTTCGCCTTCGCGTTCGGCTTCGCTCCGCATGTGGCCAACCGATGCGTTGGCTGGCGGCCCCGCTCGGGCGCCTCGCGCTACGCGCTGCGATGGGGGCCAGTCCCCGGCGAAAATACTTGCGCGTCCTTGCCCCCTCGGTCACTGTTCCGCCCCCTCACGGATCGGGTGCGACACGTACCCCCGGTGAGGTGCGGCGTCGTGCTCGAAGCATGGCCCGACGGTGATGGCGGCCCCGCGCTGCATGGCAGGCGAGGCAGATCGAAGAGGAAACGGCCATGTACGCAGTGATCAAAACGGGCGGCAAGCAATACCGTGTGGCGCAAGGGGATCGCCTCCGGGTCGAGAAGCTCGCGGGGGAGGTCGGCGCCAGCGTGACCCTCGACGAGGTGCTTATGATCGGCGGCGACAAAGTCGTCGTCGGCACGCCCCGCGTGAATGGCGCCAAGGTGACGACGGAGATCGTCGCCCAGGACCGCGCCAAGAAGGTCATCATCTTCAAGTTCCGGCGCCGGAAGAACTACCGCCGCAAGCGTGGTCACCGACAGCCGTTCACCGAGCTCAGGATCACCGGCGTCTCCGCCTGAGCGGAGCCCACTCGAGGGTCACATGGCACACAAAAAAGGACAGGGCTCTTCGCGCAACGGGCGCGACTCGAATTGCCAGTACCGCGGCGTGAAGGTGTACGGCGGGCAGGAAGTGCGCGCTGGAAACATCCTGATTCGTCAGGTCGGCTCGAGCTGCCACGCAGGTGAGAACGTCGGCGTCGGCAGCGACTTCACGCTCTGGGCGAAGATCGACGGCATCGTGAAGTACGAGCGCTGGGGCAAGGACCGCAAGCGCGTCGCGGTCTATCCCAAGGGCGACTCGCGGCTCGCTCCGGCGGCCGTGGCCGCGGAGTGAGGGTGCCGGCCGCCTCGCGCGGCGCGGCTGATGAAACAGGCCTCGCGGTTCGCGCCGCGGGGCCTGTTCGCTCCGTCACCTCGTCAGAGCCCATTGTCGCCCGTGAGCCAGCGAGATAGCCCTGTGCTCGTGAACGGCCACGGCAGCGGCAAGGTGATCCTCCTCGGCGAGCACGCCGTCGTGCATGGCGTTCCGGCGATCGCCGCCGGCTTGTCGCTCGGGGCGCGCGCGCACGCGTCCGAGGGCGCGCCCGCGCTTCGCATCGAGCCTTGGGGCGTCAGGGTCGAGCGAGGGCAGGACACGCCCCTCGGGGCGGCGTTCGATGCGCTGCTCGCGGCGCGACGTCTCGAGGGCCCCGAGCCTGGCAGGGTCCGAGAGCACGCGGTCGAGGCCGTCATCGAGCTCCCTGGGAGCGCAGGTCTGGGGAGCTCCGCTGCGCTCGGTGTCGCCGTCCTTCGTGCGCTCGACGCCGCTGACGGAATCGTCCGCGACTTCGACCGCAGCCAGTCGGTCGCGCTCGCGTGGGAGCGCGTGTTCCACGGCAACCCCTCCGGCATCGACACGGCCGTCGCGCTGAGCGGTGGGCTCGTCCGTTTCGTGCGACACCCCGCCCCCGGCGCGCGCGCCCTCGAGCCTCTGGCGGCGGGCCGGCTGCTCCGCTTGGTGGTCGGTCACAGCGGCCAGTCGGGCTCCACCAAGGAGACCGTCGCTCGCGTCGCCGACCGCAGGGCAAGCGTGCCCGAGGCGTTCGAGCGTGAGCTCTCGGCCTTTCGCGATGTCGTCGCGGACGGCGAGCGCGCGCTGCGGGCGGGCGATCTCGACGCGCTCGGGGCGAGCTTCGACCGCTGCCACACCCTGCTCGCGGGCTGGGGTGTCTCGACGGACGGGCTCGACGCGATGTGCGAGCGAGCGCGCCGCGAGGGTGCGCTCGGCGCCAAGCTCACGGGCGGCGGCGGGGGCGGGTGCATGATCGCGCTCGTGCGCGACGATGCGGGCGCCGCCGTGGTGCGCCGTGCCCTCGCGGAGATGGGGCGCGAAGCGTTCGAGACCACGATCGGCGAGACGAAGGTCGGCGAGATCGACCGTAGGGAGACACCATGACTGGAAAGGCCACGGCCATCGCGCGCGCGAACATCGCGCTCGCGAAGTACTGGGGAAAGAACGACGAAGCGCTGAACCTCCCCGCGGTGCCGAGCGTGTCGATCACGCTCGCGCCCATGCGCACGGAGACCAGCGTCGCGCTCGAGCCGTCGCTCGAGCGGGATGTGTTCGAGCTCGATGGCGCGCGTGCGAGCGACGCCGAGGCGCTGCGCGTCCAGACGTTGCTCGCCGAGGTG
>JBKDQC010000269.1:0-2843 GCA_046342295.1 Deltaproteobacteria bacterium | reverse complement strand
GCCGAAAGGGCCATGACCGTTCTCGCGACCCTCAAGAAGCACGAACGTCAACCGCTCGCCTTCCTCGAAGACACCATTGTAGCTGCGCTCCACCGTCGCCCTTCACCCAAGCTCCTTCCCGCGACCCCGTGAACGCGTACCGGGATTGGGTCTCCCTGTCACCGCAGGGGCACGGGAGTTTGCCTGACGTGATCGGTGCGCCGCAGCGCGGGCAGGCGGGTAGCATGTCCGAATCGGTCCCGGTCATCGGTGGAAGCCTACTCCGAAACCGGCCGGGCCGGGTGTGGTACCCGGGGGGCTGAAGCCGTACTTGCGGTCTTCCCGGGAATGGCCTGCCGTCGGGCTCCGCTCTCGTAGGCTCCGGCCACGCAGGAGTCACCGGACCAGAACCAGGGCGACGGTGGCGATCGGCCCGAGCATTGCCGACCGCGTAGTCGGCCGGCAGCTTCCCACGGTGCGGTGGTCAGGCGGACGCCGGCCTGCCGACCACCTCGAGGACCGTGTTGTCCGGTCCGAGGATCGTCACCGCCACGATGCTCCCTCGGAGCTGTCGTCGCGCGGCACGCCGCACCTCCGCACGCACCGCCTCGCGCTCGTCGGCGTCGTCGGAGTGCCACGCCGTCGCCGCCGCCGCAGCGTACGACCGCCCGGTGCGCTTTTTCGCGCAGGACGGGCTGCTTGACATCCGACGAGGCGTTCGAGAGCCTCGATGGCGAACCTGCCGCCCCGACTGGCGAGCGACCCGGAGATCAAGATGAGGGCTGATTTGTGCGTGACTGTCCCGGAGGCTACGTCCGCGCAACTCGTCGAACTGGTCCGCAGGCAACTTGGAGTCCAATTTGTGGACACGCACTTGGCGGGCTGGAAGTTCATGTCCGACGAGAGGGGGCGGAGCTACTTCGTCAAGGTCGCCACCCCGACGAGGGGTGTATCAGCCGAACACGCCTTCGCGGTATTCAGCGGAGGATACTCTGGCAACGTCGCCGCATTCTTGTCCTGGCTCTTGAGCGCACAGCCAGGCCTGGGTTGCTACGCCACGGTCCCGCGTGACGGCGAACTCTATGCGTACGGCGGGACCCTGTGGGCACCCCACTACACGGTCACCGAAGGCCATCGTGAGTTGTCGCTCGTTGGTCACCCCCGAAACGTCCTTCAGGACACGATTACATTCGTCGGGTTCCGCGAGCGGCTCGTTTCGTCGTAATCGGAGGCGCTCCCGCGACCACGTCCTCGAACCTCATCGCTCGCACGCCGATCTTCAGCGCCCTCGCCACGAAGTCCAGCCTCCTCGACTGCCCGTTGTCCTGCGTCACGAGGCGCGTCCCGGCCCCGGTGCCCGCGGCGATGACGATGTCCGCAAGGTCGTTGCGGTGCGGTGCGCCGAGGATGGGTCCCCACCGGGGTCCGGCGCGATCGGCGTACCCGCTGGCGAGCCCGAACACCTGCGTTAGCGCCGCCCAGAGAGCATGCACGGGGTAGCGCCCGGGGCGCGCGCGGACCGAGTCTCGGAAGGACTCTGGATCTGCGCCATGCCGAAGGACTCCCGCTCGAGCAGCGTCGTCGGCGCCTTCTTCTCGTCCAGCATCTCGTCGAGGTCACCGACCGATCGTTGAGGAAACTTGCGGTTCATCTCCGCGCGGAACGTGACGATCGTCGCCCCGAGGCCGTTCTTCCAGCCGCGCATCCAGGCATGGAGCTGCCCGTCGGCCTTCACGGCGAGGAGGTGGTCGAGCGGTGGCATCGGCAGCATCGGATAGCTCGGCCGCCCGAGCCGCCGCGGGCCTAAGCGCTCGTGCTCGATCAGGGTGGGGAGGTGCGCGAGCGCGCGAACCGGAACGCGGGTCCCCGCCGCGAGCTCGACGAGAGCGGCGGCACGATCGGCACCGTCACTACCGTCGATCGCTTCGGCGGCCGAGAACTCTGGGACGAGTACGCGTTCGACCCCGAGGCGGTCCACGGCAGTAGCGAAGCGACCGCGAACCTCGGCGTCGACGAGAAGCTTGAGCACGGTGGTGTCGAGCACGAGACGATGGCGAGGGCGCGGGTGCATGATTCTGGTGAACGTCCACTCGCGGTCCGGATCAACCCGGCACCGCGAAGAGGTCGCCGAAGTCCGAGAATCGAACGGTGCGCGTTGGCGCGCGTGCCGCGGGGAGCGGCAGGCTCGCGAGCCGGACGCGTCCGTGCGGTTCTCGACGAGCCACGTCTCCTCGACGACGCCCTCGAGCCCGGAGGTCGCCATCAGGAGCACGACCCCGCGACATGCTCGCCATCTGCGCCGAGCTCGTCGAACGTCTTCACAACCCGCGCGGTCTCGCGTTCGCCGAGGTGCGCGAGTAGGGTCACCCCGACCCTGTTCTTCGCAGTGGAGAGTTCCGTGACTTCCAAGAACCTGTTCCTCGCATTCGGACTTGCGGCGATCGTCGTCGCGGCCGTCCTCGCCGGCATGGCGTACCAAGCAGGGCGTGCGGAGCCAGAGCCCACGCTCGAGGAACGGGCGAGGGCAGCGATCGAGCGACGGCGCGAGGAGAGTTTACGAAACGACCTTGCTAGCGGAAGTCCCGACGGACTCGGCGAGCTACGCGAAAAAGCGGCGAACTAAACAGGATCGCCGTAGCGTCGATCCATCGGCGTTGACTTGAGATCCCGCGAGGATCAGGCTGCCGCGATCTCCCTGGAGGACGATCATCGACAACGGCCCCTGCCACCGGCTCCAACCTGAGGGTGCCGAATGGCTCACGCGACACCGCGACCGCATCGAGCTCCATCGCCTCCCTCCCTACTCGCCCGAACTGAACGGCATCGAGGGGGTGTGGAAGACGACCAAGAAGCGCACCACGCAC
>JBKDQC010000268.1:0-6485 GCA_046342295.1 Deltaproteobacteria bacterium | reverse complement strand
TGATGCGTTCGAGGATCGTGCGCGTCACCCGTGCATGCTCGGAGCGCAGGCCCACTTCCTCGAGCTCACCGAGCGCGACCTCGCTCCGCGCGCGGGCCAGCGTCTCGCGCATCCTGCGCAAGCTCTCGGAGGGAGGGCCTTCGCGCAGGTCCTCGACGGGCACGCCGAGCGCGAGGCGTACGAGCGTGAGGTAATGCCGCAGGGTGGACGCGAGGACGAGCCGACCGTCGCTCCGCGGCAGGGCTTCCACGGCCTCCATGGTGCGCGAGAGCGCGGCGTGCGCAGACAGCGCGTCACCCTCGAGCAGTGTCGTGATGCCGTCGTCCATCTCGAAGACGAGCGCGAAGAGCGCGTCGCCCCCCTCTCGTGCCCGCGCGACCGCGTCGAGGTAGAGCGCGTGGGCGCGGCCGTGCTCGGCGCGCTGCCGCGCGATGTTGCCGCGGTAGCCCGCGAGCTGGGGCGCGAGAGCACCGAGATGTTCTCCTGCGCGCGCTTCGATGTCGTCCAGCATCCGAGCGGCTCCCTCGCCGTCTCCCTCGTCGTAGAGCACGAAGGCCAGCGCAAGCTCCGTGCGCAACGCCCCGCGCTCGTCGCGGTGGTCACGCTGGACGCGCACAGCCTCCGCGAAGCTCGCGCGCGCGGCGACCATGTCTTCGCGGAGGTGCGCGACGCGGGCCTCCATCTGGTAGCCGCGCGCCGCGACCGCGCCGAGCGATGCACGCTCTGCGAGCCGCGCGACCGCGCGCGCGATCGTCTCGGCCTCCTCGAGGTTGCGCCGCTCCATCGCGCGCGAGGCGAGCGCGAGGAGCTCGAGCGCGAGGGGCTCGAGCGAGGCCTGATCGATCGCGTCCGCGGGCATCCCTGCGCGGTTCACGGGGCTCGATCGTCGTTCGCGACCCTGCCGGGATGCCGGTCGCTTCGGTGGATGCGCGCACGCCAGGGCGCCGCGCCGAGGGCCGACCTCATCGCGAGGCCTCGGGCGGCGCGGGCGCCCGTGGGCACGGGTGGATGCAGCTCGCGCAGCGGCCGTCGTCCGAGCACCCGTCGTCGAGGATGCGGCCGGTCGCGCAGTCCTGCGTCGCACACACCGGCGAGGAGCGTCCCCGCGCGGCGCGGGGTGGCTCGCAGCCCGAGGTGAGCAGGGCGAAGAGCGCGATGATCTGGGCGGATGCGACGCGACCGTTCGAACCAAGACTTCGGAGCGACATCGGAGACCTCGGCGTTCAGCCAGTCATCATCTTGCCGAACTTCGCGTTCAACACCGGATCACTGGCGAGCTTGGCGCCCCAGACCTGCGCGACCTGCGTATAGCTGCCCATGTCGAGCCCGTACTTGCGCAGCGCGCCGTGGAAGTCGCCGCCCTGCATGTGCTTGAGCAACCCCGCGTAGTCGCTGAGCTTGGCGACCTTGCCACCAGGAAACACGACAGGATCCGGGTCTCCGCCGCCGCCTGCCTCGATCTGGTGCTCTGCGACCTGGTGGTTCTGCTTCATCGATTCGACGTCGAGCCCGCCCCCCATCGCTTGCGCGAGCGCGCGCTGCTCCTGCCCCCCGACACCGGCTGCCGCGAGGGAGGCATGCTGCTGAAGGACGAGGAATTTCTTCTGCAGCTCCGGGTCGCCCTGGATCCGCTGGTCCCACGCGGGGACGCGCCCGAGCAGCCCGGCTTGGAGCTGCGGAATCTTGTACTTCGCGCAGAGCTGCTGGAGCTCGCCGAGGTAACCCACCGAACTGCCTGCGCTCTGGATCGCGTTGCCCGCGAGGTTGCTGACCGCACCACCAAGCCCCAGACCGCCGAAGGCAGCCTTGGTGAGACCGCCGAGAAGCGCCCCGCCCGCCGCCTGCGCTGCCATCCCCATGTGCCCGCCTGCGCCGCTCGCTGCGCGAAGCATGATCTGGTCACGCTCTGCCGAGAGCCTCGCGTAGTCGTCCAGCGTGAGGCCTGCGTGCTTTTCCTCGGCGAACTCGATCTTCTGCGACTCGCAGCGGAGCTTCCAGAGGTCGAGCTTCCTCTGGAGCTCCGGTGGATGAGCCCCGAGGTTGCGCCAGACGTTCACGAGCGGGTACTCGTAACAGGTGAACCCGGTCTTGGGGATCTGCGTCTCGAGCCAGCCGAAGAACTGCTCCACGCCGGGGCGGATCGCCGGGTCGTGCTTGGCGAGCCAGCCCATGGCGATCACGGCAGCGTCGATGGTCCAGTCCACCGGGCCGCGCGCGAGAGACTCGAGCGTGCGCTTGCGCGCGCTGCCTTCCCAGCCCGGATCGAGGTTCGCGACCACGAGGGCGATCGCGATCTGGCACTTCTGCACCCAGAAGAACGGGTCGTGGTCGAGCTGGGGAAGGTTCGGCGGCTGCACCATCGTGAAGAGGAGCTGGTTGAGCCACGCGGGCCCCATCTGCGCGGCCAGGGCCTTGGCGTCCTTGTCCCAGACCGAGAGCGCGTAGGGCTTGATCGCGATCGCCGCGATGGCCTGCGCCACGCGCGGATCGGGCTGCGGGCAGTTGGGTCGGGGCACCTTGTCGTCGAAGGCCCACAGCGTGAAGTCGACCGGACCCCTCGCGAAGCGCGTGTCGGGCTCCTGCACACCCTCGACCTTCGCGCGCATGCCGACGCCGTTCCATCCGCGCGCGTCGGTCCACAGCTTGAATGCTCGGAGCGCGCTCGGCGCTTCCATGTGCTGGAGATGGATGTCGACGCCGAGCGTCGGCGAGGCAGGCGGGCGACGCGTGAGGTCGGCCACGACCTGCCGCGCCGCGAAGTACGTCGAGTCTCCGGGATGCGGCAGCCACGTGAAGTACGGGTGGTCGCCGACGACGCGAAAGTAGAGCTCCTTGGCGCGCTGGCTCCGGCCGCTCGCCTCGAAGAGCGGCGCGAAGTCGCCCTCGGCCCCCGACTTCCGGAAGACAGCGTAGAGAATCGACGTCTGGGCCCAGTCCTCGGCGGGGGCCTTCGCGAGCACCTCGCGGTAGGCGCCGATCGCCTCGTCGAAGCGGTCGGCGTCGAGATAGGTGTCACCGACGTCGAGCAACGCCGCCACGTCGTCGGGCCGCTGGCCGTGCGCGTGGCGGAACCACTGCACCGCCTCCTCGACCCGCTTGGCGTCGCGGTAGGCGCATGCGACCCCGATGGTGGTGTTCCAGTCGCTCTTGAGCTGGTACGCGAAGGCCGCGAACTGGATGGCCGGGTCGAACTGCCCCTGCCGCCGCAACGTCGCCGCGATCGCGAACACGAGGAGCGGATGCTGCGGATGCGTCTGGTAGAAGGCGCCGAGGATCGCTGCGGCAGCGTCGATGTTCTTGCGCCGCTCGTCCTCCAGCAGCACCGGGCTCGGGCACCGCGACACCATCCGCAGGATGCTCGGAAGGATCCGCTTCTCGAGATCGTCTGCACCGACGGCCGACAGAGCTTCGGGGCGCGCAGCCCACTCGGTCGCCCAGAGGAGGAACGGCGCGTCGGGGCGCACCGCACAGACCTCCGCCACCGTGGCGAACGCATCGACCCACTCGCCCTTGAAGGCATGCACGTAGCCGCGCGTCGCGCCCGTGATGTAGTCGGCCTTCACCTCGTCTTTGCGGACGAAGACCGCGGCGTCGGGAGCCCGGCGGATGGCTTCATCGAGGACCGCGCGCCACTCCCGGTTCTGCGGGTCGGTCGCGAGCGCGGAGCTCACGTGGAAGAGCGCGCCCGCGAGGTCGCTCTTGGCGAGGGCCTGCCTTGCATGCTCGACGTTGTCGAGCGCGACGTTGCCACCGAGCTCCGCTTGAGCCACCGCAGTCCTCCGGGTGCGAGAAAGCGCCGATGTTCGGACGCACGAGAGCAAGGGCGCGGGCGCGCGAGATCAGGCCCGCGGCGGGCGCAGGCCGCCGTGACGACAGTCACTCCGCGACGCCGACCTCGTTCGTGGTGAGCTTCACGGCCTCGGGCGCGTCGCGTCGCCATGCGTCCTCGAGGCCGAGCTCCTCGAGCGGATCGCCCGACCAGAGCCGGCCCCGCGCCATGAGGCTCCACATGCGGAGGTCCCCGAGGAACGACCAGAGCGGATACTGGAAGGTCGCGGGCCGGTTCTTCTCCACGCCGAAGTGGCCCGCCCACGCGCAGGCGTACGCGAAGAGGACTCCCGCCGGGAAGGTCGCCGGTGCGACCGAGCCTGGGATCGCGAGCATGGCGGCGATGTGCTTGAGCGAAGGACCGTCCTTCTCGTGCTGAGCCCCGTGCCAGAGGACGCCGGCGAAGCCGGCCATGGCCAGCGGGAAACGCACCGGGTGGGCCGCGCTCGAGACCGCGACCGAGGCCATCCACCCGCACGTGCCGACGAAGTGAAGCCGGCGTGACGTGGGATTGCGATGCTCGGACAGGTAATACGGCCAGAACTCTTCGAACGACTCGAACCGCTGGGTCTCGGTCACGGCGGGCACCTCGTGCGTGCGAGGATACCAGCGTGTGGGACCGCGGCGCGCGATGCGGCGCAAGATTCGTGCGTCACAACCATGCGCGGCTCGCCGAGGTGGTCGGTGGCCCGCTCCTCGAGCACTCGAGCGGCGTCACCCAGGAAGAGGTCGGCCGCGTCCAGGAGCCGTACTCGTCCATCGACGAAGCGCTCCCTCCCCGATCCCGTCGTCGCGCGATTGAGGACGACAAGCGCCGTGTTCGCGCGGTCCTTCCCGGCGTTGCGGAGGCGCTCGAGCGCGACACTCCCAAGAGCCTCGACGTCGCGACCGAGCGCCTCCTCGCCGCACGTGGTGACACCGTCGGGACCTCCCTCGACGCGCAGCCGGAGCGCGTGCATTGCATGCACATCCGATGTTCACTCTGTGAACGTCCCGGGGGCGACATGCCCGCCGTGATCGCGGTTTCTTGGCAGGCTCCGGCCGGCATGCGGGTCGCAAAGCTCTCTTCGCATGAACACCAACGCATGGGTCTTTCAGAGCTGGGTCGCCTTCGCCATCGCGCTCGGCGGCTCGAGCCTCGGCATCGCCTGCCTTCCCCTCGACGTCTGGGCCAAAGCCTTCGTGGGGCTCGCCTTCTTCTTCACGGTCGCGCAGGCCTTCACGCTCGCCAAGACAGTCCGCGACCAGCACGAGGCGCGGACCCGCGGCGAGCCGCGCGGGACCGAGCGGATGTACGGCTGAGAGCACGCACTCTTGCGGCTGAGAGCACGTGGCACTCGGATGGATCGATGCGGGTGCCACGGGCTCGCATCGGCGGGAGGGAGGCTCTCGCCGATTCACTCGGCGAGAGGGAGGTGCGCCTGGCAGGCGCAACAGACAGGAGGTGGAAGACCAAACCCGGGGCCCTGACGCAGGGAACCCGACACCGAGGAGACAAGGGCATCGCGCTCGGAGCACCGAGACCGACGGAGGGCGGGACCACCACCGCAAGAAGTCGCCCGCGAGGGGAGGTCCGATGGAGTCGTAGGTGCGCGAACGTCCCGAACGAGAGTGAAGCGCCGTGAGGCGTCCGTGCTGGGTGAGCCCGCCTCCAGGGGCGAAACCCAATGTGCGTCGGAAGCACGGGCGTATGGGCGACGTGGCGGTCGCGAAGTCTGTTGCAGCTGACCCAGGGAGATCTGCCGGGCTCCGCGCCTGCGGCGGTAGCTCCGAGAACGAAAGGACAGAGGGCGATGGCCCGGCAGAAGTCAGAGGATCGCGAAGTAGTCCAAGCCCGTCGAAAGCCGGGCGTAACGCGTGAGGTCGAGCCCCGCGCGGGAGCGAAGGCGATCCCGGTCGACGAAGAGCCCAAGCAGCTCGAGCTGTTCACCGGAACAGCCGAAGCGCCCGCGAAAGCGGTCTCCGACGGCGGAGCGGAGCGGCGCCCACGCCTCTCTGCGACGCGCGCGGTGCCGAAGCCGATGAACAAGGCGAGCCGAGCGAGGGACGCGACGATCGATGAGGTAGTGCAGCGATTGGAGGAAGCGTTTCAGAACGTGGAACGGAACCGCGGGTCACCAGGGGCCGACGGCGTGGCGATCGAGGAGATGCGTGAGCACCTCCACGAATGGCTGCCGCAGCTGAAGTCCGCGTTGCTCGAGGGACGCTACACGCCCGGCGAAATCCGGCGCGTGTGGATCCCGAAGGCGAGCGGCGGACAGCGAGGGCTCGGGATCCCGAACGTGATCGATCGAGTGGTGCAGGAGGCCGTACGGCAAGTGCTCGAACCGCTGTACGAGCGAACTTTCCACCATTCGAGCCACGGGTTCCGTCCTGGAAGGAGCTGTCACACGGCGATCGCCGAGGCCGTCGGCTACCTGGACGAGGGTTACGAGTGGGTGGTGGATCTCGATCTGGAGAAGTTCTTCGATCGAGTGAACCATCAGCGTCTCATGTCTCGATTGGCAGAGGCCATCACCGACAAGAACGTGCTCGTACTCATCGGCCGGATGCTGAAGGCCAAGGTGTTGTTGCCGGACGGCGTGGTGATGGACGTGGAGCAAGGAGTGCCGCAAGGCGGTCCTCTCTCGCCGCTCCTGAGCAACGTCGTGCTGGAC
>JBKDQC010000267.1:0-1791 GCA_046342295.1 Deltaproteobacteria bacterium | reverse complement strand
CGGATGGATCGATGCGGGTGCCACGGGCTCGAATCGGCGGGAGGGAGGCTCTCGCCGATTCACTCGGCGAGAGGGAGGGGCTGCGGCCAGACCCTCCGGCCAGAAATATCAGAGCATGAGTCAATCCAAGTGACTCATGCTCTGAGGGCGCCACGGCTCGGGCCCGCTCAACCGAACGCTGCCACGGCCTCGGGCGGTACCTCGAGGCCGGGGAGGCGACCGCGGAGCGTGAGCGCCTCCATCCAGGCCATCGGAGGCGGGGGCGGCGGGCCGCCGGCGACCACGTCGAGGATTCGGGGAACCGCGCGCGACACCGCGTACGCGACGAAGACCTCTCCCGACGCGGCGGTCGCGTAGCGCGGCTGCGCGGTGTAGCCCGGGAACGGACGGACCTTCGACCATCCGAGACCGTGCGCGACGACGCGGAGCTCGGCGCCGAGCACACGGTTGCCGATCCGGTCCGCGGCGTGGGCCAACCGAAGGAGGCGGGGATCGGGAGCGAACGGCGGGCAGTCGGGCAGCGCGCGGTGGATCGGATCGACCGAGGCCGGCGCGAGCGCGAGCGCGAAGGAGGTCTCCATGAAGCCCGCGTGAAAGTCGTTCCGCAGCGCGGCGAGCATCGGCCCACGCTCGGCCTCGGGCACGTGCGCGAGAGCCGGGGCGAAGGGCTCCGGGGAGCGCGTCGCGACATCCGAGAGGAGGAGGTGAAGGGGCGCGATCGCGCGCACGTTTCGCCTGAGAAGCGCCTCGACGCCCCGCTGCAGAGAGATCGAGTGGAGCGGGGCGCCGTGGAAGGTCATCAGGACCACGCGCTGCGCGCCGAGATCCGCCAGCGCCTGACAGGCGCCGACGATGAGCTCGGAGAGCGCCCGGAACGCGACGGCCCGGCTTCCGGGGCCCGGGGTGGGATCGACGCCCGCGTCGAGCGTGCTCGCGCAGAGAAGAGGCCACGGCTCCTGACCGGCGCGGGCCTCTTCGATCGCCGCGTGGAAGCGTCGCGCGAGGCCGGTCGAGACGAGGTGATCGTTGCGGAGCGAGAGGTGTGGGCCGTGGTACTCGACCGGATCGACCGAGAGAAAGACGGGAGCACCGCCGCGGAGCAGGGCGCGGGCCTGACGGTGGGGGAGATCGAGGATCGGGATGGCGTCTCGCACGTCGACCCGCGGTGTAGCGGGCCGGCAGGGCCGGTGCACACTGGGCGGATGCGCCGCGATCGGCTCTGGCTTCGTTCGTTCGCCGGGATGATCGCAGCGTTCGCGTTCTCGACGGCAGGAGGCGGGGCCTCGGCCCAGGCGAGGGGCCGAGAGGAGCGAGGTGCCGCCGAGCAGCGCGCCGTGGAGCGCGCGCTGGCGCGAGCAGAGCAAGCGCTCGCGCGCCGGCAGCGCGACCGAGCCCTCGCCCTGCTCGAGGCGAGCACGCGTCGGAGCCCGCATGACGGGCGTGCGGCGCTGCGGGTCTGCGAGCTCCTCGTGCCAGACACCGACGGGACGGTCGCGTCGGTGCTCGCGGGCGAGCGCGCGGGCGCGGCGCGATGCCTGGCCGCCCTCACGCTGGTCACGCTTGCCCCGGGCGACGAGATCGAAGCGCGATTCAGCGCGGCGCTCGTATGGGCCCGCGCGCTCACGGGCGACCGAGGTCCTGCGCTGTCGAGGTTGGCGAGCCGTCCGCTCGACGAGAGGGACACTCCCGCGCTGACGAGACTGGCCGCGCTCGCCATCGGGGCCGACGCGCTCGACGACGCCGACACGGCCCTCTCGCTTGCGCGCCGGGTGCGCCCGAACGATCTGTCGC
>JBKDQC010000266.1:0-13663 GCA_046342295.1 Deltaproteobacteria bacterium | reverse complement strand
GGCCACGGTGCTCTCGTGCCGGTGCTGTTTGTCCTTGGCGAGGGCCTTCTCGAGGACGTCATCGAGCGCAGGGCTCGAGCCCGGTCGCGGCGACGAGAGCGGAGGCGGCATGTCGCTCACGATCTTCATGAGGATCTGGGCGACGGCGGGACCGTCGAAGGCGATCTTGCCGCTCAGCATCTCGTAGGTGATCGCGGAGAGAGCGAAGAGGTCCGTGCGGTTGTCGACGTCGGCGCGACCCATCGCCTGCTCGGGGGACATGTAGTACGGGGAGCCGAGGGTCGTGCCGAATGCAGTCAGCTTGGGGCCGGTCTCCATCTGGAGCTTCACCGAGCCGAAGTCGAGGAGTCGCAGCGCGTCGCCCTCGGGGGTGCTCACGAGGAAGAGGTTGTCGGGCTTGAGGTCTCGGTGGATCACGCCGAACGAGTGGGCGTCCTCGAGCCCGCACGCGGCCTGCGCGAGGATCCTCACGACCCGCGCCACGGGCTGTGCGCCCTCGCGCCGCAGGAGCGCACCGAGCTCTTCTCCGCCGAGGAACTCCATCGTCAGATAGAAGGAGCCGTCGCCGGTGCCGCCGAAGTCGATGACACGCACGACGTACGGGGACTGCAGCTCGTTGGCTGTCTCGAATTCCCGCTTGAAGCGCTCGACGGCGATGCGGTCCTTGGCCACGTCGTCATGGAGAATCTTGACGGCGACCTTCTGACGCGTCGTCGCGTGTCGCCCCTCGTAGACCCTGCCCATCGCGCCGTCAGCGACGCGCTGCACGACGACGTAGTCGCCGAAGCGCCGACCGAGCCGCCGGTCGGGCTCCTCTCCCGGCGCCTGCACGTGGACCGTGATGGTGCCGTCGTTGCCGCAGAAGGCGACGGATTCCTCGTACTCGGTCCCGCAGCTCGGGCAGCGACGGCTCACGCGGCGGATGCTACCCGCGCGCCTGGCGCCCTTCAAACCGGTTCGGTGACTTCTCGGCCGGCCTCGGGCCGAGAAGTCACGGGCCGCGACGGCGTCGGGGGTCGGGGGGCGCATCGCCGTCGAGGCCGACGGCGCGCGGCGTCACCGGGTCACTCCTCGACCCTCCTCGACCAACGGCCCTCGCGGGCTCGGTGAACGAGCACGGTCTCCTCGCCCGACGAGGTGCGCACCATGAAGCACACCGCGCCTTGATCCTCGTGATCGATCCATCGGCCGACCACGGCCGTGAGCTCGTGGCGGCGCCCGCGCTCGGAGAACGCGGTCGGCGCGTAGCCCCAGCCCACCGAAGCGCGGAGCTCGACCTTGAGTGTCTCTCGGTGCGGCTCCCATGGCGGCGCCGCGATGCCGCCCTCGTGGCGAAGCTCGCGGACGGCGGCTTCGAGCCATTGCGCCAACGCGCCGAGCGGAGCGGGGGGATCGCTCAAGAGCACGAGCGTGTAGTCGTCGCTCACGCGGCGCACGAGGATCTCCCGGGCGTCGGCGACGACGTGGTACGTGTGGGGTGCTCCGAGGACGGATCCGCCGCGCTCGACGATCCCGCGGGTGAGCACGTGGAGCTGCGCGCCCGCGACCTTCGCGTCGAAGAGGCCCATCCGCACGCAGTAGTCGACACATTCGCCTTCTTCGTCGACGAACACCGCCGCCTGCAGCTCGGGCACGGCGACGACGACGCGGCGCAAGATGGGCGTGAAGCCCGTCTCGTCCGTGTCACGCGGGGTCTCGGCGCGCGCGACGCGCCCGGAACGTTCGGCCACCCTCAGCTCCCGCCCGGCGGTGCCGCGCCGGGAGGGTCTCCGAACGAGATGGTCTCGAGGAGGTCCCCGACGCGGGCGCTCACGCTCACCGGAGCTCGCTCCCGGAGCTGCTCTGCGAGCTCTTCGGTCGCGCGCGCGCGCGCCTCGGCGGCGATCTGGCGTCGCAGCGTGGGCTCCCACTCCTCGCGCGGGACTTCCCATGGGGGCACGATCTCGGCGAGGACGATAACGTGGACGCCATAGGACGTCCGCACCAGGTCTGGCAGGAGACCCGGCGCGGCGGCGCCGAAGAGGGCGTCGGCGAACGACCGTTCGAGCCGCTCGTGCGCCATCGCAGGCAAGTGCTCGACCGCGACCTCGAAGGCCCCCTCGGTGCCCGCGTACCGGTCGAGCGCGGCCTCCGGATCGGACAGCGTCGCGAGCTCGCCTCGGATGCGCTGCGCGAGGCGCATGGCGGCATCGACGCGCGCCTCGGGAGCGTCCGCAGGCAGCTGCACGAGGGCGTGGCCCGCGCGCCGCGTCTCGGGCGCCGAGAGCGCCGACGCGATCTCGCGGTGTCGCGCGTCGAGGGTCTCTGCGGACACACCCTCCGGGGTGTGCGCCGGCTCGATCACGCGGTGAAGGAGCGCGCGCACCGCGGACCGACGCGCCTCGGCGTCGGCCTCGTCGACATCACCGGCCCCCGCGCGCTCCGAGGCGCGGGCGAGCAAGAGCTCGCCCTCCAGCCGACGCAGCGCCTCGAGGGGCGCGAGCTGCTCGGTGCGCGCGAGCGCCTCGACGTCCGCCACGCCGATGCCCACTCCGTCGACCGTCGCGACGATGTCGCCTCCGACGCTCGAGTCGCCCGACGCGAGCGCGCGCGCCTCGGCGGCCGCGGGGCTCTCGCCAGCTGGCGCCGCTTCAGGCTCGCCGCACGCCGCGAGCCCGAGCAGCCCGAGCGACGCTCCGAACGTCTGCCATGACCGGCGCACGCTCACCTCACTCCCCGATGCTCGGGCGCAAGAGGCCGACGCCCGCCCTCAGCGTCGAGACGCCCGCGAGGAGGAGAAGCCCCGCGGCGACATAGTCCCGGAGCGTCACCTCGCGCACGCCCAGGCCGAGCCCGAGGAGCGCGACGAGGACGAGGATCAGGCCGACGATGTCTTTCCACACGGCGGCGCAGAATACCGCAGCTCGCGCAGGAGCGGTCACCCGCCTTCGCGGGGCGCGTGCCCCCTCCCGCGAGGGGCACGCGCCTCGGATGCTCGCCAGTCGGCCCGGCGACAGCGACTCGACCTTCACGTGGAAGGGGCTCGCCGTGCCGAGGCGGCTTGCGTCGTCGTCTTGCCCGATTGCCGCGGCGCGTGGAGCACGAAGTAGCCTCCATGCTCCGCGATCCCCTTCGCCTCCGGGACGCGCGGCAACGGCGGCACCATGCAGTGCTGCCGCTCCTCGCACGGACCCGTCGTGTTGAAGTACTTCGGGATCGGAGGGTAGACGAGCTTCTCGACCACGGCCTCGGACAGCGTAGCCCTCGGCCGTCGGGACCGCGAGGCACGCTCGACTTCGTTCAGTGCGAGTAGGGCTCGTTCCGGAGGATGGTGAAGGCGCGGTAGATCTGTTCCACCAGAAAGAGCCGCGCGATGCGGTGGGGAAGGATCATGTCGGAGAGCGAGAGCCGCACGTCGCAAGCGTCCGACAGCTCCTTGGGCAGACCGTAGGAGCCCCCGATCAGAAAGCACACGTTGGCCACGGCGCCGACCTCGCAGCGCCCGAGCAGTTGCGCGAACTTCTGCGAGCTCATGCGCTCTCCGCCCACCTCGAGGGCGATGGTGCGCGTGCGGGCACGATCGGGTACGGCCCGCTCGAGCTTGACCGCGACGTCGCGCTCGCCCGTGTCGGCGATCTCGATCTCGTCGAGCTTGCAGTAGCGCTTGATCCGCGCCTCGTAGTCGTCGATCGCCTCGCGGAGGCCCCGCTCCTTCACCTTGCCGACGGCGACGACGACGATGCGCATGGCCCCGAGGCCCCGCTCACGCCGGAGGCTGGTTCGGGACGGGCACGCGCGCGGCGTCGATCCACAGCGACTCGAGGTCGTAGTAGCCGCGCACGTCGTCGTGGAAGATGTGGACGACGACATCGCCGAAGTCCATCAGCACCCAGGCGCCGCTGCCCTGGCCGGCCAAGCCCTCGATGCCGGCGCACTTCTCGCCGGTGTTCTTCTCGACGTCCTCCGCGATGCCGCGCGCGAGCGCCGCGACCTGCCGCTCGCTCCGGCCGCTCATGACGACGAGGTAGTCGGCGTAGTCGACCTTGCCGAGCACGTCGATGATCTGGATGTTCACCGCCTTCTTATCGAGGCCGGCGTCCGCGATGGCGAGCGCCGTCTTCTTCGACGGCGGATCCTTTCGCGCGGTCGGCGCCGCGGTGGGCTCGGCCTTGGCGCGCCTGGGCGCGGCGCTCTTCGCAGCCTTCTCGAGGACGACCTTCCTGGCCTTGGCCGCCGCGGGCTTGCTCGCCACGGGCTTGCTCGGCTTGCTGGCCTTGCTCGCCACCTTCTTGGTCGCCTTCGTGCCGGTCTCGTCGCTCTTCTTGCTCGCCACATCGCCTCCGACGCGCCCCGCCGAGGGGCTGCGTACCGGCCGCATCCTATGCGCTTTTTCCCGGACCGCAGGCGCGAACCGACATGCGGGCGCGCGAAGCCCCGGTCGGCTGGGGGTCGAACGGAGACCCCGGCGACAGGACCACGGTCCGCCGCGACACCCCCGCTGGCCCGCGGGTGACGCCTGCGACTCAGAGCGTGAGTCACTTGGATTGACTCATGCTCCGACGTTTCTTGCCGTAGCGTCTGGCAGCAGCCCCCCCTCTCGCCGAGTGAGTCGGCGAGAACCTCCCTCCCGCCGATTCGAGCCCGTGGCACCCGCATCGATCCATCCGAGTGCCACGTGCTCTCAGCCCTCGCGAGGAGCTCTGCGCCCCTGCGCGAGCCACACGATCCCGACGAGCTGCGCGCCCGCGCCGCAGAGACCCACCAGACCGAGCACGAACGAGGTGACGGTGTGCGCCCGCAGCGTCGAGCTCGCGTCGCCCGCGCTCATGGTCAGGAAGCTGACGAGCGGCGGAATCACGACCCGCCCGATCGACCCGAGCATGCCGAGCGCCGCCGCCATCGCGAGCAACGAGCCGGCGGCTGCGCTCGCCTTGCGCACCACGGTCAGCGCGACGACGAGGAAGCCGAGCTGCACGACGAGCCCGATCGCCGTCATCACGAGCTCGGCGATCGCGCTGGTCATCGCTGCCTGGGCGACGTCGTCCATCAGCCAGCCTCCGCCTGCGCGTGCGCGAGGTGCCGCGCCGCCAGCATGCCGCAGGCGGCGTGCTTGTTCTTGCCGCCCGAGTAGCGACGCTGCGTGGCGATGCCCGCCGCGTGGAGCTTGCCCACGAAGGCGATGCGCTCCTCGTCGCCGGCGACGGCGTACTGACCGGTGGCGTCGTTCACGTCGATGAGGTTCACCCGGATCGGCAGCCCACCGAGGCCACGCGTGAGCGCCTCGACCTCGTCGTCGCCGTGGTTGACTCCCTGCATGAGCACCCACGCGAGCGTGATGCGCTTGCCGAGGGTGTCCTGGTAGGCGCCGAGGACACGCACGAGAGCCGCGAGCGCGAAGCGACCCGCGACCGGGAGCAGCGCCTTCCTGCGCTCCTCGACCGCGCTTGTGAGCGACACGATGAGCCGGTAGAGATGCCCCTCGCGCGCGTAGCGCTCGATCTGCGGGACGAGGCCCACCGTCGAGATCGTGATCGCCTCCTGGGTGATGCGGCCACCGCAGGGGTTCGAGAGCACGCGCGCGGCCTGAATGACCTCGTCGTAGTTGTGGAACGGCTCCCCCTGCCCCTGGAAGACGGCGCCGCTCACCCGCGGCACGACGCCTTCGGCGCGCAGCGCGTCGAGGTCCGGATCGGTCGCCAGCTCGTCCCGCACCGTGACCAGCGCCGCGACCATCTCCCATGCGCGGAGGCTGCGGTTGAGGCCGAGCCGGCCCGTCGCGCAGAACACGCAGCGCATGGCGCAGCCGACCTGCGACGACAGACAGACCGTGAAACGGCCCTTCTTCTCGAGGGGGATGCGCACGGCCTCGGTGAGCGCCCCGTCGGGGTGACGGAACACGTACTTCACGAAGCCGTCGTGCTCGTCGCGCACGCGGTCGACGACCTCGAGCCGCCCTCGGTCGAAGCGCGCCTCCAGCGCGCGGAGGATCTCGCGGCGAGGCGCACGCTTGAGCACGAGATCGCGCTTGCCCTCGGAGATGACGTGACCGAGGAGGCGCCTGGCCTCGGTGATCGAGCAATCGACGCCGCGCGCGCCGAGCTCGCGGACGAGGTCCTCGGGCAGCATGCCGAGGAGGTGGGGAGGGACAGGCGGCTCGAGCGCGGTCACGGGGAGGGAGTCTGTGCGAACGACCGCCGGCGGTCACGCGCTGCCCAGCCAGGGGTCACTCTCCGTCTCTCGAGCCCACGTTGTTCTTGCGACGCGGGCCGACACGCGGGCGCTGGGCGAGCGGACCCTTTGCCGCTGGCCGTTCAGGCGCGCGTCTGGCCGGAGCCGTAGCCGACCCACTTGCGCGCGCAGAGCTCCTCGAGGCCCATGGGCCCGTACGCGTGCAGCTTCGTGGTGGAGATGCCCATCTCGGCGCCGAGACCGAGCTCGAAGCCGTCGTTGAAGCGTGTCGATGCGTTCACGAGCACGAGGCTCGCGTCCACCTCGCGGACGAAGCGATCGCCGCGATCGCGATCTCCCGTGACGATCGCCTCGGTGTGCCCGGTTCCGTGACGCGCGATGTGCGCGAGCGCGCCCTCCAGACCGTCGACGATTCGCACCGAGAGCACGAGGTCGAGGTACTCGGTGTCCCAGTCCGCCTCGGTCGCGGCCAGGACCCCGGGCGCGATGGAGCGCGTGCGCTCGCAGCCGCGCAACGACACCCCGCGCGCCGAGAGCGCCGGGAGCGCGCGAGGAACGAACGCGTGCGCGCAGGCGGCGTCGACGAGCAGCGTCTCCATCGCGTTGCAGACGCCCGGGCGCTGCACCTTCGCGTTGATCGCGATCGCCTCGGCCATCGCGAGGTCAGCCGCACCGTCGACGTACACGTGGCAGACGCCCTTGTAGTGCTGGATGACCGGCACGGTCGCGTGCTCGGCGACGAAGCGGATGAGCCCTTCGCCGCCCCGCGGAATGAGGAGGTCGAGCACGCCGCTCAGCCGGGCCATCGCCCGGACCCCCTCGCGATCGGTGTCGTCGACGAAGCTCACCGCCGCGCGCGGCAGACCTGCGGCCTCGATCGCGTCGCCGGCGACCGCGACGAGCGCCCTGTTCGAGGCCAGGGCCTCGCTCCCGCCACGGAGCAAGCAGGCGTTTCCACTCTTGAGGCAGAGCGCGGCCGCGTCGATGGTCACGTTCGGCCGCGCCTCGTACACGATCCCCACGAGCCCGAGAGGCACGGTCATGCGACCGACGCGCAGGCCGTTGGGCCGTGCCTCGAGGCGATCGACGCGGCCGACCGGATCGGGCAGCGCCGCGACCTGCCGCACGCCCTCGGCGATGAGCGCGATGCGCGGCTCGCTCAGGCGGAGCCGATCGAGCAGCGCCCCCGAGATCCCTCGCTGCGAGGCCCGCTCGAGGTCCGCGCGGTTGGCCGCGAGCACTTCGCCCGCACGCGCCCCGAGCGCGTCCGCGATCGCACGGAGCGCAGCGTTCTTCTCACGCGCGCTCGCGCGGGCGAGGTGCCGCGTAGTGGCCTTCGCAGCCGCCGCCTGGAGGTGGAGCGCCGACGCGCCACCCGCGCCAGCGTCGTTCACGTTCGACATCGGGCTGTCGTAGCCCGGGCGTGAAAAACCTCAATCGTTCCGCGCCGGCGGACGTGCGGGCTGGATCGGGCGTGGTATGGCTGGCGCCGCTCGGCCGCCGGACCACCGCTTGCAGCGCGGTCGACGGGCGCCCCGGCGCCCACCTTCGAGGACCCGTCATGAGCACCGTCGCCCAAGACGCAGCGCCGCGCTTCCCCGGGACGCCCGCGCCCGAGACGCCCGCGCCCGAGACCCTCACCGAGACGGTCGATACCGCGCCCAAGCGCTCGTCGCGTCGACCCGACCCGATGCTCGGCGCGCACCCCGCCGGTCGGCGCGGCCCCAAGGAGCTCCTGGCCGCGAGCAAGGCCTACCAGGACGAGAGCCGCGCGCGGAGCTGGTTCCACGTCGTGGAGACCTTCGGCGTCTTCTTCGCGCTCCTGGCCGTCACCGCGGTCGCGCCGTGGTGGTGGGTGCGCCTGCCGGCAGCGCTCCTCAACGGCCTCGTCATCGTGCGCGGCTTCATCCTCTACCACGACTACATGCACCTCGCGATCTTGCGCAACAGCGCGCTCGCGAAGGCCATCTTCTACGCGTTCGGCACCTACGTTCTCACGCCCCCGACCGTGTGGCGAGCGACGCACAACTACCACCACGCCAACACGGCCAAGGTCGTCGGCTCGCACGTCGGCAGTTACCTCATGGTCACGACGGACATGTGGAAGGCGATGAGCCCGGGCGAGAAGCGCATGTACAAGTTCCTGCGCCACCCGCTGAACATCGCGCTCGCGTACCTGACGGTGTTCGGGATCGGCATGAACGTCTCGCCGTTCCTCCGGAACCCCAGGAAGCACTTCGACGGCCTCATCGCGATCGCGGCGCACCTCTTGTTGATCGCCTCGGTCACCTGGTTCTTCGGCTGGCAGATGACGCTCTTCACGACCGTGGTGCCCTTCGCGATCGCGATGGCCACGGGGGCGTATCTCTTCTACGCGCAGCACGACTTCCCCGAGATGAACGTGCAGCCGCGCGAGAGCTGGGAGTTCACCCGCGCCGCCCTCGAGAGCTCGAGCTACATGAAGCTCGGGCCCGTGATGAACTGGTTCACGGGCAACATCGGTTACCACCACGTCCACCACCTCAACTCGGGGATCCCGTTCTACCGCCTGCCCGAGGCGATGGAGGGCATCCCGGAGCTGCGTGAGCCGCTCGGCACCACGTCGCTGAGCCCCCGCGACATCGCGCGTTGCTTCTCGGTGAAGCTCTGGGACGCCGCCTCGGGCAAGACCGTCGGCTACCCGGACTGAGAGCACGGGTCCGCGATCTCCTGGGCAAAGCCCCCGCAAGGAGACCCAGGATGAACTTTCGGGGGCGCGTCGCGCGTACCATCGCGCGCGATGTCCACGCGCCCTCTCCGACCGCTCCTCGTCCTCGCGATGCTCCTCGCCACGTGGGCCGCGGCCGCGCCGATCGCGGCTCAGCCCATGCCCGAGGCCGACATCCCTCCCGCGCTGCGCCCCTGGATCCCGTGGGCGCTCGACGGAAGCCCAGCCTGGGGCTGCACGCCCGCCGATGGGCGCCCCGACGACAACGCGGGCGGACAGCCCGCGCCGGTCTGCGTGTGGCCGGGCGATCTCAGCCTCGAGGTCGCCGAAGACGGCGGCACGTTCCTGCTGGAGGCGACGAGCGATCGGCGCACGCCTCTCGCGCTGCCCGGACGCGCACGCCACTGGCCGCGCGAGGTGACGATCGACGGCCGGCCCGCGGTCGTGCTTTCGGTCGGTGGGGTGCCCACGATGTGGCTCGAGCCGGGCACGCACCGTGTCGAGGGCCGCTTCGTCTGGGCCGCGCCGCCCGAGACGCTGGCGGTGCCGGACGCGATCGCGCGGATCACGCTGGTGAGCGACGGGTTCGCTACGCATGGTTCTCGCGGGGCGGGCGGCGAGGTGAGGTTGCGCGGGACGGCGGCGGAGGCGACCGAGGAGGAGCAGGTCGGGCTCGAGGTGCACCGCCGCATCGCCGACGGCTCCCCGCTCGAGCTCTCGACGCGCATCGTGGTGCGGGCCGCGGGCAGGGCGCGTGAGCTCCGGCTCCCGCGCGTGCTCCCCGAAGGGGTCGTACCGGTCGAGGTCTCTGCGGACCTCCCGGTGCGCCTCCTCGCGTCGGGCGAGCTCGCCATCCAGCTGCACGCGGGCACGTTCACGATCGCGATCCGAGCGCTCGGTGCCAACCCGGAGACGGTCTTTCGTCGTCCGCCGCTCGAGGCGCCGTGGCCCGAGCAGGAAGTGTGGGTCTGGGCGCCCGACGAGGCGTTCCGGCAGGTGCAGCTCGAGGGCGCCGCGGGCATCGACCCGCAGCGGACCTCACTGCCCGACGAGTGGCGCGGAAACTCGGCTTACCTCGTCGACGCGAGCACCGCGCTCACGCTGCGCACGCTGCGGCGCGGCGAGCCCACCCCGCCGCCGAATCACCTCGGCCTCCAGCGCGAGGTGTGGCTCGATCTCGACGGCAACGGCTTCACCGCGCGCGATCTGCTCACGCTCGAGATGCACAGTGCCCATCGCATCGAGCTCGCCGCGGGAGAGCTCGGGCGCGTCAGTCTCGATGGTCAAGACCAGCTCGTGACGTACGTCGCGGAGGGCGGTCGTCCGGGGCTCGAGCTCCGCGACACCCGGCGCGCGTTCGTCGCGGAATGGCGCTCCGAGGTCTCGCCGTCGCGGCTGCCCGCGGTGAACTGGTCGGAGAACGCATCGAGCGTCGCCACGACGCTCCACGTGCCTCCGGGCTGGACGCTCGTGCACGCGAGCGGCGTCGACGGCGCGCCGGGCACGTGGCTCGACCACTGGACGCTGCTCGGGGTCTTCGCGCTCTTGCTCGTCGCCGCCGCGGTGGGGCGCGTCTACGGTGTTCTCTGGGGCCTCGTCGCGCTCGCGGGCGTGGGCCTCGCGTTCCACGAGGAAGGCGCCCCGCAGTGGATCTGGCTGGCGCTCGCGGCGCTGGCCGGTTTGCACCGGGCGCTGCGCAAGCGGGCGCTCGAGCGCGTGGTGCGCTGGGCCTACGCCGCGGTCGGGCTCGGCGCGGTCATCGCGGTGGTGTGGTTCGCCGGAGCGCAGCTCGAGCTGGCGCTCTACCCGCAGCTCGCGCCCACGGCGCAGTCGTGGCCCAACGTCGATGTGCTCGATGTCTCGCTGTCGCAGGGCCAATCGCTGAGCTCGGATGTGCCCGCGGAGTCGGCCGCTTCCTCGCCGGCAGCTCCCCCCCTGGGGGGCAATGCGCGCACGCGCGACTTCGGGGTCAACTCGTATTGGCTCGATCCCAACGCCGTGGTGCAGACGGGCTTCGGGGTGCCGACGTGGTCCTGGTCCCGGTACGAGCTCGTCGTCTCGGGCCCGGGCGCGCGCGACCACGAGATGCGGCTCTTCCTCTTGCCGCCCTGGGCCGACCGGCTCGCGGCCTTCGCGCGCGCGGCGCTTCTTCTCGCGCTGCTCGCCGCGATCGTCGTGCGTCGCCCGCGGCGTCCCCCGCCCGACGCCAGCGAGCCGCCTCCGGCGCCGGCCACGACCGGCGCGCCCGAAGGCGCGACCGCCAGCGTCGCAGCGCTCGCCCTCGCGGCCGTGCTCGGCGCGGCCTCGACCGGACACGCCCAGGAGATCCCCGATCCCGCCACGCTCGCGGCGCTGCGGGAGCGGCTCACGCGCCCCGCGCCCTGCGGCGACCGGTGCAGCGAAGCCAACCGCATGGCGATCCGCGTGGAGGGTGACGTGCTGCGCATACGCCTCGAGGTCTCGGCCGCCAGCCCGGCGGCGTATCCGCTGCCCGGACCGAGCGAGACCTGGGTGCCGTCCACGGTCACGCTCGACGGCGTGCCGACGCGCGCGCTCGCGCGGCTCGACAACGGCTTTCTCCACGCGCGGCTTCCGGCGGGCGCGCACCTGCTCGAGCTCGAGGGGCCGCTGACCGGACGCGAGGCGGTCACGCTCGCCTTCGGCCGGGCGCCGCGCGCGCTCGACCTCGAGGCCGTGGGCTGGGAGGCCTCGGGGCACGCGGGCGACGACCGGGTGGCCGAGTCGCTCCGGCTACGGCGCTCCCTCGAGCGCGCGGCAGGCGAGGCGGAGGTGCGCTCGGAGCTGCCTGCCTGGCTCGAGGTGCGGCGCCGCCTCTCCATCGGCGTGCGCTGGACCGTGGAGACGACCGTCGCGCGACGCTCTCCGACGACCGCGCCCGCGGTGGCGCGCATCCCGCTCTTGCCCGGGGAGCAGGTCACGGACGCGGGCTTGGTGGTCGAGGACGGCGGCGTCCTCGTGACGCTCGGACAACGCGACGCCCAGGCCCGATGGAGCTCGGTGATCGCGCCGAGCGACACGCTGGCGCGGCGCGCGCCCACCGAGGGCGCGCCGGGTGAGGTCTGGACGCTCGCCTGCAGCCCCCTCTGGCACTGCGAGGCCTCGGGACTCGCGCCGACCACGCGGGGGCCCGAGGGCCTGTGGGAGCCGACCTTTCATCCCTGGCCAGGCGAGTCGCTCACGCTGCGCTTCACGCGCCCTCTCGCGGTCGAGGGGCAGTCCTCGACGCTCGATCGCGCGACGCTCAGCGTGCGGCCTGGAGTCAGGCTGACCTCGAGCAGCCTCGAGACGAGCGTGCGCGCCAGCGTGAGCGCGCCGCTCTCGATCGAGCTTCCGCCGGGCGCCGACGTGCAGTCGCTCCTCGTCGACGGCGAGCCGCGACCGCTCCAGCGCGAGGGCGACCGCGTGTCGGTCTCGCTCCAGCCCGGCGCCCACACCGTGGTCCTCGCGTGGCAATCGGACGAGGGGTGGACGACCGTGTTCTCGACACCGCGGGTGGTGCTCGGGACGGCCGCGGTCAACGTCGATGTCCAGCTCGACCTCTCGGAGGATCGCTGGGTCCTCTGGCTCTCCGGACCCGCGTGGGGACCGGCCGTTCTCTTCTGGCCGTACCTCGCGCTCGTGATCGCGGTCGCCATCGCGCTCTCGCGCCGACGCGAGCTTCCCCTCCGCGCGCACGACTGGGTGCTGCTCCTCGTAGGCCTCACGCAGGTGCCGCCGGTCGCCGCGATCCTCGTCGTCGGTTGGTTCTTCCTGCTCGCGAACCGCCGCGCGGACCTCGCCGTGCACGAGGTCTACTTCGACGCGCGACAAGTCGTGATCGCGGGCTACACGCTGCTCGCGTTCGGCTGCCTCGTCTGGGCGGTGGACGCAGGCTTGCTCGGCGCCCCCGAGATGGACATCGCCGGCCCGGACTGCACGCGGTGGCACGTGCGCTTCTTCCTCGATCGCACGCTCGATGCGCTGCCCGTCGCAACCGTGGTGAGCCTGCCGCTGTGGGTCTACCGCGTCCTCATGTTCCTCTGGGCTCTCTGGCTCGCGCTCTCCCTCATCCGCTGGGCCAAGTGGGGCTGGGAGGGGTTCCGCGAGGGCGGCCTCGCGCGCTTCGCGATCGGCCGCAAGTCTCGGCGCGCAGCCGCTTCGTCGGCGCCCGCCGCCCCGGTCCCCACGGGAGGCGCGGAGGTCGACGACGCAAAGGACTGACCGCCCGATCACGAACGGCCGGAGGGGATGCCTCGGGGGAGAAATGCACAGGGGATTCGTGCTCGGGCCCGGACCGAAGGGGGCCCGTGCCGTCACGGAGGCGCAGCGCGGAAACGCTGCTCGGGCCCGGCGGGAGCGTAGAGCTGGACGGCGCGCAGCGGGCTCGTACCGTCGCTCGTGAACGCGTGCGGTACGCCCGCGGGGATGTGGAGCCGCGCGCCGGCAGCCACGGCGATCGCGCGGTCGCCCAGCGTGAGGGTCCCGCGCCCCTCGTCGACGAGCAGGATCTCGGCCGAGCCGTCGTGGGTGTGCTCGGGCACGCGCACCGCGGGGCTCCCTTCGAGGATGGAGAGCGCGGCGTTCTCCGCGCCGTGCCCGTCGGCGTCGAGCAAGATGCGGACGCTCAGCGCGGGCGTGGGCGCGAGCGGCTGCGTCGTCGCGATCGAGCCGACGCGCAGCGGGCTCGCGGCCAGAGGGCGATCGAGCGGCGCGCAGTCGCCGCCGCGCGCACGGAGATCTTCGCGGTCCGAGGCTCGCTGGAAGCGTCGAGCGTCGCGCGCGACCGCC
>JBKDQC010000265.1:0-4040 GCA_046342295.1 Deltaproteobacteria bacterium | reverse complement strand
GGTAAGAACGCTGACCTTCACCGCGCGACCGTCGCCTCTACGCCGCCTCGCCTTGGTCGTGAGAGCTTCGCGGTGCTCGGCCCGCTCGCCCTGCTCGGCAGCGCCTCACAGGCGCTTCTTGTTCATCGATCCGCGGTTTCGCCCCCCGCTTCCTTCACGCCGTCCTCGCGGTTCGACGCTCTGCGGTTCACTTCGATCGCTACGACCACCTTTCGAGAGGACTTGCACCTCCGAGTCAGCGCCCATGCTGGGCGCACCGAGAGGGAGGGTCTGCGGCCAGACCCTCCGGCAGGAAACGTCAGAGCATGAGTCAATCCAAGTGACTCATGCTCTGAGATGAGGAGTGCGCGGCGCACTCGCCGCGAAGATGGTCACCTCGACTTCGCCCTCTCCGCTCAGCCCCGCCGCGAGCTCGGCACGGGCGCTGCTTGGTGCGGCCTCGGAGGCACACCCATGCAAGGAAATCCGAGGCTCCCGCTCGTCCCCACCCCACCCGCGACTGACACTTTGACGCTGCACAACGAGGACGATGATCCCTTCGTCCACGCGGATCGCGACGCAAGCGACGCTGCGAGCGGTCCCTACCGCGACGGCGCGGACGCGAAGCTCGTGCGCATGCGGAGTCTCGAGGCCTGGCTCGCGCGTCTGGGGGAGGCCGAGGCCATGCGTGGCGCGCTCGAGCGCGAGCATGCCCTGCTCGAGCAGTCGATCCGCCACGAGCGCGACAGCGTGCGTGCGCGCGTGACCGAGACGACGCGGTGCTCGGCGCGCTGGGAGCAGATGCAGGGCAGCGACGCGGTGAAGCGATGCGGTCGGTGTCGACGCGCCGTCTACGATCTCGCGCGCCTCACGCGCGGCGAGGCCGAGGCGCTGCTCGATCGCGCCGCGCGCGGAGAGGTCCCGCCACTCCACGCGCGACCCGACGGTCGTGTGGTGATGGGGACGTGCCCGCGCTCCGAGCGCGCGCAGACAGTCCGTGCGGCGGCGGCCGGGATGATCGCGGGCGTGGCGGTCGCGACCTCCACCATCGTTCCCTACGCCGTGGTCGACGACATGCGCTTCGAGGCGCTCGCGGAGAGGGTCACGGTCGGTGAGCGCTCGGCGCATCGCACGCACCTCGCTCAGCGGGAACAAGCGAGGCAGATCGAGCGGGCGCGCGCGGACGCGACGAACCCCGAGCACCCCGGGGCGCGCGCGCAGCGCTCCCTCGTCGAATCCATGACGCGCCTCGCGCGGGTCTCGACCCACGACGAGGTCCGCGACGACGAGCCCGAGGGAGCTTCCGACGTCGTCTCGCTCGGAGCGAACGAATACCTCGTCACTCGCGCCGCGCTGGAAGGACCGGCCCACCTGATGAGCGAGGCGCGCGTGATCCCCCACGAGCGGGAGGGCGTCGTGCTCGGGGTTCGCATCTACGGCATTCGGAGGTCCTCGCTCCTCGGCCGCATGGGGATCCAGAACGGCGACACGCTCGTGACGCTGAACGGGGTCACGCTCGCGTCCGAGGATCCGAGCATGCTCCTCGAGACCATGCGCGATTCCACAGCCTTCGAGCTGGTGGTTCTCCGGCGCGGGGAGCTGTCTCGGCTTCACTACCTCGTACTGGGCTGATGGGACCGTGGCCGCACGCGCCATGGAGGCCGTGGGCCAACCCATGCTCACGGGGCTCGTCAGGAGCCCAGTCAGAGGGTCCGCAGGCGGAGGGGCTCTTTGCGCTTGACGCGCTTGGCACCGGGCGGAGGCTCGGGCAACACGCCCTCGGCGTCCGCGAGATCGGCGACGAGGTCGTGCTCGGCGGCGCTCGTGACGAACGCCTTGCGGAGCTCGCCCCGCTCGGCGCTTCCGTTGGCGAGGTAGACCTTGCCGTCGATCTCGGGCGCCTGCCCCCACCAGCGGCCCTCGAGGAGGAACTCGCTCTCTCCGGACACGCCCTCGACGAGCACGTCGAGCTCGCGGCCGACCAGCGCCTTGGTCTTCTTGCGCGTGATGGCGCGCTGCACGGCGTGCAGCTTGCGCGTGCGCGCGCGCTTCACCTTCGCGGACACGTCGTCCTCCATCTCGAACGCGCGCGTCTGCTCCTCGTGCGAGTACGTGAAGACGCCGACCCGGTCGAGCTCGGCCCACTCGACGAACTTCACGAGCTCCGCGAAGTCCTCGTCGGTCTCGCCCGGATGGCCGACGATGAACGCCGAACGGAAGACGAGGTTCGGGATCTTCGCGCGCAGCGACTCGACGACCTTGCGCTGACGGTCGATCCCGTGACCCCGGCGCATGATCTTCAACATGCGGTCACTCGCGTGCTGGAGCGGCATGTCGACGTAGGGAAGCACGCGCGGGTGCGAGGCGAAGAGCTCGAGCAGCTCGGGCTTGAGCGCTTCGGGGTAGAGATAGAAGACGCGCACCCAGCGCACGCCCTTCACGTCGGCCACGCGCCGGACGAGCGCGGCGAGGTCGCTGCGGTGTGCTTTGTCCTCGGCGAGGTCGCGCCCGTACGCGATCGTGTCCTGCGAGATGAGGTTGAGCTCGACCGCGCCCTCGGCGACGAGGCGCTCGCACTCCGCGACCACGTCGTCGATCGTTCGTGAGCGTTGCTTGCCGCGGAAGGTGGGGATCGCGCAGAAGGCGCAGCTCCGGTTGCAGCCCTCGGCGATCTTCACGTAGACCGAGTGACGGGAGAGAGAGGGCTGTCGCGGGTCGGTCGCGCGGAGGGTCCACTCGGCGGGGTTTCCGACCATCATCCGCGGGGCGTGCTTCGGGTCCTCGAGGATCGCGCCGAGCTTGAGCATGTCGCTCGAGCCGAGGAAGTGATCGACCTCCGGCATCTCGAGCGCGAGATCGCCCGCGTAGCGCTGCGAGAGGCATCCCGCGACGACGAGCCGCTCGAGCGAGCCCGCCTCCTTGAGGCGGGCCATCTCGAGGATCGTGTCGATCGACTCTTCCTTCGCGGGGCCGATGAAACCGCAGGTGTTGACGACGACGATCTCGGCCTCGCGCGCGTCCTCGACGGCGCGGTACCCCGAGAGGCCGGAGACCCCGAGCATCACCTCGGTGTCGACACGGTTCTTGGGGCACCCGAGAGAGATGAAGTGGATCTTGCGCGCGGTCACGACGGGCCGGCAGTCGTGGGGGATGGGCGTCGCCGCGTCAAGCGGCCTCGTCGAAGGCGCCGCGGGTCACGGGATCGTGAGCTCGCGCGGCGGCAGCACCGTCATCCGTCCCGGCACTGCAGCCTCGAAGGCGACGACCGCGAGGCCGCGCACGCTCCCCCGCACCAACCAGGTGAGCGGCAGCGGGATGCGCCGGTCAACGCCGGCCGAGAGCGTACCGAGGCGGACCCGGAGCAGCCCCGGAGTGCGGAGCTCGGCGCCCGCGACTCCGGGCGCCGAGCGCACGGCGGCGAGGAGCGCCTCGTCCGTGCGGACCCCCGCGGGGAGCTGGAGGTGGAGCACGAGCTCGCGCGCCTCGCGCTCCGCGTGCACCGCGAGCTCGAGCGAGCTGAGGTGCCGCGCGTCCCCCGGCTCCCCGGTGATGGCGAGCGTCACCGGACCCTCGTGTCGCTCGGCGAAGCTGGCGAGCGCGAGAGACTCGACGCGCACCAGCACCGGCCCCTCGGCCCGCACCGAGAGCGACGGTCTCGGGCCTGCCCCCTCGAGCGCGACCGCAGCGAGCCCGTTCTCGAGCGTCGCGGTGAGCGTGCGCCCATCCACGACGACGGTGACCGCATCGCTCGCGGCCGAAGCACCTTCGGGAGCGGCGAGCACCCCATAGGCGCCCGCAGCCAGCCACCAGAAGAGCGCCTCGCCGCCGGCGTGGAGGACCACGTGGTCGTCGAAGGCTGCGGCGCGGAAGAGCTCTTCGCCGAGCGCGTGCTCACCGAGCTGGTGCGCAGCGACCGAGAGCGCGAGCGTCGCGGCGAGCCGCTCGAGCGGCTGATCGCGCGCCGAGGACGGGACCACGATGCGGCCGCGCGCGCCGCCCCGCTCGACGGGCTCGAGGTGTGTGACCACGCGATCGAACATCGCGCGGCCATGGGCGTCGCG
>JBKDQC010000264.1:0-14020 GCA_046342295.1 Deltaproteobacteria bacterium | reverse complement strand
CGGTATAGGTCCCGGACGCGACGAAGATGTGCGTGCGCGGCGCAGCAGCGCCGATCGACTCGGACGCGCGACGCACGGCCGCCTCGAGCGTGCGCATCGGACGCGTCGGAGAGCCCGGTCCCGCGTCGTCCCCGTCCGGCGCGACGTAGAGGCTCTCGAGGACGATGCCATCGGCGCCATCGCAGTTCACGTCGAGGGTCTCGCCGCTCGTGCGCACCGGACCGGGCGCATCGAGGGTCGAGCTGACGGTGCACTCGCAGCCCGTCGCGATGTCTCGATCGGCATCGACGCGGTCGCCCGGCATGATGCCGTCCTCGGTGTCGGGGCAGCGGAGCACGCAGCTCGGCGCGAAAGGATCGCCGCCGCACACGAGGTCCCCCTCGGGAATGCGCGAGAGCGTGCAGTCGACTCCGCACTCTCCGCAATTGCGGAGGTCGAGGATGTAGGCGCCGCGCGCGTCGCGGAAGGGGTCGTCGACCACCCCGTTGCAGTCGTTGTCGACCTCGTCGCACACGTCGATGGGCGCGGTGCACGCGGACAGCACCCCGTTGCGGCACGCGGCGGTGCCCGCGCAGCGGTTGCCCTCGGGATCCTCGAGCGCGCACGCGAGCGCGAACTCGTCGCCCGCTTCGCACGTGCAGCTGCCGCTGCGCGGCTCGCACACTCCCGCCTGGCACGCATAGCCCTCGGGGCAGCCGAGCGCGCAATCGACCGTGCAGCGCGCTTCGTCGCCGAGGCTCGCGCACGCGGCGCCCGCGAAATCTCCGCAGTCGCCGTCGTCCGCGCAGGGCAGACAGAGCCTCTCGTGGATCGGGACGCAGCGGCCGGTCCGCGAGGGCGTGAAGCCCGCCGCGCACCGCGTGGCCATGCAGGTGGGGCTCTCGGCCACGAGGCCGCAATGCGCTTCGAGCTCGTTGGGACGCGAGGCGCGACACGGCTGGTCGCAGGCGCCGCAGTGGTCATCGACGACGTAGCGGCCGATCGCGTCGCGGAAGTCCTCGTCGACGAACAGGTCGAGGTCCGAGGCTCCCCCGTCGCGGCCGCCCGCGTCCATGCCGCCCCCGTCTGCACCGCCCCCGTCTCGCGGGTCTCCCGCATCCTCGACGCGCGCGTCGCGCGAGCCCCCATCGAGCGCGCCGCCGCCGTCGAGGACGCCGGCCGCGAGCCAGCCGTCGCCGTCGTCATCGAGTCCGTTGCAGATCTCGGGACCGAGCGCAGGCAGACCGCGGGCGTCCTCCGGGTCGTTCTCGGTCCCGCTCCGCGCCCCGCAGGCGACACCGACGACGACGCACGAGCAGAGAACGAGGCGCGGGAAGAGGGCCCGGACGCGAGGAGGCGCAAGCATGGCGGCAGTATGAAGCGGGGCGGTGTTCGCGCCCGTCGGCGCGCCGCCCGGCCGGAGACGTTCACCTGCGGCGCGAGGCCCGAGGCGCGCGGTGCCTGCACGTCGCCGGCTCGGCGTGACGCCGCCCGACGTCGGTTCGTGCATGGTATGAAGCGACATGGCCGCTCGGTTGCGCGAACCACGCCGTGTATTCTTCGGCGCCTGCGCGCTCGCGAACGCCGCGCTCGCGAACGCAGGCCCCGCAAACGCCGCGCTTGTGAGCACCGCGCTCGCGTGCCTCGCGGGTTGCGGCGGGACCGAGCGCGCGGTGTCGTTGACCGTCGACGTGGAGGCCAGCGGAGACCGGCTGTGCGTCGGAGCGAGCCACCCACGGCTCGAGGCGCCCTTGCGTTTCGGCTACGCGCTCTCGACGCTCGCGCCGCCCTTCACGCTCACCTTCGTCGCCGGCGAGGACGTGCGAGACGAGATCCAGCTCTCGGGATGGACGCTCGAGGCGATGCGCACCCGCGGCCGCGGCGCCAGCTCGGTGGTCTTTCCCGACCGGGGCGCCACGCGCGCGACCATCCAGCTGCGCACGTGCGTCTTTCACCCACCCCGCAGGCGCGGCGCGCGCCCCGGCGGGACCTTCGCGCAGCTCCGGAGCCCTCCGCACATCCTCGCAGGGGACCTCGACGCCGACGGCCGCGACGAGCTCCTCGCGATCGGCGAGGATGGCTCGCTGCAGGTGCTCGACGCGGAGGACCCCTCGGAGGGATCGACCCGCCGCACCGAGCTCGCGACGCTCGACGGCGAAGTGAGCGACGTCGCCGACCTCGACGGTGACTGCGCGTTCGAGATCGCGGCCGCGGCCTCGACCGGCGCGCTCGTGGTCGACGGCGCGACTGGCAACTCGCCCGCACCGGTCGGCCCGAGCGCGCGCCAGGTGCGCATGGGCGCGTTCGGAGGCGGCGGAGCCGCGGGGCTGCTCGTCGCGAGCGAGGCGGGGCTCTTGTCGCTGCCTTGGCCCGTGGGTGTGGCCGAGACGCTCGCGACGGACCCGATCGCCTCGCTCGACGTGCGCGCGGAGGCGGGGCTCACCCGCGTCGTGGCGAGCGGGTCGACCGGCACGCGCTGGCTCCGCACGGTGGGCGGCGCGGTGCGCGACGAGACCGAACGCCTGGCCCGAGAGCTCGCGACCGCGACCGGGCCGGCCGTCGTGGCCGACCTCGACGGCGCAGGCGGGATCGACCTCGTCGTCGCCGAGGGGAGTGTGTTGCGCTTCGGTGTCGCAGACGGCAGCAGCGTGCGCTTCGAGGCTGGCCCCGACCTGGGGGTCGCGATCGACCGCCTGCTCGCCACCGACCTCGACGGCGACTGTCTCGACGACATCGTCGTGCGCGGCGTCAACCGCGCTTGGGCCGCCTACGGTGGGGCTGACAGGGCAGCCTTCGCCACGCCCGGTGTCGAGGCGCTCGACCTCGCCGTCGGCGACATCGACGGTGACGGCGAGCGCGAGATCGCCATCCTCGGCTCCGGCGGCCGGGTCACGCTCTGGAGCCCCTGACCCGATCAGGGCAGCCGCACGACGCCGGGCTCGAGGGTGCCCGACGGGATCGCAGGCTCGGAGAGGGCCACGCCGATCCCGACCCCCGCGCCGGCGCCGACGACCACGACGCCCACGACGATCCAGAACCACGGCTCCGACACGATGTCTCCGCCGCCCCCTCCGCGCGGCCGATCGGGCGCAGAGACCGACAGCGTCCGCGGCGCGAGAGGGCCCGCCTCGCGCGCCACGAGGCGGCCGCGCGCGTCGCGTCCTTCGACGTAGAGGTCCACCTCCGGCGCCTCGACGAGCGCGGGCAACACCGCGACGTAGCGCCCTCTCTCGGCCGTCGGCGCCCCCTCGACGCGCTGCCAGGACGCGCTCGTGTCGGTGCGGTAGAGGATCGCGACACGCGTCACCGGGGCCGCGACGGTCACCGCGATCTCGACGCTGACGTCCGCCCTCGCCGCGCGCGGGAGCTCGGTTCGAACGCCGAGAGAGGGGTCGATCGCTGCGTCCGTCACCGCGCCCGCACGGACGGTCTCGACGAAGCGCGCCACCCGAGGCGAGCCGCTCGGCTCGCGCACGACGTAGTACGGATCGAGCGAGAACAGTTGCCTCAGCGCTTCTCGGGCGGAGTCCTCGCGCTCCATCACGAAGTAGGTGAGCGCGAGCGTCTCGAGGACCTCGGCACGAAACGCGTCGTCGCGCTCGCCCAGGCGCAGCGCGGCGGTGAGGGACTCGATCGCCTCGCCATACTCGAGCTCCGAGTACTGCGTGCGGCCGAGATCGAGCAGGGCGCGGGCCCGGGGCTCGGCGCGCTGCCCCGACACGGGCGCGGCCAGGCCGAGGGAGAGGAGCAGCGCGAGCAGCGCGAGCGGACGCATGGACGGCACTCAGAACGCCGAATCCGTACGTGACCGACGCACCTCGTCGCGGAGGATGGTGCGCAGGATGCTCGCGCGCGCCGCGTCGATCCCGAGCTTGGCGGCGAGATCCGCGTGCGCCTGGTGCTCCGCGTGCTCGACCTGCCCGTCGGCAGTCACGATGTGCCAGGTCATCACGAGCACGAGCTCCCGCAACGCGGGATGGGTGAGGCGGGCCACGATCGCGTCGAGGTCCGGCGCGAGGTCGATGCGGCGCGCGAGCCAATCGGCCGCAGCCTCGTCGAGGTCTGCGAGCTGAACGATGCGCTCGACGAGCTCGCGCTCGGCCTCCGCGACGACACCGTCCGCGTGCACCATCGCGATGCACGCCTCGATGGCGGCGATCTTCGCATCGCGGACGGACTCGGGCGGCAGCGCGGCGAACCATCGGCGCAGCTCCGAGAGCTGTGGGCCGCCGAGCACCTTCTGCGCGCGGATCGCTGCGGCCTCGGCGTCCGAGCCGACCAGGAGACCGCTCGAGAGAATGCCCATCCAGCGAGCGACCGAGTCCGCGACCAGGCTGATCATCATGGCGTTCGTGCTCCGAGCGAGACTGTACCAAAGGGCCCGGGCGGACATCGCTCGATCGGATCGGCGGGCACAAAGACGAAGGCCCGCCGAAGCGGGCCTTGCGGTCGAGCGGTCGCCAGTGGGATCAGCGGCGGAGCGCCTCGGCGCGGTTCACGATGCGGGGGGTGAGGAAGATCAGCAGCTCGTTCCGCTCGTCGCGAACGCGGCGGCGCTGGAAGAGCACGCCCAAGATGGGGATGTCACCGAAGAACGGGATCTGATCGACCTGGCGTCCGGTGTTGCGGGTATAGATGCCGCCGATGACCGCCGTGTGGCCGTCCTCGATGAGGAGATCGGTCTCCGCATTCCGCTTGAGGATGGTCGGATCGCCGCGGGTCGAGGTGCGGTTGAAGTCCGGCTCGTCGCGGGTGACGGCGACGTGCATGGCGACGGAGCCGTCGGCCGTGACGTGCGGCCGCACGCGCAGCTGGAGGATGGCCTCCTGGAAGGCGGTCTGAACACCCTGTGCGCTGACCTGCGAGTAGGGGATCAAGGTGCCTTGCGCGATGTGCGCTTCGTGGTTGTCGAGCGTGAGGATGCGCGGGCTCGAGATGATGCGGACGACGCCGTTGGCCTCCGCGGCCGAGAGGCGGACGTTCAGGTGCACGGCGCCGCCGATCGCGCCGAGCGTGAGGCCGATGGCGCCGCCTTGGCCGGTGCCGGTCGCCGCGGGGAGGTTGACCGCGTAGTTCGGGGTCGCGACGTTGCGGATGAAGGGGGACAGACCCGCCGTCGGCGACTGTGGATCGTAGTTGCCGCCGGCGACGCCGACGTTCGCCGGGAAGATCAGGCCGGTGGGGTTGCCGGTGACCGTGTTCATCGTCACGTCGCCGCCCCACTGGATGCCGACGTCGCGGACGTAGGTGCTCGTGGCCTCCACGATGCGGGCCTCGACGAGGACCTGGGGAGTCTGGGTGTCGAGCGTGCGGACGAGCTCTTCGACGTCGTCGAGGTTCTCTCCGATGTCGCGGATGATCAGCACGTTCGTGCGCTCGTCGACGGACACGCTGCCCCGCTGGGAGAGCAGCTCGCCCACGCGCTCCTCGAGGTCGCCCGCGGTCGCATAGCTGACGGGCACGAGGCGCGTCTCGAGCGGCGCGAGGTCCTCGAGCTGCTTGCGGCGCGAGATCGCGAGCTCGCGCTCCTTCTCGAGCGTCTCGAGAGGCGCGACGCGGATCAGGTTTCCTCGGCGCACCATCCCGAGGCCCTTGGCCTGGAGGATGACCTCGAGGGCCTGGTCCCACGGCACGTTCCGCATGCGGATCGTGACGTTGCCCGACACGTCGTCGCTGGTGACGATGTTGACCCCGCCGACCTCGGCCAGGAGCCGGAGGATGTTGTGGATGTCGGCGTTGTTGAAGTCGAGATCGATGCGGCGACCGCGGTAGCTGCGGCGTCCCCGCGCCGCGTCGACCTGGAGCGGCACGTCCGTGAGGAACGCCGCCGCTTCGTCCGAGTCCATGCCCTCGAGCGCTTCGGGGTCGATGCCATCGGCGCCGGCCATCACGGCGCGGTAGTCGGTCTCACGCGCGATGGTGCGGCCGTGCGGGCGGCCGTCCTCCTCGGCGAGCTCGCCCGGCGCGCAGAGCCAGACGATCCGATTCCCCTCGCGGATCGCGGTCCCCCGGGCCCCGACGGCGCGCTCGACCTCGACGACGGTCCGGCCCGCGGTCTCGCGGAGGGCGGCGCCTCGCACCAGGTCGCCTCCGAGCGCCTCGACCTCTCGCTCGGCGCTCGACGCGATCGTCGCGCCGGTGATCTCCAGGCGCGCCGGCCCGGAGACGCCGGGAAGCACGCGGAATTCGGCGGCGCGAGAGAGCTGCACGATCACGCGCTCGCGGCCGTCCCGACGCTCGATCGAGACCCCGCGCACCGACAGCGGCGCCTCGGTCTCCTCGCGCTCGGCGCTCTCGAGCGCCTGACCGGCGACCGGAACGCCCTCGCCGTCCGCGAGTCGATCGAGACGAATGACGAGGCGAGAGCCGACGACGCTCGCGTGGTAGGCGACCGGATGCCGCGTCGCGAGCTCGATGCGCACGCCGCGGGCGCTCTCCGAGGTGGTCGAGCGCGCGACGAGCGAGGCCTCGCCGGCGAGCGAGAGACCGCTCTCCGGCATGGACGCGCCTTCGAGCTCGACGACGACCACGCGCCCCTCGTCGCGGCTTCGCACCGCGTACGCTGGCATTCCGAGCGCGCCTCGGATCGTGATCTCCGCGCGGTCCTCGCCGCCCCGGAGGCTCAATCCCTCGACCCGCGCGGCGGACCGCGCCTCCTGCCCGGCTGCCCCCTCGGGGGCGTCCTGCGCGGAGGCACGACTCCCAGAAGCGGCTGCGGAGCCGACCACCAAGCTGCTCGCCAGCAGAATGACCAGCGACCTCTGCATTGCGTTCTCCTTTGGAGCAGACACGGAGACCAAACCTCTGGGACCACTCTCGCCGTCGATTGTCCGGGGCGGGCCCTCGGAGGGCAAAAAAACGGCGCGGTCGCCGCATGGATGCGGCGTGTTCGACACCCTCGCTCTCTGGTAGGGTCCTTCGCCGATGTCGGATGACCGGAGCGAGCGCCCCAGCGAACCCCCCGCGGATCTCGGCCGCGAGCGCGAGGCCTTCGTCCGTCAGTTCCTGCGGAGGGGCTTCGAGATCACGGAGTCCATGCTCACCGAGAACCACGCGCTCCGCGACCAGCTCGAGCGCCTGCGGGAGGAGAACGGACGCCTGCGCTCGCAGATGGCGAGCGAGGACGCCATCCGGGACCTGATCCGCCGGATCGACACGCTCGAGCTCGAGCGCCGAGAGCTGCTCGCGCGCTCCGACGAGCTCGCGGAGAGCTCCCGAGAGAACGAGCGCCGGAGCCTCGAGGTCGAGGCCGAGCTCCACGACCTCGCCAACCTCTACATCGCCTCGAGCCATCTCCACGCGACCCTCTCGGTCCGTCGGGTCGTCCGGCATCTGGGCGAGCTGCTGCAACAGCTCGTCGGGGCCGAGCGCTTCGCCATCTTCATCCTCGATCCTGGCGGTGCTCGCGCGCGTTCCATCCACGCCGAGGGCCTCGAGCCGAGCGAGGTGCGGCTCGGAGAGGGCGCGGTCGGGCTCGTGATGTCGACGCAGATCGCCCGGATCGCGAGCCAGCCTCACCCCGCAGGCTCGCTCGAGGCGCCGATCGCGGTCGTCCCCATGCTCGTCAGGGACCTCTGCGTGGGAGCGATCGCGGTGGCCTCCGTATTTCCCCAGAAGGAGCGCTGGGCGAACGTCGACCACGATTTCCTCAGCCTTCTCGGATCGCACGGCGGCTCGGCGCTGATCGCCGCGACGCTCTACGCAGACCGTTTCCCCGACGGCGCTGCACCCGACCCGCGAGAAGCCCTCGCCACCATCCACGAGCACCTCGCTGAGCACCGCGACACGGACGCGGGCAGCGACACCAGCGGAGCCAGCCCCCGATGACCGACCTCTCGTGCCTCGTCGTGGAGGACTCGCCGATGATGCGGCAGCTCCTCGTGTTCGCGCTCGCGCGGGTGCGGCGCATCCAGGTCACCGAAGCGGAGGACGGTGTCGACGCGCTCCGGAAGCTCGCCGCACAGCGATTCGACCTCATCCTGACGGACATCAACATGCCGGTGATGGACGGCCTCAAGCTGGTGAAGCGAATCCGCGCGGATGCTCAGCACGCGAGCACACCGATCATCGTCATCACGACCGAAGGCTCCACCGAGGATCGCCAGCGGGCGATGTCGCTCGGGGCCAACGCGTACATCACCAAGCCCATCCAGGCCCCGCAGGTGATCCAGAAGGTCAAGGAGCTCCTCCGCCTCCCTTGATGCGGAGTCACTTGACCAGGGATGGCGTTCGTGGATCCCTCGGCGGCTTCGCGCGGCGGAGACGTCGCGCCCGGAGGTCCCGATGCGCTCGTATGCCCCGTGGTTGTTGGTCGCAGGTCCGCTCGTGCTCGCAAGCTGCGCGGACGGTCGGACGAACCTCCCCGAGCGGGACACCGGGCCGCGGATCGACGCCTTCGTGGCCATCGACGCGCACGAGCCCGTGCCGGACACGGGCACCGAGGCGATGCCCGATGCGGGGCGCGACGCGTTCGTCCCGACCGAGCCCGACGCCGCTCCCGCGTGCGGCAACGGACGGATCGAGGGGACCGAAGAGTGCGAGGGAGCCGACCTCGGCGGCGAGACCTGCGTCACGCAGGGCTACCTCGATGGGACCCTGCGGTGCAGCGCCGACTGTTCGTTCGACAAGAGCGGTTGTACCGATGACCTGTGCGGCAACGGCAGGATCGACGCCGGGGAAGACTGTGACGGCGCCAACGTCGGCAGCGCGAGCTGCGCGAGCCGCGGCTTCGTCGATGGCGAGCTGCGCTGTACGAGCAGCTGCACCTTCGACACGGCCGGGTGCAGCAACTGCGGCAACGGACGCGCCGACGGGACCGAGGAGTGCGACGGCACCGACTTCGACGGTGCGAGCTGCACGAGCCGCGGCTTCACGGGCGGGACGCTGCGCTGCTCGCGGACCTGCGACATCGACGACACGGCCTGCTTCGACGCGTCCTGCGGCAATGGAGCCCGCGAGCCGACCGAGGACTGCGACGGCGCCGACCTCGGCGGACGCACCTGCACGACCTACGGCTTCTTCGGGGGCACCCTGAGCTGCAACGCGGCGACCTGCACCCCGAACCTCACGCTCTGCAACAACTGCGGCAACGGCCGGGTCGACGGGATCGAGCAGTGCGACGGCGCCGAGCTCGGAGGCGCGAGCTGCGCGAGCCGCGGCTTCACGATGGGCACGCTGCGTTGCGACGCGCGATGCGGCTTCGACACGAGCGGCTGCTCCACCGCGCGCTGCGGCAACGGCATGCTCGAGTCGGGCGAGGCTTGCGACGACGGCAACCCGAACAACGGCGATGGGTGCACCGGCTGCATGATCGACACCGGCTATGCCTGCACGGGCGCGCCGTCGACCTGCTCGCCGCGCTGCGGCGACGGGATGATCGTCGGCGCCGAGCAATGCGACGGCTCGAACCTCGCGGGTCAGACGTGCGCGACGCGCGGCTTCCCGGGTGGCGGGACGCTCGGCTGCGATGCGACGACGTGCCGCTTCGTCACGACGTCCTGCTCCGCCACGACGTGCGGCAACGGCTCGATCCAGACCGGCGAGGAGTGTGACGACTCGAACACGCTCGCCAACGACGGCTGCAGCTCGAGCTGCCAGATCGAGCCCGGCTTCTACCTCCCGGTGCGGCTCCGGAACGGGGATGGCTCGAACCACGGCATGCTCGAGATCTTCTACTCGGGCTCGTGGCGCGACGTCTGCGACGACACCTACACCGCCGCGGCCCGGCAGGCGATGGCGAACGTGGTGTGCCGGCAGCTCGGGTATACGGGCACGGGGCACGAGTGGATCGAGGCCTTCGGCGGGGGGACCGACACGCCCGCGATGGACGACGTCAACTGCACGGGCACCGAGCCGAATCTCTCGCAGTGCACGTTCGCGGGATGGAACGTGGAGAACTGCAGCGCCTCGGAGGCCGTGGGCATCCGCTGCGCGCCCGGAGAAGGCGACATCCGCCTCGTCGCGGGCCCGAGCGGGCTCGAGGGGCGCCTCCAGCTCTACCACGCGGGCGCGTGGGGCGAGGTCTGCGACGACGTGTTCGACGCGAGCCGCTACGGCCCGGCGACCGCCTGCCAGCAGCTCGGCTACGGCGGCGGGGTCTTCGTCGGCAGCTACGACGCCCCGAGCTCCACGTTCCTCGTCGACGACGTGAGCTGCAACGGCACCGAGCGCCGGATCGAGAGCTGCAGCCACCTGCCCTACGGAATGGAGAACTGCTTCCCGACGGAAGGCGCGGGCCTGCGCTGTTCGCTCTACACCGAGGGGGCGACGCGCCTGGTGGACGGCGCCGCTCGCAACAGCGGCCGCGTCGAGGTCCTCCACAACAACGTGTGGGGCACGGTCTGCGACGACTTCCTGACCGCCACGGGAACCCGACAGACCAACTTCCTCGGCGTCGTGTGCGGGCAGCTCGGCTATGTGGGCCTCGACGGACGGCGCGCCCCCGGCAGCGCGCTGCTCTTCGACGCCGTGCCCGACGGGACCGATCCGATCTGGCTCGACGACCTGAGCTGCGGAGGAGCCGAGGCGAACCTCGGCCTGTGCACGAACCCCGGGTGGAACGTTCACAACTGCAGTCACGCCGAAGACATCGGAGCGACCTGCACGCCGTGACCCGGGTGCCCGCGTTCCGCTCGACACCGAGAAAGAAGCCCACGGAGCGCGAGGCGGCCGAGCGGGTCTACCCCCATGGATCGGCGAGACGCCGCTCCAGGGGTAGCGTTCCTTGCCGGCGGGTCTGATGGAGACCCGCCCCCCGTCCGGCAAAGCCGGCGACTCCCCGGGTGCAGCTCGGCCCAGATCCGCCGGTGCGCGCATCGGGCTCCCCCGCCCGCTTGCGGGAGGGCCCTCCCTTCGGACGAGCATCCATAGGAGCCGCTCGGCGCCGATCGCATCGCAACGAAGGGAGCGCGCGGGCTGCAGGAGGCGAGGATCCACGGGGGCAACGGCCTCCTGTTGCGGGCCCTCCCCCCTAGGAGATCAGCTCGGGGGGCCGATGCAGACGTTGCCGACGCACTCGGCCTCTCCGCAGCAGTCCTCGGTGGACCCGCAGGTCTCGCCATCGCGCCGACACATCGTCTCGGGAGGAGGTGCGCAGACATCCGCGTCGGGATCGCAGATGTCGGAGCAGCACTCGCTCGAGGTGCTGCATCCGACGCCCGTCGGCCGGCAGGGCTCGGGGGCCCAGTACGCTGCGATGTTGTGAACCGTCCGGTCCTGTCCCGGCAACCAGTACGGAACGAAGGAGGGGTCACCGTCTCGGGCGTCTGCGTCGACGGCTCCGACCCACAGCTGCCGGAGCCCGCGCGCGCCTGCGCGCTCGTTGCCGTAATCGCGGCGCGAGTAGAAGGCCACCCAGTAGTACCGGTGATCGTCCCCCTCGTTCGTGACGTACGGCGCGAACGTCGGGTAGTAGGCGCTCGTGCCCGACGGCCCTCCCGCGAAGTTGTCGAGACGCACGAGGTCGGTCCCGTCCGGGTCGATCGCGTAGAGGGCTCCCGGCGGGATGACCGCGGATCCCGGCACGAAGCTGAACGCGCGCGGGCCGTGCTGGAAGACGAGCCTCTCGTCGTCGGGCGACCAGACGGGGTGCGTGTCGCAGGTTCCTCCCTCGGGCGCTCCCGAGAGCGCGGCGCCATCGTGGAGCATCCGGGGTGCGCCGAACGCGAGCGGGCTCTCGCTCGTGCGCTCGATCGTGAACACATCGCCATCGACGGGATGGCTGTCCGGATGCACGGAGGCATTGCCGGAGTACGCGATGCTCGCCCCGGACGGCGACCAGGCTGGAAACGACGTCGCGCTCGATGGCAGGCCCGCGACGCTCCGCTCGGCCCCGGTCGTCGCATCGATGATCACCATCGGCCCCGTCCAGCCGTCCGCCATGCCGACGAAGAGATCACCGGTCGGGTCGAACGTGCCCGCGAGCAAGCGCGTCAGCGCGGGGGCGTAGCGGGTCGGCGCGGGGTCGCCCGAGAGCGTCGTCGTGAGGTCGAACTGCATCGCGGCCCCATCCTGCCTGCGGCCATAGAGCCAGCGCCCGTCGCGCGAGACGGTGTGACAGGCGACGCAGCGACCGCCGCTACCGTCCGGCGCCGGAGAGGGCACCGTGGCCTCGCGCGTCCCCGCGATCGGATCGATCGTCTCGGTGCGTCCCTGGTTGAGATCCCAGAAGTACACCTTCCCAAAGAGACTCCCTCGCGCGGTCCGGAACGTGAGGGGCGCGCTGCCGGAGCGCACCTCGACACCGCCCCGGACGAGGAGTCGATCGACCTCGACGAGGATCGGCTCTCCCGCGTCGGACTCGGCGATCGTCCTCCAGGCGTCGCGCGCCAGGCTGACGGCGTGGTCGAACGGCTCGGTCGCCGCCACATACGTGCTCAAGCTCGCGTGAGGCCGGGTCAGCCGCACGCGCACGAGCTCGCCGGCCGACGCCGCAAACGGTGTCCACTGGACCGCCGGGGCCGCCACGTTGAGCGGCATGACCGCGCCCGCCAGCGGGTACACGACGTCCGGGACGATCGACGGGTCCGGGTCGAGACCAGCCGCCTCGAAGCGCTCGACGACGTCGGCGGAGACGCCCGCGCCGAGCACCGTGCGCGAGACCTCCACCGTGAGGGTCGCATTCGCCCGGAAGACCTCACCACCGGCCGCGAGGGTGACGCTCACGACGACCTCCCCGCCCGTCGTCCCTGGAGAGCGGAACGTGTCGCCATCCATGCGCCCGATCGGACCGGCGCCAAGCACGAAGAGGGCCCCCGAGACCGGACGCTCGGTACCGTCCGCCTGCGTCGCGAAGACGGTGAGGCGTTGGGTGACCTCGCTGCCCTCGGCCCGCAGGGTCGCGCGCTCGGGCTCAACACGGATCGAGCTCACGCGGGCGGGGTCCTCGAACGCATCGGTCGAGCCCGCGTCTGGACCGCCTGGCTGGGTACGACAGACCCCGTCGTCGCACGACTGACCCCGCCCGCAATCGCGGGACGACGTACACGTCCGGCCGCGGGGAGGACCCTCACAGCCCCACATCCCGAGGGCTGCGAGAGCGAGGATCGTGAGCCCCACGTGGATCCACCGATGACAGAAGGGAACGCTCGAGGAGTGCGCCGAGATCATCCCTCAGCGCACAGCAACACGCGTTCCGGCCCCCTCACGGTGGCTCCCGACGTTGCGACCCCGCCGGCTCGCGCGGGCTCGCGACCTCGACGACCTTGCCGAGCGAGGTGCGGATGGCCGCGTCGAAGAGCTCGCGGAGCTTCGGATCAGCGAGGTTCTCGAGAGGCACGGCGAGCACGTCGGGCAGCTTCGCGAGCGGGATGACCCGGCGCTCGAGGCGCGGCGGGGGCACGATGCGGTCGGGCAGTCGCCCCGTGCGCACGCGAAGAGACGCGATCCCCGCGCGTGGCGCGCCGCGCCGGAGCTTCTCGAGGATCTCGGTCGAGCGCAGCGCGATCTCCTGCGCCCACGCCGAGGTGGTCGCGGCGACGTAGAGGACGCCCTTGCGGAACGCGGTGGGCCTCGCGTTCTTCACCATGCGGTGAGGCAGCGAGCGCTCCCAGATCGCCATGACCCGGAAGAGCACGGCGTCCTCCGGCTCGTTCTTGAGCACGCGGGGCACGAGCTCCGCGACGCTCGCGAGGCCGCGCCCGCGTCGGCCCCTCGCCGTGGAGGTGCGGCGATGCGCCGCCGCGACGCTCGCCGGAGGCGCGCGCGGATCGCGGCGCGGCTCTTCGCCCGTGCTCATTCGCGGCGCACCTTGCGGCTCATCAGCTTCACGAGCGCGTCGGTGGGGCTCGTCACCCCCTCGAGCAGATCCGCCATCGTCTCTGCGATGGGCACGTCGATGCCCTTGCGCTGCGCGTGCCGCTGGATGCGCCGCGCGATGACGACGCCCTCGACGTATGCGTTCGCTTCCCCGGCCGCCGCCTCGATCGTGAGGCCCCGCGCGATCGCGCGCCCGAGCCGCACCTCGGGCCTCTCGTCGCCCGCGACGGCCGAGAGGAGGTCGCCAAAGCCCGCCATGCCCGCGTAGGTGCGCTCGTCGCCACCG
>JBKDQC010000263.1:0-14602 GCA_046342295.1 Deltaproteobacteria bacterium | reverse complement strand
ACGTGCGAGTCGCCGGGGCCGGTCGGGGCGCGCAGGCTCCCGCCCGCGCGCTGGGACCGCGAGGCCCTCGTCTGGCGCGAGCACGCCCCGGTCTCGTGCGAGTCCGTGAGCGACGGCTACGAGGTGGACGTGCCCGTACGGCTCGACGCAGGCCCCCAGGAGCTCGGCGTGGGCGACAGCAGGTTCGTCTTCGAGGTCGCCGAGCACCCGCCCGACGTCTGCCCCGCGCGCGGCACCCTGCCCGACGGCACCGCGTGCGACCAGGACTGCGAGTGCACCCCGGGCTCTCGATGCCTCGCGGCACGCGACGCTGGGTGCGCGCGCACGTGCGCCCAGCCGTGCGCCGTGGACCCGACGGGCGACACCCCGGCCTGCGGCTCGGGCGCGACCTGCGCGCTCGACGAGCGCCTGGGCGCCTTCGTCTGTGCTCCGAGCGCCGCGCCCGAGTGTGACGCGATGCGACCCTGCGGACGCGGCCAGTCGTGCGAGCTCTCCGGGCGCTGCACGTGGTCGCTCCCCGCGAGCCCGAGCGATGGGTCGTGTACGTCCTCCGCGGACTGCCCCACCGGCAAGGACTGCGTCCTTCGCTGGGACCACACGCTCCGGTGTGGTCTGCGATGCGGCCCGGCCGGCAGGTGCCCCGCCGGCGCCTGTGACCTCGATGGGAGCTGCGACTACGGCGATGGACGTCCGGGCCGCATCATCGCGGCGCGTCGGGCGTGCGGAGCTCGGTCCGGCGGTTGCGCGGGCGGCTGGCGTCGTCGGGGCATCGAGACCGAAGAAGAGCGCGAAGGTCGGCCCCCCCGGTCGTCCACGGCGAGGTTCGGCCGCACGAAGAGGCCGATCGAGAGGGGCTCGGCCCCCAAGAGCCGACAGTCGATCTCCGTGTCGAACGTGAACGCCACGGCCGCGCCCGCGACGCTGGCCGCGCTCGCCGTCGGGATCAGCCCTCCCGGGGCTCGCGCGGCCGCCTCCACGGCTCGCGGCTGGGCGTCATGCCGCGCGCCAGGAGCGCCTGGAGCTTGAGCGGCATCGGTCGGCACCCGCAGTGACGCTGGTGGTCGAGATGCCACTGGAGACGCTGCCGCATGGTGGCGCCGCGCGGCACGGGGTGACGTGCATGCCACTCCGCGTTCAGCTTCGCTCGCTGGGCGGTCGCCGCGGGCTCGGCGCGCCGCGTCGGCGGCTCCGCGCGTCGTCCTCCGGGCTCGGGCCCCCTGGGGCCTGCGCCGTCGTCGATCGGGGCGGAGCGCGCGCCGCTCTCGCCGCGCCGCGTGGGAGGTCGGGTTCCGTCGTGGGCTCCGGCGCCGCGCTTCATGCCCGAGCCTTGCCACAATCAGCCCCGCGCAGCACTCCCGCGGCGGTGGCCGTGTGCGCGAGGGCGCACCCACGTCGTGCTACGCCCGCCAGCATGAGCGCGCTCGCCACCGCCAAGCCCCTCGTCCTCTTCCAACCTCCTGGCGGCTGGGGCGAGCCGTCGATGAGCCCCTTCTGCATGAAGCTCGAGTGCTGGCTTCGCATGGCCGGCATCCCGTTCGAGATCCGTCGTCCGGACATGCGCAAGGCGCCGCGCGGGAAGATCCCTTATGTGGCGCTGCCCGACGGCACCCGGATGGGCGACTCGCAGCTCATCGTCGAGCACCTGACGAGGGCGCACGGCGTCACGCTGGACGACCACCTCTCGCCGTCGCAGCGAGCCACCGCGCGCGCGGTGCGGCGCATGCTCGAGGAGGGCACGTACTTCCTGGGGATCCACGATCGGTGGGTCGACGACGCGGGATGGGTCGCGACCAAGGCGGCGTTCGCGTCCTTCCTCCCGAAGGTGGCCATCCCGTTCCTGCCCCTCCTCCGCCTTGGTGTGAAGCGCACCGTGCACGGGCAGGGTACGAGCCGTCATGACCGCGCGACGCGCGACGCGATGGCGATCGCGGACTGGGACGCCATCGTGTCGCTGCTCGGCGAGGGGCCTCACATGTTCGGCAGCGAGGCGAGCTCCATCGACGCGGTGATCTTCGCATTCCACGAGGCCGTACAGGCGCACCCCATACCCACGGCGCTGAAGGCTCACCTCGAACGGCAGCCTGCGCTCGTCGCGCACCACGAGCGCATGTGGCGGTTCTTTCCACCCGAGCGACGCACCCGCGGACCCGGGCTCCGGGAGCGGCCCCAGGCGAGGTAGGTGTCAGTTCGGGGCTTCTCAGCGCGACCGAGGCGGAGGACAAAGCGGGAGCTTCCGTGCTGCGTGTCACCCACTCCAATTCCACCGAGGCCCTCGTTGCCGCGCTCGGGCGTCGGCTGCCTCGCGATGCGTTCGTGAAGAGCACGGTCGTCGTGCCCAACCGCGCCATGGAGCGCGTCGTGGAGCTCGGGCTCGCGCGCGGCACGGGCCTCGTCGCGAACGTGCACTTCGCGCGCCTCGAGGGGTGGCTCGAGGGCCTCTTCACGACCGAGCCAGCCGGAGCCGGAGGCCCGCAGCCTGGGCCTGGTGCGCCGCTCGGGCCAGAGGTTCTGCCCGGGCCACAGCCCCTGTCCGGGCCACAGCCCCTGTCCGGGCCACAGCCCCTGCGCGGGCCACAGCCCCTGCGCGGGCCAGAGGTTCTGCCCGGGCCACAGCCCCTGCGCGGGCCACAGGCTCTGCTGGGGCCACAGGCTCTGCTGGGGCCACAGGCTCTGCTGGGCCGCCTCCTCGCGGTGCTCTCCGAGCCGAGCCTCGAGGGGCTCGTGGGGACGGGCGATCCCCTCGAGCCGGTCGTGCGCTACCTCCTCGCGGGCGACGGCCGCTGGCGCTCTCCGGTCACCGACCGCCGGCGTCTCGAGCTCGCGCCTCGCCTCGCGCAGCTCTTCTCCGAGTACGCGTACTCGCGGCCGGAGTGGATCCGTGCGTGGATGCGTGAGCCCGGAGGGCCCCTCACCGCCGAGCCGGCCGTCGAGCGCTGGCAGTCCGCGCTCTACCGTCGGGCGCGCGCCGTCGGAGACGCGGCCCAGACGACGCTGGCCGAGCGGCTCGTGGAGCCGTCGCTCCGCCTCGCGGCCGAGCGGCTTCCCTCCCGCGCGTTCGTGTTCGGGGTGTCCTACGTCGCGCGGGTCTTCCACGAGGCGCTCGCGCGCGCGGGCCGCGAACGGGAGATCGAGCTCTTCGTGCTCAATCCCTGCCGCGAGTTCTGGTCGGACGTGGCCTCGCGCGCGGGCGGGCGCAAGCGCGCCGCGACGCAGAGCACGCCGGAGTCGGAGTCGAGCGAGTCCCGGCTCCTCGAGGCGTGGGGGCGGCCGGGCCGCGAGCACGTCGGGGCCCTCGACGAGGCGGTCGGCTTCGACACCGAGGAGCGCTTCGTCGAGCCGGCCGCGCAGACACACCTCGCGCGCGTTCAGCGCGCGATCCTCGGGCGGCGTGGCGTCGAGGCCGGAGCGCACGACGGCAGCCTCGTGGTGCTGCCGTGCGCGAGCGTCCGGCGCGAGGTGGAGACGGTGGTGTCCCTCGTCTGGGCGCTCCTGGCCGACGCCGATCGATGCGCCCGGGAGGAAGGCGCCGAGCCGCTGCGCTTGAACGAGATCGCGATCCTCGTCCCGGCGCGCGATCGCGAGCGCTATCTGCCTCACCTCGACGTGGTGCTCGAGGCCGCGCGCGACCCCTCCGAGTCGGGGACCGGGCTCCCCTGGTCCGCCCAGGATCTCAAGCTCGCGGCGCGGAGCCGCGTCGCGGAGGCGGGGCTGCGGCTCTTGTCGTTCTTCGGGGTCACGCCGACGCGTCGCGAGGTGCTGGGCCTCGTGGCGCACCCGCTCGTGCGCGCGAGCACCGAGCTCGAGGCGCCGAGCGAGCGCGCGTGGGCCGCGCTCTCCGACGAGGTCGGCATCGTGCGCGGGATCGATGAGCGCGACCTCCGTGGCACCTACGCCGACCGCGCGAGCGGCGAGGGGGAGGTTCTTCACTTCGACCAGGGGCTCGCGAGGCTCGCGGTCGGCTGCGCCCGCGGGGAGCCCGAGGCGGCCGAGGCGCCGGAGACAGAGCGGAACGCGGTCGCGTTCGACGCCGACCGTCGGGGCGCGCTCGAGCGGCCTGCGCGCCTCGGCGGCGAGCCGGAGAGCGCGCTGGCGTTCGTGACCCTCGTACGCTCGCTCCTGGCCGACCACCGCGCGATCGGTGGAGCCGAGCTCACCCAGCGCGCGTGGGCCGGTCTGCTCGCGCGTCTGCTCGCGGGTTACATCCGCGCCTCTGGCGCCGCGGAAGAGGCCGAGCTCGACCGCTGTCGCGCGGCCGTGCGGGCCCTCGCGGAGCTCGATGTGCACGCGGACGCACAGGAGGCGCGCGGCGAGGAGGGCTCGAAGGAGCCACGGAGTGATCACGAGCCACGGAGCGAGCACGAGCCACGGCGCGCGCAAGAGCGGACGTTCTCGGCGGAGATCGCGCTGGGCCTGGCGAGGCGGGCCCTCGAGGACGTACCGGCCGTCCGCGGCGAGCCGCAGGCGATGGGTGTCGTGGTCGCCTCGCTCCTGCCGATGCGGGCGATCCCCTTCCGCGCTGTCTTCGTGATGGGTCTGGGCGAGGGGCAGTTCCCCGAGGAGGGCATGGAGCTCGGGCTCGACCTGCGCCGCGCGGAGCGCCGGCCCGGGGACGTCGCTCGGGAGGAGCGCGATCGCTATGCCTTCCTCGAGACGCTCGTGTCGACGCGCGAGCGGCTTTTTCTCTCGTACGTCGCGCGAGACGAGCACACGGGAGAACCGCACGCTCCTTCCTCGGTCGTCACCGAGCTGCTCGAGGCGGCGGGCGGCGCGCACCATCTGCGACCGCCGGCGCGTCGCCACGAGCTCTTCGTCGAGGGCGAGGCGCGGGCGGCCTGGCTGGAGGAGCTCGCTGCCGCCGGGCTTGGTCATCCCTTCGCGCACGCGGCGATGGCCTCGGCGCTCGGCGGCGCGGTGGCCGAGAGCGCGGCGCGCGCACGGGGGGACGTCGAGCGGACGCATTTCCGGGAGATCGAGATCGCCAGCGAGGCATGGGCATCCCTCGCGCCCGACGATCCGCGGCGCGTCGAGCTCGCGCGGCCGCCCCTCGGCCGCGCGGCGCTCGACGCGGCGCGCTCCGTACGCCTCGACACGCTGCGCGCGTTTCTTCGATGTCCCCTGCAGGGGAGGGCGCGGCACTGGCTGCGCGACGTCGAAGACGATGACGCGCTGCTGGACGTCGAGGAGCCGCTCGACGCCGAGGGCGCGGTGCTCGCGGGCCTCGCGCGGCGGGCGTTCGTGGCGGCGCTCGAGGGAGGGCTGGGTGCGCCGGAGCTGGGTGGGCGGGGGACACCGATGCGGGCGCTCGACCATGCGGTGCGACACGCGGTCGAGGAAGCGCGCAGCCGCGGGCGCGTGCCCGTGGGCGCGCTCGGCCACGACGTCGCGGCCGACGTGCTGGCGCGGGCTTCGCGGTGGCTCACCGCGCTGCGCGAGGCGCGACCGGGGGCCGCGCTCGCCCGCGCCGTCCGCCTCGGTCGCGTCGCGGCCGACGCCTCGCCAGGGGAGCGGCACGTGGAGGTCCGCGCCGCCCTCGCGCTCGAGGCGTGCAGTCCGCCCGCCGGCGCGACGGCAGCCCACCGCGAGGCCGCCGCCGCGCGGACGGTCGTGGTGGAGGGGCGCACGCGCGCGCTTCTTCGCGCCGACGCGAGCGCTCCGCCCGGAGACCTCGTCCTCGTGCTCGGCGACGCCGCTGCCGGCGAGGGCGAGAGGGCACGCGCGGCGCGGGGCGTGGCCGCGTTCGAGGCGTACCTCGATCACGCCGTGCTCGCGGCGAGCGGGCAGGAGAGGTTGGCGCGGCGCGCTCTCTTTCTCGCCGGCTCCGTGGCCTACGAGACCGCGCTCCCGGGGCTGGCCCGGGCGCAGGCTTCGCGATGGCTTCGCGGCCTGACCGACGAGATCCGGGCGGTCGAGGCGCCGAGCTGGTTTCTCCCGGCCGAGGCGGTCGTCCTCGAGGCCGAGACCCTGCGCCGGGGAGATCCCAAGCTCGCGGAGAAGCTCGGCAAGTCCATCGAGCGCGTGCGCACGAAGCTCGAGGGGGGCAGCGGCCGCCACGGCGCGTTGCGGGCCGCCGACGTGGTCACGCGCGAGCCCCCCGAGCCGCGCGAGCTGCTGGCGATCCTCGCGCGTCGGCACGGCCCCGTGCTCGCTGGGGTGCGGCCGCCCGCGCGCTCGGGCGCGGGCGCCGACGCCGCAGAGGGGCTTCTCCGATGACGAGCGAAGAGGCGGAGGCCCGAGGACTCCACGCGGAGCGCGCGGTCGTCGACGAGCGTGCCGCGGTCGCGGAGCGTGCCGGCGTCGACGAACGTGCGTGGGATCGCCCGCGCGCGCTCGAGGCGCTCGAGCTCGGCGCGCATGCGATCATCGAGGCATCGGCCGGCACGGGGAAGACCTACACGCTCGAGCACCTGGTGCTCGAGCTCGTCGCGGCGGGGGCTCCGATCGAGGAGATCCTGGTCGTGACCTTCACGGACAAGGCGACGCGCGAGATGCGACAGCGGGTGCGCGCGCGCCTCGTCGCGGCCCGCGGGCGGCTGCTGGTACAGCACGCCGACACGCGCGCTCGCGGCGAATCGCCCTCCGCGGAGGGCCTCGCGCTCGCGGCGAGGCTCGGCGCCGCGGTCGCCGGCTTCGACCGTGCGGCGATCTCGACCATCCACAGCTTCTGCCAGCGTTCGCTCGCCGAGCATGCGTTCGCGAGCGGTCGGCCCTTCGCGGCCGAGCGCACCGAGGGCCGCGAGAGCTTCGGTCGTGCCGTGCGACAAGCCGTCCGGCAGGCTCTCGCCAAGGGTGCGCCCGGGCACGCCTCCTTCCGCGCCGCGCTCCTGGCCCTCGGGAGCGACGGTGCGGTCGCGCGGCTGGAGGCCCTCCTCTACACGTGGATGCGCGAGCCTGGCGAGATCCGCCCCGCCTTCGAGGCGGCACGCGCCGCCCGCGCGCTCCTGTGTATGCCGTCGGCGACCGAGCTGCTCGGTCCACGCTGGGCCGAGCTTCTCGCGGGCGTCTCTTCGCTCACGGCGCGCGCGCGCCTCCGGGACACGCTGATCGATCTGGCGACCTCGCTCGAGCCCCACCGCGCTGGGCTCGCTGCGCGGCTCGAGGCTGGCGTGGGCTCCGGGTCGTCCGATCTCGCCGACGTCTCGGCGTGGGGGCCTGCGCTCGCGTGGGCTTCGGGCTCGACCGACCCACGCGGGCTCGAGACGAACGTGGCGCTCCTCGTGCGCCACCTCGGCCAGCACCCGGCCGTCCTCGGGGTCGAGCCTGACACGACGCTCGGTGAGGTCGTCCGGACGCTCCACCTCGCGCTCGGCTCCCCCGTGCCCTACCTCCTCCACGCGATCCTGCCGCGCGTGAGGGCGCTTTGGCTCGCAGAGAAGCGGGAGCGCGGCACGCTCGACTTCGACGACATGCTCACCGCGCTTCGGGACGCGATCGTCGCAGATCCCTCGGTGCGGCGCTCGATCCGACAACGCTACCGGCACGCGCTCGTCGACGAGTTCCAGGACACCGACGACGTGCAGTGGGAGATCTTCCGCCGTCTCTTCGTCGATGACGACGCCGACGACGAGCCGCAGCGCACGCTCGTCGTCATCGGCGACGCCAAGCAGGCGATCTACGGCTTCCGCTCGGCCGACGTGCACACCTTCGAGGACGCGTGCCGGACGCTCGAGCGCAGAGGAGCGCGGCGCGCGGTGCTCGGCGACAGCTTTCGCTCGAGCGCCGCGATGCTCGTCGGTCTCGACCGCATCTTCGCGCCGCGCGCCGAGCCTGAGACCCACGGTCTCGCAGGATATGCACACGCGCTCTCGGCCGGCGTGCCAGATCGCCGCGCGCTCGAGCCCGCGGGTGACGGCGCGAGCGCGGTCGACGCCCCTGCCATCGTCGTGCAGCACGTGGTGGGCACGCCCGAGCTGCGCCTGCCGCTCGTGCGCCGCGCGCTCGCCGATGCCATCGCGAAGGAGATCGAGGCGCTCGCGCAGGGCGCCCTGCTCCTGTGCGATGGCGACGGCGCGCCGCCCCGGCCGGTCCGGTTTTCGGAGATCTTCGTGCTCACACGCAGCGCGACCGAGGGGCTCACGGTCGCCGAGGCCATGCGCCGTCGCGGCGTACCGCATGCGTTCTTCAAGCAGGATGGCCTCTTTCGCACGCGGGAGGCGGAGGACGTCCTGACCGTCCTTCGCGCGGTGTCCGACCGGCACGATCGCAGCCTCGCGACGCGCGCGCTGCTCGGGCCGTTCTTCGGCGTGCCGCTCGGCGAGCTCGCCTCGGCGCATGCGATCGACTCGAGCCACCCCCTCGCGCGCCGGCTCTCTCGGTGGGCTGCGCTCGCCGAGGAAGGCCGCATCGCCGCGCTCTTCTCCGCGATGCTCGACGGTGCTGGTCCAGACGGCTCCGGGCTCTCGCGGCGCGAGCTCTACCTGCACCAAGGCGAGCGCGCGCTCGTGAACTACGGGCACCTCCTCGAGATCTTGCTCGAGCTCGCGACGCGCCGACGCTTCCACGTGAGCGAGCTCGCGGTCGCGCTGTCCGAGCGGATCGAGCGGGCCAAGGAGGACCGGGTCAGCGCGAGCGACGCGGACATGCAGAAGCTCGAGAGCGAGCGCGAGGCGGTCCAGATCCTGACGATGCACAAGTCCAAAGGGCTCGAGGCGGAGGTGGTCTTCGTCTTCGGAGGGCTCGCCAAGCCCTCCAAGCGGCGGCTCGCTCCCCGGGTCGTTCACGAGCGCGTCCCCGGCCGTGACCGCGCGCATCGCGTGGCCTGGGCGCTCGCCGACGACGGCCTCGCGGAGAACGACATCACCGTACGGTCGGGCGAGGCCGAGGTGCCCCTTCGCGCGGCGCTCCGGCGCGAAGCGGAGCAAGAGGACGAGCGCCTGCACTACGTCGCGCTGACGCGCGCCAAGCGTCGGCTCTACCTTCCCTACTTCGGGCGCCCTCCACGCCCGCTCCCCGAGCGCGCGGACGTCGCCTACGACCTTCCGCATCTCAAGGGCTCCTACCGTGTGCTCAACGAGCGTCTGCGCGCGCTCGCGGAGAGCGGTGAGCTCGCAGGGGCGCCCTTCGCGGTGAGGAGCGTCGAGGTCGGTCCACGCATACGCGCGCGCTCCGCCGCCGTCGCGCTGCCCGAGGCGCGGGCCCGTGCGGAGATCGAGCGCCTCGGCGCCGCGGAGCGCGCGCGCCTCATCACGCGCCACGCGGGCTTCGAGGTCACGTCGTACACGCGCATGAAGTCTCTCTCTCGCGCCCGCGCCGACGCCGAGGGGCGCGTCGTGACCAGCGTCGAGCTCGCGCCCTCGATCGCGCTGCTCGCCGGCGAGAGCCGTGACGACGCCCCTGGGCGCGAGGGACCGGGGGGACCGGGCTTCGGCGTCCTCGTTCACGGTGTGCTCGAGGACTTGCTCGAGTCGCCGCCCGCCGTGCTCGACGCCGCGGGCATCGCGTCGCACCCCGCCGTGCGCGCGCGCCTCGCGCTCCACGGGGGCGACGAGGCGGAGCGCGCGCTCGCGCTCGAGCTGGCGGAGCGCGCGCTGAGCTCTCCGATCGAGACGGAGCTGCTCTCCTTGCCGCGAGGTGTCGGCGCACCGAGCCGGCGCGCGGTCGAGATGCCTTTTCTCTTCCCGGTGCCCGAGCTCGCGCATCCCTCGCTCGAGGCGATCGGTCGCGACCTGCGCGGGCTGGTCGTCGAGCGAGGCTTCGTGCGCGGCGTGATCGATCTCCTCTTCGAGCACGAGGGGCGCGTCTTCGTCCTCGACTGGAAGACCGATCGGCTCGAGTCCTACGACGAGGCCTCGATGCGTGCGCACGTCGAGGAGGACTATCGCGTGCAGATCGCCCTCTACACGCTCGCGGCCCTCCGCGTGCTCTCGCGCGACGCCGTCCATCCGGACCTGGCGGAGGTCCATGGGCGTTTCGGCGGCCTGCTCTACGTGTTCGTCCGCGGCCTCGCCCCCGAGGGGAGCACCGGCGTGCTCGCGCTGCGCCCTGGCCTCGAGCAGGTTCTGGCGTGGGAGCAGGCAGCGCGGCGCGACGACAGCTTGCTCGACGCGCCCCTGCCTGCGCGCCGCGAGCCGCTGCCTCCCCCGATCGGAGAGGAGAGCCCATGACGCGCGAGGAACGGTCCCCCACGCCGAGCGTGCTCGGCGTGCTCGCCCAGATCGCCCGGAGCGGCGAGGTCCCGGGCTTGGCGCCGCACGCGCGGGAGGACGCGCTCGCGCAAGCCGCAGCGCAAGCGCTCGACAGCCGGGATCTCGGGGGCGGTGCCGTCGAGCGAGACGACGTCACGCTCGCGTGGGAGCTCGCGCGCCTGGCTCCCGCGCCGCGCGCGTGTGAGGCCTTCGGTCTTGCGCTCGCGGTGCTCGAGGCGGCCAGACGCGGCTCGACGCGGCTCTCGTGGCCGGGCGAGGCGCCCCGCGCGACGTCCGGCGCGGCCGAAGTCTCGACGGCCCTGCCGGGTGGGCAGCTCGAGCTGCCGTTCTCCGGCGGGTCGCGTCGGGAAGGAGCTCCGCGCGCGCCGCTCGTCGACCTGCTCGCGCCGCTCGTCGGTCCATGGAGCGACCCTCGCGCGCCTCTCGTGCACGAGGCTGGCTGCATCGCGCTTCGTCACTGGGCCGCGACCGAGCGCGCGATCGCAGGCGATCTTGCGCGGCGTGTGCCCGAGGCTCGAGCCCGCGAGCGTGCCCGTGGGCTCGTCTCCGCGCTGCGCTCGAGCCCGCTGCCGGGCCCGCGCGGACCGATGCAGCTCACCGAGGAACAGGAGGAGGGTGTCGTCGCGATGCTGAGCGAGCGCACCGTCGTGCTGACCGGAGGCCCTGGCACCGGCAAGACCTCGGTCGTCGTGTCTCTCCTGCGAGCGCTCGCGCACCGAGCGCACGAGGAGGCCGGCCTGGGCCGCGTGGAGGACGAGGTACGCCTCGTGGCGCTCGCTGCTCCGACTGGCAAGGCCGCCGACCGGCTCGGAGACGCCGTCCGGAGCGCGCTCTCCCGGAGCGCCGACCCGATCGACGCCGCCGTCCAGCGCTGTCTCGCCAGCCCCACCACCATCCACCGCCTGCTCGGATACCGGCGGGGCCTCGACCGCGCGGGCGGCGGAGGCTTTCGTGCCAACCGGGCCAACCCGCTGGCGCACCGCCTCGTCCTCGTCGACGAGGTCTCGATGGTCGACACCGCGCTCTTCGCGCGCCTTCTCTCGGCCGTGGCGCCCGAGGCCACGCTCGTCTTGCTCGGCGATCCCGACCAGCTCCCCTCGGTGGACCCGGGCGCGGTGCTTCGAGACCTCGTGCGTGCCAGGCCTCGCGGTGTCGCGGTCCACTCGCTCTTGCGATCTCACCGGATGGATCCGACCGACCCGGACGGCGCGCACGTGCTCGGCGTCGCCCGGGCGTGCCTCGATCCCGAGACCGGTCGTGTCCCGTTCCGCACGCTCGGGGCCGACGCGGCCGCGGCCGATGCCCCGGTCGGTCGCGGCGGCGCGTGGCATCTGGAGGCTGTCGAGCTCCCGCGCGTGCTCGACGCGTGGATCGCGCGCCATCTTCTCGTCGAGTCGCTGGGCAGGCTCGAGCGGCTCGATACAGGCGACACGGGCGCGCACGACGCAGGCGGGACCCACGCTCCGGCCGAGGTGCGCGAGGCGCTCGAGCAGCTCGCACGCGGCCGGATCCTGACGGTCACGCGGCGCTCGGCCGAGGATCTCGACGCCTACGTCTCCGCGTCTTTCGCGCGGTGGCGCGGCGAGCCCGCGCGCGCCCGCCGCGTGCTCCCGGGCGAGCCCGTGATGGTGATCCACAACGACTACGACGAAGACCTCTGGAACGGCGACTCCGGCGTGGCATGGCGCGATGCGCGCGGGGAGATGCACGTCTCGTTTCGGCGGGGCCCCTCGTTCCGAACGCGCCCTCTGGCGGCTGTCGCGCACCTCATCGAGCGCTCGCACGCGGTCACCGTGCACAAGGCGCAAGGAAGCGAGCACGACGAGGTGCTCCTCGTGCTTCCTCCGGTCGACACGCCGCTCTCGAGCCGCGAGATCGTCTACACCGCGATCACGCGCGCGCGGCGGAGCGCGATCGTCGTGGGCCGCTCGGAGCTGCTCGCGGGCGCGCTGGCTCGCTCGAGCGCACGGCAGACCGGCCTCGTGGAGGCGCTCGCCCAGCGCGACGCGGGCGGGTCACGAGAACGTGAGGGCACGCACGAACCCGCAGGCGCTGCGTGAGAGCGCGCGTTTGGCGGGCCGGATGGGCTGCGCAGAGGACACTGCGCGAATGCGTAACGACTCCAGCGGAGCGACGTAGTGCGCGTATGCGAACACCAGCCCTCGCCATCATGCTGCTCCTCTCTGCCTGCGAAACGGCGCCTGACTTCGAGGCGCCGGACGCGTCACGGGGGGCACGTGATGCGGTCGCATCCCCAGGATTCGACGCGCCCTCCTTCCCGCCCCCTCTCGATGGTTCCGCGTTCCTCGCCGACGCGCCTACGTCGGGGGACACCTCCTCAGGCCCGCTCTGTCCACCCGTGGAGCCCTTTGGGCAACGACCAGGTGATGTAGCGCCGGATCTGATGCTGACGGACTGCGACGGCCACCTGCACCGGCTTCACGAGCTCTGTGACCGCCAGGCGGTCTGGATGTTTCAGCTCGCCTTGTGGTGTCCCCCTTGCCGCGACTTCGCCGTGAACGATGCCAACCGCATCTACGACCGATTTCGATCCGAGGCGCCCGGGACGTTCGAGGGTTGGGTGGTGGTCAGCGAGGATGCTTCGTTCGAGCCGGCGACCAGAACGACGTGTGTGGAGGTCCGAGAACGCTACGGTCTGCATGCGCCGGTCCTCTTCGATACGGAAGGTGTCCTTTCATCGACGTTCGGAGTGCCGTCGAATGAAGTCCAGATCGTGCTCGGTCCAGGTGCTCGCATCGAGCATGTCGGTCGGTCTGGTTCGGATGGGATCGAGGCAGAGATCGCCAGAGTGCTGGCGGAGTGATGCATGCAGCACCCGCGCAGGTCGTGAACGGACGTCGCGGAGAGCTCCTGGGGGGCGGAGGTTGTCCATTTCCACCGCGATGGAGGTCGCGCGCTATCCGTCAGCGGCAGCGGTCCCGCACGCGGTCGACGTCGCGGCGATCGTAGCCGCTCGGGGCCATGCGGACGTAGCGGTCGGCCAGCTCGCAGCCGCGCGCGCTCGGGCCGAGGGAGGTGGCCAGGCGGGCGATGGCCTCGGCCGGTGCGTCGGTCCCTCGCGCAGCCGCTTCGAGCGCGGCGCGCTCCGCGGTCTGGTCTCTCGAGGCGAGCACCGCGCGTAGGAGGTGGGCGGTGGCACAGCGGGGGTCGGCGGCGAGCGCGTCGTTGGCCATCGCCTCGGGGTCACCGTAGCGGCGATCTTCGTAGGCCAGCATCCCGCGCAGCGCAGCGACACGCGCGCGCAGTGAGGCGTCCCGCGCCGCCTCGCGGGTGCGGTCGAGGAGGCCCGAGGCGGTGGCGAAGTTGCCGTCGACGTACGCGACGTAGGCCCGCACGTAGGTCGCCTCCGGGTGCTCAGGCGAGAGCGAGAGCACGCGCTGCGCGGCTTCGCCCGCGGCGCTGTCCTCCGCCTGAAGGAGCAGTCGCGCGAGCGAGACGAGCAAGGGCACGTCGTTCGGGTGCGCCCGGAGAAACGCGCGCACGGTCTCGACGTCGAGCGCCCCATGCCCTTCGGCCACGGCGAGCTCCGCTCGCAGACGGGAGAGCGGCAGATCGGCCGCGCCCGCCGTGCGTGCCTGCTCGAGGAGCTGCGTTGCGCGCAGGAAGTCGGCCGAGTCGATCGCCAGCCGGACGGTGCACATCGTCGAGCCGAGCCGCTGTGGGTCCAGCCGGAGCGCGTTGTCGCACGCCTGCGCCTCGGTCGCGCGATCCCCTGCGATGTGCGCGACCTCGACGAGGTCGAGCTGCACCTCAGGGTCGTCGGCCGCGCGCTCGGCCGCGGAGCGTGCCGCCGTGAGCGCGCGAGCCACCTCGCCCCCGCGCGCGAGAATCCGCGCCGAGATCGCCGCGAGGCGCGCGTCGTCCGCGTGCACCCGAAACGCCGGCTCGAGCGCGGCTCGCGCAGCGCGCGGGTCGTCTGTCGCGAGCAGCACGTGGGCGAGCGCCGCGGCCAGCGTCGGGTCGGTCGGGCTCGTGCGCGCGCCGTCCACGAGCGCCTCCCGCGCCTCACCGTCTCGACCGAGCCGGCTCAGCAGGCGCGCGCGGCGCAGGGCTGCGTCCACCGCCAGGTTCGGATCCGCGACCGCGGCCGCGTACTGGTCGAGCGCGGCCTGCACGCTGCCGCGTGCTTCGAGGACTCGTCCCCGCGCGAGGGCGCTGCGCGGCCCGGGCGTGAGCAGCGCGAGGCTCGCGTCTGCCGCCGCGAAGTCGTGCCGCTCGAGCGCGATGGCCACGAGCGTGTCGGCGCGCCTCGCGGGGTTGGGTGCGTTCGGCGTGAGGCGCGAAGACAGCTCCTGGGCCGCGGCCGCATCCCCGGCGGCCAGCAACCCATCGAGCGCCCCGAGGAGCAGCGTCTCGTCGGCCGGTGGAGCCATCTCGGCAGCTGCGCGCTGCTCGGCGCGGGCCAGCGTCGTGTCGCCTCGCATCCGAGCGCCGCGCCC
>JBKDQC010000262.1:0-1337 GCA_046342295.1 Deltaproteobacteria bacterium | reverse complement strand
AGCGAATGGGGAAGGCGATGTGGATGGCCATGGCGGAGTTCTTCCACCATCGGCGCGTGTTCGCGGCGACCTATGCGGCCGTTTGCTCCGAGACGCCTCGGGCGCGCAGCTCACGGTAGGTGACGCGTCCACGTTTCCAGTGTCGCAGTTGCAGCGCCCTGAGCCGGTGCCGGATCCATTCGTCGAGTCGTCGGCGTAGCGCACGAAGGCGTGTCCGCGTTTCTCCAGCTCCTTGTCGACCTCGTCCAAGAGCACGTTCGCGAGCAGCGGCGAGAGCGGTCCACCTTGCGGCGTGCCCTCGTGACGCTCCGTCGCGACCCCGTTCGCCATCACCCCGGCTTCGAGACAACGGCGAATCAGCCCGAGCACTCGCTTGTCCTCGATTCGCTTCGCGAGCCGTCCCATCAGCACATCGTGGTTCACGCGGTCGAAGAACTTCTCCAAGTCCACGTCCACCACGAAGCGGCGGCCCTCGTTCACGTATCGCTGCGCTTGCACGACCGCGTCGTGGGCGCTGCGTCCGGGCCGAAAGCCGTAGCTGTGCTTCGAGAAGGTCGGATCGAATCGGGGCCCCAGCACCTGCAGGATGGCTTGCTGGATGAACCGATCGACGACGGTCGGGATGCCAAGCTCGCGCAGCCCACCGCCGCTCTTCGGGATCGCGTGCCTTCGCACCGGCGACGGCTGGTACGTGCCCGCGAGCAGTCGCTCGCGCAGCGCGGGCCAGTGCGTCTTGAGGTGCTCGGCCAGCTCATCCACCGTCATCCCGTCGATGCCGGCGCTGCCCTTGTTCTTCCTCACTCGCTTCAACGCGGCCTGAAGGTTCGCGCGCTCGCACACGCGCTCCATCAGGTCGCTCGCTCCCGAGCGCTCGTTTCCGTGCGTCGCCGTCGGCGCTTCCGCGCTCCGCTCTGCTCTCGGGATTTCGTCCCTACCCCATCGCGGGAGCTCGAGTTGCCTCGACATCTGCGGCCCTTTGCCTCCGAGACGCACGCTCGTTTCGCTCTCCTCTCCGTTCGGCCCTTCGCTCCGGTCACCCTCGGCTACTGCGGCCTCTGCTGACTCCTCAGGCCCGAGGCGAGGTCTCCCCAGGTAAGAACGCGACCCTTCCCCGCACGACCGCCCGATTTACGTCGCCTGGGCCTCGACCATCGGAGCTTCGCGGTCGTTTGCCCGCTCGCCCCACTCGGCGCCGCCTCGCATCGGGTTCTTGTCCCGCGGTTCCGCTCCCCGCTTCCTCCCCACGGTCGGTCGCCCTTCCGCAGTTGCGGTTCACTTCGATCAGGATGGTCTCCTCTCGGCGGGACTTGCACCCGCAAGGTCGCGCCCATGCTGGG
>JBKDQC010000261.1:0-6763 GCA_046342295.1 Deltaproteobacteria bacterium | reverse complement strand
ACCAGCACCGCACGCCGGCGCCCGTCGCGGCCGTCGAACACGACGCGCTCGCTCTCCTCGACGACGAAGCCGCCCTGCTTCTTGTTCTCCATGATGAGGCGGCGCAGGGCCTTGAGGTCGACGACCTCGCCCTCGTAGTCGATGCGCTTGCAGTGCGCGCGGAAGGCGTCGTAGGCGCTCTCGAGGTGCAGGGCGAGCCGCCCGTTGTCGAACACGTAGTGGATGCGGTGCTTGAGGTGCCCCTGCACCGCCATCACGCCCAGCATCTCGAGGAAGTGATCGAGTGCGTTCTTCACGCCGTGGTCGGTCTCCAGCACGTCCTCGAGGATGGCGTCGACGGCCTCGGGCACGCCGAGGTCCTCGGGCAGCTCACAGCCGCAGGCCTTCGCGAACTCCTCGAAGAGATGCACGCCGAGCAGCATGGCGGTGAGGTTCTCGACGATGCGCACCGGGACCTTGCGCTCGCCGAGGAGCGCCTGAGTGACGCCGCGCGCGACCTCGAGATCGGCGGCGAAGTCGCGGCCGAGGCAGAACTGGATGTACCTCGGCGCGAAGAGCACGAGGTCCACCGCGCGCAGCTCGCGGTGCGCGTCGCGGTAGCCGCTCTTCTCCTTGAGCGTGGTCTTCTCGGGGTTCGATGTGATGATGCGCTCGAGCAGCGCGGCCTCCGTGGGGCGCGTCTCGCCGGCGACGCAGACCGGCGCCTGGAGGTGGTAGCTGCTCACCTTGAGGTCGGGGCGCCCGCGCTCCTCAGTCTCGCCGCGGTAGAGGCGACGCAGATAGCGGTGCAGCGTGTTGAGCCGCTGCCGCTGCATGTCGTAGGGCTTGTACTCGTCGATGAAGACCGGCACCGAGCGCGTCGAGGTGAGGAGCTTCAGGAGCGCGAACTCCGTCTCGGTCGCGCTGTAGGGCTCGGCGTCGCGCACGCCGAACAGCGGCCACATGATGTCGATGCACAGGCTCGACTTGCCCGAGCCCTGCGTGCCCCAGACGAAGAGCGTCGGGAACGAGCCGACCGCCTTCATGAAGCTCGCCTTCATCGGCGTCGCGAAGAACCAGCCGAGGATGGGCAGGATGACCACGGGCGTGTTCACCTGCGGCAGGTACCGGAACACCGTGCTCGCGATCTCGAGGAACGTGTCGTCGTCGGTCGGCGTGTACGAGACGCGCTTGTCGAGCGAGGCGCCGCTCGGGACGTAGATGACTGGCGACGGCGAGAGGAACCCGTCCTTGCTGATGGCGCAGTCCGGACCGAGCCAGACGTGGTGCTCGCCCTTGTTGTAGTCGCCGAGCATGTTCGAGCCGGGGCGACGTGGCACCGGGCGGCGCGCGAGCACGCGCAGCAGCCCCTGGACGTTGTTGTCGCTGCCCGTCCATTGCAGGTCGGCCGAGGGCAGCTGGCGAATCAGGTCGCGCTTCGAGTGGAACGACGTCAGCGGCAGCCGCAGCGAGGGCACCGTCGTGCCCTTGTCGGTATGCGCCTCGCCGAGGATCAGCTCGCCGTCCTCGGTGACCACGCGCATCGTCGGGTTGATGGTGAACGACGAGACGACCTTCGACTCTCCGCGCGCGGTCACGCAGTAGTAGAAGCAGGTGTCCTCGTAGATCTCTCCCTCGATGGCGTCGTCGGTGCTCTCGGCCTCGCCGCGCTCGTCGTCGTCCTTCGACTGCGCCGTCGCTACGCGCGCGACAGCCTTGCGCAGGTCCTTCGCCTTGAGGCCGAAGCGCTTCTCGACGAGCCCCAGGTACTTGCTCTGCACCGAAGGGTCGCGGTGCGCGATGGCGTCGAGAATGGGCTTGAGCCGGTACTCCAGCTCGCGCGCGGGCACATCGCCGGGCACCGCCTCGATGGCCTTCTCGATGTCGAAGACGAAGTCGTAGAGGTCGCAGCGCGCGCCGGGCTCGCGGTTCACGCGGCAGTAGTTGAGCTTCTGCAGCGAGTGACACGGCGGCGCGATGGAGCCGTCCTCACGCGCTGTCGCCAGCACCTTCTCGTGGGCCTTGCGGATGTATGCCGGGCCGTCGCGGCCCTTGAGCTTGCCGAGTCCGCGGCGGTCGTACTCGATCACGAGGTCCGTGAGCTCGTCGCGTGCGAGCCCCTTGTGCGCGAAGAAGCGCACCATGTTGAAGATGGCGAGGCTGCGGTCCTCGCCGCCTTGCTCCCAGAGCCGCTGCACCGGGCCGCACATCTCGACCGGGTGTTCCCAGTCGTACTCGCCCTCCGGCGTGCGGTTCGCCTTCGCCGTCCCCGGCGCGGGTGCCTCGCCGAGCACCGGCAGCGACACGCGCGGCGCTGCCTTCGCGGGCAGCTCCGGCTGGGGGGCCGTGTCGAGCAGCTCGAGCAGGCGCGCGTCCTCGAGGCGATCGAAGCCCGAGAGAACGGCGCTGATCCGGTGCGGTCGGTCGCCCTGGCCGTCGCCCTTGTGGCTCACGGTGCCGATGACCTTGATGATGCGGGCGACGTCGTGGATGGAGTCGACGTGGACGGCCTCGCTCTGGACGCGCTCGCGCACCGCCGCCTCGAAGGTCTTGAGCCCGGCCTGCAGGCGCTCGCGGCGCTCGCCCTCGAGGGGCGTCGGCGGCAGCGCGAACCAGAGCTGCGCGCCGTTGCCGCTCATCATCAGCCGCGGCCGCACGAGACCCTCGCCTTCGCACCATGCCGACGCGGCTTCAGCAGCTGCCATCGCCAGCCCGAGTTCGGCGTCGGTGCTGGCGGTGTCCTTCGGGCGCACGGGGTCGAGGTCGATGACCGTGGCGGTGACGACCTCAACGTCCTTGCGGCCGGCGCCGCTCTTGAGCGGCCGGACGATGTTGGGCGCCAGCTCGAAGAGACGCCTCGGGCGAGGCTGGATGCCGACGTAGACATTGCCCGCCGCGTTGGTGCGAACGCACTCGCGGACGAAGGCCTCCTCGTCGTCGAAGAAGCCGATGCCGACGATGCCGCCCGCGGGGCGGATGACGCGGACCTCGGAGACGCCGTGCGCGCCGTGAGCGAGCCAGCGCCAGGTGGAGCGAATGACCTCAGGGTTCGGAGCCGGGCCGCTCATGCGTGCGCGCCCCCGGCCGCCTTGCGCGTGCCGAGCTTCGAGGCCGGAACCCCGAGCACCTCGGCGTAGAGCTTCCGGCGCTCGAGGTGGTGGCGACGCAGGATGGGCACCTTGCGATCGACGAAGTCGAACAGCGCCGCGTCCTGCTTGTCGGCGTGTGGCCGCATCAGGCGCCCGAGGCGCTGCACGGTGCGCCCGCGTGCCCGGCCCGGGTACGCCAGGAACACGCGCGACAGGCGCGGCAGGTCGAGCCCCTCGTCCGCGAGGCTCGTGGCGACGAGGACGGACAGCTTGCCGGCGCGGGCCTCGTCGAGGAGCACCTTGCGGCGCTCGCGCTTCACCTCGCCGGTGAGCACCGCCGCCGACACGCCCCCTGCGGCGATGCCCTCGGCGAGCCGCTCGCAGTGGTCGATGCGCCCCGAGAGCACGAGGCAGACGTGGCCGGCCCGAGCCTCGCGGGTGACGGCGTCGACGATGAGCCGGTTGCGCGCGCCGTCGGACGCGACGGCGGCGAGCATCGGCGCGTAGTCCTCGGCGCCGGTGTACGGGTACGTGAAGTCGGTCTCGACGCTGCGGATCTCCGGCACGGTCAACACGCCCGCCGCGACCAGCTCCTCGTGCGTGACGACGACGAGCGGCGCCCCGAGGAAGAGGTCGAGCAGCGCGGTGAGTCCGTCCTCGCGCTCGGGGGTCGCGGTGAGCCCGAGGCGGTAGCGCGCCGGGCAGCGGTCGACCACGGAGTGGAAGGTGCTGGCCGCGACGTGATGGGCCTCGTCGAGGATGAGCAGGCCGAACCCGCGGAGGAACGCGTCGAGCTTCGCCGGCTCCCAGCGCACGAGCGCCTGGATGACGGCCACCGTGACGGGCGCCGGGCACTCCTCGCCGTCGCCGATGAGGCCCGCCTCGACGCCGAGCTTGTCGCGCAGCTCGCCGAGCCACTGCTCCGCGAGGTCGAGGGTGTGCACGAGGACGAGCGTCGGCGTGCGCAGCCGCGCGATGGCCCCCATGCCCACGCGGGTCTTCCCGCCGCCGCAAGGGATGACGACGGTGCCCTGCGTGACCTTCGCGAGCTTGTCGACGGCCGCCTGCTGGTAGTCGCGCAGAGGCAGCTCGCGCGTCACGTCGAGGCGCACCTCGGGCAGCACGCGCGCGTCGTCGCAGCCGACGATGATGCCGTCCTGCGCTGCCGCCCGACGCAGGAGCTGGATGGCCCCGCGAGGGAGGCGCAGCGCGCTGCCCTGCTGCTCGACGAAGCACACCGTCTCGAGTTCAGCACCCGGGTGGAGCCCGAGCCGCAGGCGATCCAGGTACGCCGGGTTCGGGAACGAGAGCGTGCGGCACAGACGCTCGACCACCTTCGGCGGCACCTCGCGGGCGTCGAGGGTGAGCGCCGAATCAACTCGCGCGCGCATAGGCGGCCTCCTCGAGGAAGCGGGCGATGTTCTCCACGCGCCGGGTGGAGAGCATCGGTGGCAGGCTCTTCAGGAACTTCCTGCCGTAGCCCTTCTCGGCGAGGCGCTTGTCGAGAATCACGACGACGCCGACGTCGGTCTTGCAGCGGATGAGGCGACCCACGCCCTGGCGCAGCGCGATGATCGCGAGCGGCACCAGGTAGTTGTCGAACGCCCGCGGGTCGCGCTCGCAGATGGCATCGATGACCGGATCGTCCGGATGCGGGAACGGCAGCTTGTCGATGACGAGCCCGGTGAGCGCCTCGCCGGGGACGTCGATGCCGGTCCAGAAGCTCTCGGTGCCGAGGAGCACCGAGTCGACGTCCTCCTTGAAGAGCCGGGTCAGCTCCGCGCGCGGCAGGTCACCCTGGCGCAGGACGCGGTGCTTGCCGCCCACGACGCGGTCGTAGACGGCGTTCAGGTTCCGGTACGACGTGAAGAGCCCGAGGGTGCGGCCGTCGCAGGCCTCGAGCACCTGCTTGAAGACGCCGGACGCGGCGTCGATGAAGTCGGGGTCGCGCGGGTCCGGCATCCGCTCGGGCACGACGAGCAGCGCCTGCGACTCGAAGTCGAACGGCGTCTCGGCGATGACCTCGAGCGCCCCCTCGGGCACGCCCGCCTCGCGGCGGACGAAGTCGAAGTTGCCCGAGGTGGTGAGCGTCGCCGACACCAGCGACACCGAGGGGCAGCGCCCGAACAGCTCGGCGCGGAGCAGGTCGCTCACGTCGATGGGCTTGGCGCGCAGCTTCGCGCGGCCCTTCGGATCGACGTCGAGCCAGTAGACCTTGTCGGCGTCCGTCTGCTGCAGCCCCTCGTCGAGCCGCGCCCCGGCGACCGCCGCGTTGCGCGCCACGTTGCGCGCCGTCGCGCGCTCCTTCTGGTCCCGCGCCTCATCCTCGGCTCGCGCGGTGGCTTGCGCCACGAGCGAGCGCAGCGCGCGCTGGACGCCCGCGTCGGAGGCGAAGCCCGGGGCCTTGAGCCGCTTCTTGTACCGGGGCGACCGCGCGAAGTCGGCGAGCCGCTCGAAGAGCCGCCCCGCTTCCTGGCGCAGCTCCCCGGCGAGCTGCTTGTGGCCGAAGTCGGCGGCCGCCGTCGCGAGCCGAGCGAACGTGTGCTCGGAGACGGTGAAGCCGCAGAACTCGCGGGCGATGTCCGCGGCCTCGTGCGCCTCGTCGAGGATGAGCAGGTCGTGCGCGGGGAGCACGAGGTCCTGACCGGTCTCCCTGCGCACCGCGAGATGAGCGAACAGCAGGTGGTAGTTCGTGACGATGATGTCCGCGCCCTGAGCGACGGCCTTCGCCCGCTCCGAGAAGCACTCCTCGCGGAACGGGCAGCCGTCGCCCTTGCACTCGTCGGAGCCCACGGCGAAGCGGGACCAGACCTGCGGCGCCGGGATGAACGGCAGCTCGGAGACGTCACCGGTCTTCGTCGCCTCGGCCCACGCGAGCACGTCGTCGAGCTGGCGCTGCTGCCCGTCGTCGAAGAGCCCGCGCAACTCGCCGCGGGCCTCGGACTCGGCGAGGCGATCGAGGCAGACGTAGTTGTTGCGCCCCTTGAGCAGCGCGAACGTGAACGGCCACGGCAGCACGCTCGCGAGCATCGGCAGGTCCTTGCGGACGAGCTGCTCCTGGAGCGCGATGTTCGCCGTCGCGATGACGACGCGCTTCTTCTCGTGGTGCGCGTGCCAGACGGCGGGCACCGCGTACCCGACGCTCTTGCCGGTGCCGCAGGGCCCTTCGCCGAGGGCGTGGCGCCCGCCGCACATGGCCTCGTCGACCATGCGGGCGAGCGCCACCTGGCCCTCGCGCATTTCGTAGCCGGGGAACCGCGAGGCGAAGAGCCCGCCGTCCCCGAAGACCTCGGAGAGGTAGTCATTCATGGGTGGCTCCTCGCGCCGGGCGCTCAGGCGAACGGATCGACCTCGGTCTCGGTCGCGGCGGGCGCGGCCAGCTCGGTCTGCAGCTGCTCGACGAACGCGCGCGCCTTCTCGACCTGCGCGGCCGGCAGGTCCTTGATGCGCTGCACGCCGAACTTCTGGAGGAAGCGATCGACCGCCTCGCGCGGAAGCGCCTTGAGCTGCGTCGCGATGGCCTGCGCCACCTTCGGGTCGACGGTGCCGTCGTTCTTCTGGTCGTAGCTGCCGAGCGGCGCGCTGCTGCCGCCCTCGCTCTCGGGGGCGTAGAGCTTCTCGAGGTCGTGCTGCGGGAGCGCGTGGAACGCCTTCTGCTGCTCGGCCGAGAGCTGGTGCTCGGGCAGGATGGAGTA
>JBKDQC010000260.1:0-3598 GCA_046342295.1 Deltaproteobacteria bacterium | reverse complement strand
CGCGCGTGGCAAGGAGGTTGCGGGGCCAGGCAGGCGACGTCCTGGGCCTCGAGTTCACGCACCTGCCGGGCTCGGCGTGCCGCGACATCGAGCGTGCGCTGCGGGGCCTGCCTCCTCCGCTGCCCGCGCCGCGGCGCACGCTCGAGCTGGTCTGGCTCGACGTCACCATGGGCTGGGACGAAGAGCTGGGCGATCAGCTCAACCTCTACGAGCGGAGCGAGCGCATCCTCGCGGTCGACGACGGCACGGAGCTCGTCGAGGTGCTCGCGCCCGCCGCGGCCGTGCGGCTCCCGGTGCACCTACGGACCCTCGGAGAGCCCGCGCCTCTCGCGTGAGCCGAGCGCGCGCGACGCACGGCAAGCCATCGGTCACGCGCCGCTCACTGCTCGAGCTCCTCCCTCAGGTACGCAGCGAGCGACGTCGGCGCTTCCGTGAAGCGGCGCCCGTTGATGACGAGCGTGGGCGTGCCCTCGACGCCGACGTCGTGACCGACCTCGCGGTCGGCCTCGATGCGTCGCTGCGTTTCGGGCGAGCGGAGATCCGCGTGGAAACGCTCCATGTCGAGCCCGATCTGGCGCGCGTAGCCGTCGATGTCCTCCTCCTCGAGGGCCTGCTGGTGGTCGAAGAGGATGTCGTGCATCTCCCAGAACTTGCCCTGGTTGCCCGCAGCCACCGCCGCGCGAGCGGCCGGCATCGCGTGGGCATGCCCCGGCAATGGGTACTGGAAGAAGACGATCCGGAGCTGTCCGTCGAACTCGCGCAAGGCCTCCTGGAGGATCGGATGCGCGCGGCCGCAGTACGGGCACTCGAAATCACTGAACAGCGCGATGGTGATCTGCCCCATCGGCGCGCCGCGCACGGGGTGGGCCTCGATGTCGACGTCGATCCGCGTGTCACGCCCGAAGCGCGCAGCGTACATCTCCTCGATCTCAGAGCGCTCGAAGCCCTCCGAGATCAACCGCACCACGTACCTCGCCGCCGGAACGCACGTTCGGCACGAGTGGGTCTCCTGCGCGCAGCGCGCGACGCTGACCGGCTCGCCACATGGCGAGAGTTGGTCGTTGACCACGTCGACGAAGATGCGGCGCTCGGCCGCGGTCAGCTCGGAGATGTCGACCGCGTCGATGCGGTCGATCCGCGCGCGCGCCGGCTGCTGTTCGGACGCTCCGGTGCGGCCCTCGCTGCCCGAGCCACCTCCGCTGCTCTCGTTGTTCTCCGAGCCGCCGCTGCAGCTCGCGCCGATGCACATCAGCGCGAGCTCCTGAGCCATCACCGTCCACCACCAGGTCGTCGTGCGCACCATGAGATCCTCCGTACGGCCGGGGCCATGTGTAGCAGAGATCGAGCGACGCTTGCGCCGCTCCGAGGCTCCGCGGGAAGCGTTCAGACCGGCGGCAGCCGCCTCACGGGCGCGGCCGACGGCAGCCCTCTGCGCAGCACCTGCCCCACGTAGTGCGCGACGAGCGAGGGCATGTGGCCCAGGAGGCGACCGTAGGCGTCGTTGCCGGCGCCCGCGAGACCCCGGAGGTGGTCCATCTCGAAGAGCACGCGCAGCCACCGCTCGGGGCGCTTTCCATAGATGCGGTTCGCCAGACGCGCCTGAAACCAGAGGTTGCTACCTTCGGCCGACGCGAGGAAGCCTCGCTCGTAGCCGGCGATCGTGCGCGAGCCGGCGTCGAGGGCTTGCTTCACCCGTCCGGCGGCGTACACGGCGGAGTACATCGCCGGGGCGATGCCCTCGCCGAGGAGTGCGTCGATGCCGAACGCCTCGCCGACGAGCACGAGCCCAGGCCGATGTCCCTGGGTCCGCCAATCCCAGTAGCGCTCCGGAAAGCCCGAGATCTTGTCCTCGGCGAGGCGATAGCCGCGCTCCTCGGCGTAGCGCTGCGTCCAGCTGCGCAGCCGCTCGCCCGGGACGACGCCACGGCCGTCCATCACGCCGATCTTCCAGCCGACGAGCGACCCGCCCACGAAATACGGAAAGATCCAGGCGTAGCCAGGGATGCCGTCGCAGATCGGATCGAAGTCGAAGTAGAGCGTGTCGGGCTTCTCCCGCGCAGCCACGTTCTCGAAGACCCCCTCGACGAGGCGACCGACGATGCCGCCGCGCAGGCGGCTCGCGCGGCGCGAGAGCCCGTTGGCGCCGTCCGCCCCTACGACCCAGGAGAAGCGCTCGGTGCGCTCGCCGCCCCCCCCGCTTCGGGAGGTCACCGCGAGCGCGTCGTGCGCGGGCTCGATCGCGGTGACCGTCTCGCCCTCGCGGATCACGACGCCGCGCGCCCGCACCGCCTCGAGGAGCTGGTGGTCGAGCTCGGCTCGGTCGTAGTTCCACTGCGGGCCTCTCTCCCGCACGGCGAACCGCCCGACGCTCGAGACGAAGACGAGGCCCTTGGTCTCGCCCGCGCCGCGCGGCCGCCCGACGAGGCTCTCGAGCAACTCGGTGCCACGGAAGGTCACCCCGCCGCCGCACAGCTTCTTGCGCGGGAACCGAGCCTTGTCGATCACGACCATGTCGCTCGGATCGACGCCGCGCGTGAGCAGCGAGAGCGCGAACGCGGTGCCGCCGGGCCCAGCGCCGAGGATGGCGATGCGCGCGCGCGTGCTCATGGGCCTCCGCTCCTCACGAGAGAGCGCGCGCAACCGCGAAGAGCTGCGCGCCTCGACGCGACGAATTGAAGCGGAACGCGAGTCGAAGGGCCGCACAGATGGCGTTCTCCTTGGGCCCGTAGGGCTTGTCCGCGAAGCTCGCCATGGACGCATCGGGATCGCGGTTCGCGTACCACTTCGAGAGATCGTGGAAGGGATAGCCCGCGTTCCACACGCGCTCGGGGCGCCAGCCCGCCTCCGAGAGGAGCCGAGTCATCTGCTCGACGGAGAAGTGCTGGAGATGGCCCACGCGCTTCTCGGTCTCCTGCACCTTGCCGCTCTGGGTCGAGAGCACGAGCATGCCGCCTCGGCAGGCAAGTGCGCGCGCGTTGCGTAGGAACGCGGCTGGGTCGGCCACGTGCTCGATGACCTCCGAGGTGACGACGGCATCGAAGGTCCGGCCGAGCCCCGGAGGGGTCGGGGTGCCGAGGTCCGAGACGAGCCACGTGCCCCACGGCAGGCGCCTCGCGTTCACCTCGATCTGCGCCGCCGAGAGATCGACGCCCGCGACCTCGGCCTCCGGCAGGCGGGCATGGATCTCCTCACACAGCGCGCCGTTGCCGCATCCGAGGTCCACGACCGTCCGCGGGCGCTCCTTCTCGAGCTCATGAAGCACCGTCGAGACGCGGAAGCGGGGCGCGGCCATCTTGCGCCAGTAGTCCTGCACCCCGGGGCGGAGCTCGCCGTAGAACGCCTCGTTGGTCTCGAGGATCGTGCGTGAACCGGTCGCGGAGGAGCGCATCGGCCCGACCTTACGGGGCGCGTCTGGGTGCGGCAAACGACGGCGCCCGTGCTCCGTGGCCGAGGACGCGGGACTGGACATGACCGACAGGTCGGGCCGCCCCTCAGCCTTCGAGCTCTCGCTTTCGAAGCTTGAGCGCGCGCAGTGAGACACGAAGTCGCTGCGCGGCCTTCGCGAGGTCGCCCCCGGTTTCGGATTCGGCGGCCGCGA
>JBKDQC010000259.1:0-6330 GCA_046342295.1 Deltaproteobacteria bacterium | reverse complement strand
TCGAAGACCCGACGCTCGCGCAGCTCGAGCAATGCCTCTGGGAGGCCATCCGTCGGTAGGCAGAGCGCTGCGGCGTCTGGCCGACGACGCCCTGCACGCCAGGACGGAATGAATGTTCATACGCAACGTCGCCGCTGCCCGCTTCATCCCCCGTTCATCCCCCGCCTCGTCCCGAGCCATCCCCGGCCATCCCCAACCTTCCCACAGCCCATCCCCAAGGAGACCCATGACCTCGAAGAAGACCATCCTCGTCACCGGCGCGACCGCAGGCATCGGCAAGGCAACCGCCCTTCACCTCCACGGCGCCGGACACCGCGTCATCGCGACGGGTCGCAACGAGAAGGCGCTGTCGGAGCTGCGCGCGGCGGGCCTCGACGCGCTCGCGCTCGACGTCACGAGCGAGTCCTCGATCGCGGCGGCCAAGGACGCCGTCGACCGTCTGACCGACGGCCGCGGGCTCGACGTCCTCGTCAACAACGCGGGCTACGGCCTCTTCGGCCCCGTCGAGGAGCTCTCGGACGCCGACGTGCGCGCACAGTTCGAGACGAACGTGTTCGGCCTCCTCGCGGTGACGCGCGCGTTCGTGCCCGCGATGCGCGCCCGCGGCGCGGGGCGCGTGATCAACGTCTCGAGCGTCGGTGGCCGGATGGTCTTTCCGCTCGGCGGCGTCTACCACGCGACGAAGTTCGCGCTCGAGGCCCTCAGCACCGCGCTGCGCATGGAGCTCCGGCAGTTCGGCATCCGCGTGTCGGTGATCGAGCCCGGCTACATCAAGACCGAGTTCACCGCGACCACGATGAGCCTCCTACGCAAGAACGTCCGGGACGAATCCCCCTACGCCAACGCGCTCCGGGTCGGCGCGAGCGCCGACGAGGCCGTCGCGCGGTTCGCGGTCGGTCCCGAGAGCGTCGCGCGCGCGATCGAGCATGCGGCGACCTCGCGCTGGCCCCGGGCCCGCTACGTGGCGCCGTTCTACAACGCGCTCGGACCGTGGCTCCTGCGTGCGCTCCCGACCTGGCTCACCGATTGGGCCTTCCGGCGCGTGTCGGGCCTCGACGCGCGCGCACCCGCGCTCGTCGCGTGAACGCCCGCCCCGCCGCGACGTGCAGCGCTGCGAAGTAGTGTGACCGCCTCTCCCCAGCTGGCGCGCGCGAGGCAATACTCGGCGCCGTGAGCAACGAAACCCAGGTCGTGAAGCGCGAGCGCGCGTCGGTGAAGCGCATCCTCCAGCTGGCGCGGCCGGAGTGGCGACAGCTCGCGCTCGGGACGGTCTTCCTCGCGGTCTCGAGCGCCGCGGGCCTCGTGTATCCGAGAGGGATCCAGTTCCTCCTCGACGGCGCGCTCGGCGACCCGAGCGGCGCGAGCATCGACCGCGCGGCGATCTTCATGGTCGTCGTGCTCGCGATCCAGGCCGTCACCACCTCGCTTCGCTACCTGCTCTTCACGACGGCCGGCGAGCGCGTGGTCGCGCGTCTGCGGCGCGACCTCTACGCCTCGATCCTCTCGCAGGAGATCGCGTTCTTCGACGAGCGCAAGACCGGCGAGCTCACCTCGCGCCTCTCGTCGGACACCGCGGTGCTCCAGAACGGCGTGAGCGTGAACATCTCGATGGCCCTCCGGAACATCGCGACGGCGATCGGCGGCGTGGGTCTCCTCCTCTACACGTCGCCTCGCCTCACGCTGGTGATGCTCGCGGTGGTGCCTCCGATCGCCTTCGGGGCGGTGACGTATGGCAAGCGGCTGCGCGCGCTCTCGCGCGAAGTGCAGGACGCGCTCGCGTCCTCGAGCGACGTGGCCGAGGAGTCGATCGCGGGCATGCGTACCGTGCGTGCCTTCGGTGCCGAGGCGCAGGAGGTCGCGCGCTACGGGCGCGCGGTCGACCACAGCTTCGCCCTCGCGAGGCGGCGCATCCAGCTCGGCGCGGTCTTCATGTCCTTCGCGTCCTTCCTCGGCTTCGCGGCTGCGGCGCTCGTGCTCTGGTACGGCGGCCACCTGGTGATCGACGGCCTCATGACGGTCGGCGAGCTCACGGCCTTCCTCGTGTACACGATCCTCGTGGCGGTCTCGCTCGGAGCGATCACGGATCTGTGGACCGACTTCAGCAAGTCCGTCGGCGCAGCGGAGCGAATCTTCGAGCTGCTCGACCGCAGGCCGGCGATGCAAGAGGGGGGCGCGCGACCGGCGCGCGTCGAGGGTCACCTCTCGTTCGACGGCGTGAGCTTCGCCTACCCGACGCGCCCCGATGCGCCGGTGCTCGATGGCCTCTCGCTCGACATCGCGCCCGGCGAGATCGTCGCGGTGGTCGGTCCCTCCGGCGCGGGCAAGTCCACCCTCGCGGCCCTGCTCTCGCGCCTCTACGACCCGACGCGCGGCGTGGTACGTCTCGACGGCGCCGACCTCCGCGACCTCGACCCCGAGTGGCTGCGGCGACAGATCGGCATCGTGTCGCAAGAGCCCATCCTCTTCTCGACGAGCATCGAGGAGAACGTGCGCTACGGCCGCCGCACGGCGAGCCGCGAAGAGGTGGAGAAGGCCTGCGAGGTCGCCAACGCGCGCTCGTTCATCGAGAGATTTCCCGAGGGCTTCGCGACCTCGGTGGGCGAGCGCGGCGTGCAGCTCTCGGGGGGGCAGAAGCAGCGCGTCGCGATCGCACGCGCGGTGCTGAAGGACCCGCGCATCCTCGTGCTCGACGAGGCCACGAGCGCCCTCGACGCCGAGAGCGAGCACCTCGTGAAGGAGGCGCTCGATCGCCTCATGCACGGACGCACGACGCTCATCATCGCGCACCGTCTCTCCACGGTGCGCGACGCCGACCGTGTGCTCGTGATCGACGGCGGTGTGATCGCGCAGTCGGGCACGCACGAAGAGCTCATGGCGCAGGAAGGCCTCTACAAGCGCCTGGTGGAGCGACAGCTCGAGGCTGCCTGAGCGGTGTCGCGGCGGCCCGCTCGCCGCCTTCACCCCGCGCGCCGCCCTCACCCCGCGCGCCGCAGCTCTTGCACATCCTTCAGCACCTGCTCGACACGGTCGAGGCTCTCGCCGGCGAGCTCGGGCGCAAACCGCCGCGTGAGCTTCATGTCGGGGGTGAGCTTCCAGGGGCTCTTGGGCATCGCGACCTTCTGCAGAACCTTGGCGGGGTCGAGCAGCGTGTCCTCGCGCAGGTGCAGGGTGACGCGCTCGCGCGTCGCCTCGCAGCCGAGCACGCGGAGCAGGCGAAGCGCGGGGCGCAGGCGCATCGCGCGCACGTAGACCATGGCCGCGGGCGGCGGCGCGCCGAAGCGATCTTCGAGCTCGCGCGCGAGGTCCTGCACGTCGTCCTCGCTCTCGGCCTGGGCGAAGCGCTTGTAGAACGAGAGGCGAAGGCCCACGTCCTCGACGTAGTCCTCCGGGATGTAGAGCGGGGCCTCGAGCGAGATCTCGGTGTCCACCTCGTGCACGATCGGCTGGCCGCGCAGCTCCGCCACCGCCTCCTCGAGCATGTGCATGAACATGTCGAAGCCCACGAGCGCGACGTTGCCGCTCTGCTGGGCGCCGAGCACGTCGCCCGCGCCGCGCAGCTCCATGTCGAGCGAGGCCACCTGGAAGCCCGCGCCGAGCTCGCTAAAGCGCTCGAGGGCCTCGATGCGCGCGCGCGCTTCGTCGGTGAGCGTCGAGGGCGGTGGCGTCACGAGGTAGCAGTACGCGCGCTCGCGAGAGCGGCCGACGCGGCCGCGGAGCTGGTAGAGCTGCGCGAGGCCGAAGGTGTCCGCACGGTCGATGAGGATCGTGTTCGCACGCGGGATGTCGAGGCCGCTCTCGATGATCGCCGTCGCGCAGAGCACGTCGTGGCGGCCCGCGACGAAGTCGGTCATCGACTGCTCGAGCGCGGCCTCGCCCATCTGACCGTGCACCACCGCGAAGCGCGCGTCGGGCACGAGCGCCTGGAGCTTGGCCGCGCGCTCGTAGAGACCCTCGATGCGGTTGTAGACGAAGAAGACCTGACCCCCGCGCGAGAGCTCGCGCTGGATCGCCTCGCGGATGAGGTGATCGTCCCAGCGCGTCACGAAGGTGCGCACCGCGCGGCGGTCGGCGGGCGCCGTGGTGATGAGCGACAGATCGCGCAGCCCGCCCACTGCGAGCTGGAGCGTGCGCGGGATGGGCGTCGCCGTGAGGGTGAGCACGTCGACCTCGCCCTTGAGCTTCTTGATGCGCTCCTTGTGCGTGACGCCGAAGCGCTGCTCCTCGTCGACGCAGAGGAGGCCCAGATCCTTGAAGTGGATGTCCTTCGAGAGCAGCCGGTGGGTGCCGACGACGATGTCGACCTTGCCCTCCTTGAGGCCCGCGAGGATGTCGGGCTCCTTCTTCTTGTCGGTGAAGCGCGAGAGCGTCTCGATGCGCACGGGATAGCTCTGCATGCGGCCGAGGAAGCTCTGGAAGTGCTGCTGCGCGAGCACGGTCGTCGGGCAGAGCACGGCGACCTGACGCCCCGCGAGCGCCACGCGGAACGCCGCGCGCATCGCGACTTCGGTTTTCCCGAAGCCGACGTCACCGCACACGATGCGATCCATCGGGTGCTCACCTTCGAGGTCGTTCAAGACCTCCTCGATCGCCCGCTGCTGATCGACCGTCTCCTCGAAGGGGAAGGTGGCCTCGAACTCGGAGTACATCCGATCGGCGCTCGCGAGCGGCGGGCGCTTGGTCGCCGCGCGCTGCGCGTAGAGGCGCAGGAGCTCGTCGGCCATCTCCTGGACGTACTTCTTGACCTTCGCCTTGGTCTTGCTGAACGTCTGCCCGCCGAGGCGATCGAGCTTGGGCTGCGCGCTCTCGCCCCCGGCATATTTCTGGATCTGGTGCAGGCGCGTGACGGGCAGAAAGAGCCTGTCGCCACCCGCGTACTCGACGACCAGGACCTCGACCGACACGCTCTGAAGGCCGCGCATCTCCTCGAATTTCGTCTGGCCCAGGGCCTTCTTCTCGAGCCCGAGGTAGCGACCGATGCCGTGCTCGGAGTGCACGACGTAGTCGCCGACCACGAGCTGGCGGAGGTCCTCGAGGAAGGCCTCGGCGCCCTTGCCCGCCTTGCGCTTCTTCTCCTTCTTGCGGTGCGCGCGCGTGCCGAAGATCTCCTCCTCGGTCACGAGCGCGAGCGCGGCCTGCGCGAGCACGAAGCCCGTGGCGACGGCGCCGATCACGATCTCGACGGCCCGCGGGGGCCGCGTCTCGAGGCTCGACGGCGAGAACGGCGCGGGCTTTCCGGCGACTCTCAGGTCGTAGCCGCGCAGCAGCGTACCGAGCCGCTCGGCCTGCGTGCGCGTGCGCGCAGCGATGAGCACGCGGAAGCCGGCCTCGAGCCACTCGCGCAGCCGCTCCGCGAGCGGCGCGAGGGCGTCGTCCTTGCCCTTGCCCGCACGCTGCGCCGAGAGCGTCGCGACGAGCAGCGTGTGGTCCTCGGCGCCGAGCGAGAGCACGCGCTCGGGGTCGACCGAGTCGAGGGCCGCGAAGGCGCTCTCGTCGCCGCCTCCTGCGCCCGCGACCGCGAGGCGGTGTACGAGGGCGACCTTCCCCTCGAGCACGCGGCCCACCATCTCGGCGGCGTCGGCATAGAGCTCACGCACCGGAAAGCACGGCCCCTTCTGCGCAGTCTTGGCGGCATGGTCGGCCTCGGCGCCCGCGAGCTCTTCCTCGATGCTCTTGCCGACCGCAGTGGGATCGAGGATCGCCACGCGGTGCCCCGCGGGCAGGTAGTCCGCCAGCGTCGCGAGGCCTTCGTAGAACGCGGGCAAGAGCCCCTCGATGCCCAGGACCATGCGCCCCGACTCGAGGTCCTCGAGGAGCTGCTTGGCAGCTCGCGTGGGGATCTCGAGCTCGTCGCAGAGGTCGCGCACTTTCGTGCGGGCGAGCGCGATCTCCGAGAGACCGAGGAGCGCCTCGCGCACCGGGTGGAGGGCGATCTCCCTCGAGCTCGCGATTGTCTTCTGGTCCTCGGGGTCGAAGTGCTTGATCGACAGCACGAGGTAGTCGTCGAGCTCGATGCGCGCCGGATGGCGCGCGTTGGGCGGGTAGATGTCGATGATCGAGCCGCGCACCGAGAAGGTGCCCGGATCCTCGACCATCGGGACGCGGAGGTAGCCGCCCTCGGCGAGGGTGCGCACGAGCTTGTCTCGGTCGAGCTCCTCCTCGGCACGTACGACCATCGAGCGACGCACGAGCGCGTCCTTGGGGGGCACGCGCCGCACGAGCGCCGGCGCGGGCACGACGACGAAGTCGAGGGGCATCCCGTGCGCCAGGTGAAAGAGCGTCGAGAGGCGCTCCATCGAGGCGCGGAGATCGGGGGCGACGTCGGCGTACGGA
>JBKDQC010000258.1:0-8528 GCA_046342295.1 Deltaproteobacteria bacterium | reverse complement strand
TGCCCGCGCTGCATGGGCCGCAGGATGACGGAGATGGCGCGCCACTGGGTGAGCGCGGTGCTCCCTCGCGTGCGCGTGCGGCAATGGGTTCTCTCGCTCCCCTTCGCGCTACGCGTGCCGCTCGCCTACCACCATGAGCTCACGCTCGCCGTGCACGGCGTAGCCGCGCGAGTGATCGAGGGCTGGTATCGCGACAAGGGCCGCGAGCTCGGCATCACCGACCCGCGCACCGGCAGCATCACCGCCGTGCAGAGGTTCGGGAGCGACCTCGCCCTGAACGTGCACTTTCACATGCTCTTCACGGACGGCTGCCACGACGTGCTCGGCCGGGTCGCGCCCGGGAGGCGCGACAGCCAACGCAGCACGCCCATCGCAGCACCCACGCGCGACGAGCTCGAGACGCTCTGCGCCCCCATCGCCGAGCGCGTGCACAAGCTCCTCGAGCGCAGGGCCATCGAGGTGCCCGAGGAGCGCGCGATGTGCCTCGCGCTCGCTCGCTCCGCCGCGCGACGCGACACCAGCAAGCATGCGCCAGAAGGCACCGACCCCGACCACGACGGCGAGCCCGAGTGGAAGCTGAAGGCGAGAGTGAATGGCTTCGACCTCGAGGCCACCACCGTAGTGCGCGCCGAAGATCGCGAGCGCCTCGAGAATCTCTGCCGCTACCTCTTGCGCCCCCCGCTGGCCGACCGACGCCTGCGCCTGTTGCCTGCCGACCAAGTGGCCCTGGAGCTCAAGAGCCCCTGGAAGGACGGCACGAGGTGGAGCTCGATGAGCGCCGACACCTTCTTGGAGAGGCTCGCCTCGCTCGTGCCGCGCCCGCGCACCCACCAGGTGCTCTACCGCGGGGTGCTCGCGGCTCACTCGGCGAGACGGCCGCACGTGGTGCCCCAGCCCGACGACGATGAGCGGCATCGCCCGCGCAACACGACCTTCTGCGAGCTCATGAAGCACGGGCTCGGCGTGGACATCCTCGCGTGCCCTTGTGGCCACCGCATGAAGTACGTGGCGACGATCTTCGACAAGAAGGGCCTCACTCGTCGAAGAGGATCTCGTGGAGGTCCGCCCTGTCCGCGAGCCGCACGGGTACTGGGCGGTCTTCCTCGTCCTCGGTCCAGTCCAGGAGATCGGGCCAGATCTCGAGCTCGAAGCGACGCCCGAGCGCGCGAAGGTTCTCCACGATTTGCTCACGCTGCGCTTCCTCGAACGGGATGGGACGAACGTCGGCCGACCGGCACACGAGTCCGAGTTCCGTCACGGCTTCGCCACACCGACGCCCGAAGACGATGGCGCCATCGACCGCGGACGTCGCGATGGCAAATCCCTCGCGTTCGATACGCGCCGCATCGTCCCTCAACCTGCCCGCCGCCGAAGGCGCCGGAGTGTAGGGCTCGACGACGAGCGGCCGCAGCTCCGCCTCGAGGCCCCGCGTGAGGAAGGCGACGACTTCGCCAAGCGGTAGGGGCGCGGACGAGAGAGACGCACCCGCCGGGCGGAAGAAGCGGAGCGCCACCGCGAATAGATTCTCCTGCACCCCGACCACATACGGCGACGTCATCTCCCCACTCTACATTCCTCCAAACCGTGAAACACCTCGATCGAGCTCACCCCCGGCGCGAACGACGCCGTCGCTCTGCCCTTCTCGCACGTGCACGATCCCGAGGCCCCGGTGCTCAACGCGCGGGACCGCCGAGTGTCCCTCGCCGAGGTGATGCCGGAGCACGGCCCGACGCTGGCTCGAGAGCTGCTCGCAGTGATCAAGTCCACCGCGCGCGAGGACTACGCGACGTTCTTCCTCGGACGCGCCTCGCCAGAGCTCGGCAGGCGCCCGGTACGAAGCGGATACTTGCTCGGCCTCGAGGTGGTGCGGACCGTAGTCCCGCGTGCGGTGGACCGGGTTGTTCGGGTCGAGCAGCGTGACGAGCACGAACGCGAGGCCGCCGATGGAGAGCACGAGCGGCACGAGCGTCCCGCCGATCCAGAGGCCACTGCGGAAGCGGTGCGACTGCACCGCCATGGCGGTCCGGGTGGGATCGACGTGCACGGCGTGACGTTACCGCAGTGGGTGCGGAGGGGCGATGTCTCGGGGGGCGTGGTCCAGAACGCGGGCGCCGACCGCTCGTCGCATGCAGGGACCCGCTCGTCGCAGCGCCACTCCGCGTCGCCCTCGAGACCGCCAAGACGTGCGGATGCGAACCCAGACGTCTCTCTCTCGCTCCGCCTCTGCCCTGCTCGCATCGCTGGCGCTGATCGCGTCCGCATCGACCCTCTTCGTCCGGAGCACACTCGCGCAGGCACCATCGGTGCGCGCGCAGTCTCGCGGGTTCACAGCGGACGAGCGAGCAGCCCTGCTCCGAGGAGAGCTCGTGCGCCGCGATCTCTCGCGCCGCGAGGGCGGCCGCATGACCTACGGCGGCGCGAGCTGGCAGCGCGTCGAGGCTCCCATCGAGACCGTGTGGGCACGATCCACCGAGGTCTCCGTGCTCACCCGCGTGATCCCCTCGGTCGATCGGGCGCGTGTCGTCGAGGAACGCGACGGCCAGCGCATCGTCCACATCCACCACAGCTACGGGATCGGCGAGACCGAGTACCACATCCGCATGCGCCTCGACCACGCGGCGCGGTCCTTGTCGTTCGAGCTCGACGGCTCGCGACCACACGACATCGTCGCGGGTCGCGGGCACATGACGCTCACGCCGTACCGCGGGGGCACCATCGTCGAGTGGGGGATGCTGGTCGATCCGGGCTCGGGGTTGGTCATGGAGCTGTTCGGTCCGATGCTCGGCGAGTGGCTGCTCCTTCCGCCTCGCTGTCTGCGTGACGAGCTCCGTGGGAGCTCGACGTGCTGAGTGGCCTCGCAGGGCGGACGATCGTGATCACGGGCGCGACCAGCGGAGTGGGCCGCGCGCTCGCTCACGCCCTCGCGCGGCAGGGGGCGCGCGTGGTCGTGGCGTCGCGCGACCCGGAGCGCACGAGGGCCGTGCGCGACGCGATCCGCGCCGAGGGCGGAGACGCGGCGGCGCTCGAGCTCGATCTCGCGGACTTCGCCTCCGTCCGGCGCGCAGCGCGCGAGGTCGGGGACGGCCCCATCGACACGCTCGTGAACAACGCGGCGGTAGCCGGGGCGCGGGGACGCACGCGCGATGGGTTCGAGCTCGCGTTCGGGACCAACCACCTCGGTCACTATCTCCTCACGCGCTTGCTCCTCGAGCGCATCACCCGGCGTATCGTGCACGTGGGATCGGGCTCGCACGCGAGCGTCCGGACGATCCCCTGGGAGACCTGCACGGAGGCGACGCGCTCGAGGACGGGGATCCACGAGTACGCGGTCTCCAAGCTCGCCGTGGCGCTCTTCCATCACGAGCTCTCGCGGCTCCTGGAGCGCCGAACACTGGCGCAGCAGGGGACGTGCATCTCGGTGATGGCCGATCCGGGCAACGTCGCGACCGACGCGTATCGCCACTTGCCATGTCCGCTGCGACAGCTCTGGACCTGTCGCATGCCGCCTCCCGAGCACGGGGCTCGCACGCCGGAGCTCTGCGTGGTCGGCCCGGTGGAGCCGGGCGCCGCGTACGCGAACGGTCGTGTCTTCGTCACGAGCGAGCCGAGTCGCTCGGCCGAGCTGGGCCGTGAGCTCTGGGCACGGAGCGCGCGATGGGTCGATCTGCCCGAGTCGCTGTCGTGAGCGCGCGAGCCGACATCGGGCCTCGAGTCTCGCGGCTGGGGGCGCGGTCGCCTGCCGTACGAGCCGTGCTCGGGGCGCTCGGGCTCGCGGTCGGGGTCGGAGCACTGGTCCACGTGGTCCGGACCGTCGGTCTCTCGTCACTGGTCGAGGTCGTCCTCGGAGCAGGCTCAACCGAGCTGGGGCTGGCTCTCTTCGAGCTCGCGAGCGTCGGCCTCGAAGCTCTCTCGGCGCGGACACTCGCGGAGAGCACGGGGCCGACCTGCGTGCGCGGCGCGATCGTCGCGTATGCGGCGGCGCAAGTGTTGCCAGGTGGCCGTGTCGTCGGGGAGCTCGCGCGCGCAACCCACATCGCGACGGAGCGTGGGGCCGGGCGGGCGACCCATGCGGCGGTGGTGGTGCACGGTGCGCACGTCGCTTGTGTGTCGGGAGTGCTCGCGCTCGGAGCGGTCGTTCTCGGCGAGCACGGAGCCCTCTCCGCGCTGCTCGTGGCCGCGTCCGGCTGGAACGTCGGGCTCGCCGTGGTCTTCGTCACTGCGCCCCGCTCGGCGCCTCTGATGAGCCTGCTCGCGCGACGCCTCGGGGTCTCGGTCCCGACCGACGAGCCGCCCAACTGGTCTCGCTTGGCGTGCGCATCGGCGCTCGTCGTGGCGTCTCGCGTCGTGCACGTCGCGCAGGCCGCCTTCGCGGTCTGGCTGGTGACTCGACGTGGAGATGCGCCCGGAGCGCTCGCGGCCGAGACCCTCCAGCTCCTCGCGGGCGCCGTCGGTGACGCCGTGCCCGGGCAGGCCGGCGTGATCGAGACGGCCTTTCATTCGTTCGGATCCGTGGTCAGCCCGGCCGATGCATCGCGGGCGGTGGGCGTCGCGCTCCTCTTGCGTGCATCCCGCCTCGGACTGCTCGTGCCGCTCGCTCTCGGCTACGGGGCCGCGGGCCTGGTCTCGGGCCGCCCGCTCACGTCTCCCGATCTCGTCGCGGGGGCCCGATGAGGACGGGGGCATGTACGGGCGTCGTCGTCGCGTCGATCGTGATCTTCGCGATGGTCGGCCGCGCGCTCGCCGACGAGCCCGCGGGAGCGAGCGCATCCTTTCGATCGGCCGCCGTGGTGCATCAGCGGCTCGCCGTCGCGATCGAGCCGATGGGCGCGGAGCTCGCCACGGCTCTGGCCTGGCGGCTGCGATGGGACGATGGGACGGACCCGCTCTACGCGGGCACGCACCTCGAGCTGGGCGCCATCGCGTACGTGTCTCCCGCGGACGCGATCACGGGCGGCTACGTGTCGTTCTCGCCCTGGGCCTTCCTCACGCTGCGAGCCGAGCTCGCGTCGCTGTCCGCGTGGCCTCTCGGCGAGCTCGGCGCCGGCTTCTCGCCCCGCGAGAACGAGACCGCCGTAGGGCCCGGAGTCGGCGCGCCTGCCTTCGGTCTCCGCGCCAGTCTCACGGCGACGCTCGCGCTCGCGGTCCAGATCGAACGATTCCGACCCATCCTGCACGTCCAGCTCGGCGCGGACTTCGAGGAGCTCGGCGAGGAGCCCTTTCACTTCAGCGCCCGGCACGATCGCGTGCTCGCACGTCGGGACTGGATGCTGACGTCCGCCGCGCATCTCTTCCTCGAGACGCGCCTCGACACCGCGATCGCGCTGCGTCTCGGGGCTTTCGACGACGTGCGTGCGGTGCCGCGCTCCGGGCACGTCTCGAGCGTCGTCGGCCCCGCGGCGATGCTCGTGCTCGAACGCGTCGACGTCCACGTCCCCGAGGTCTCGGTGCTCGTGCGGGCAGGGGCGCACCTCGACGAGACCGCGCGCGAGGGCGCGTGGACGGGGCTGGTCGCGCTCTTCGCGCGCTACGAGCCATGAAGGTCGACCTCGTGCATGATCGAGCCTCCTCCATGCCTGCGTCCGAACGCGCCCCGATCCCGCGTGTCCTGGTCTGGTCGGCTCTCTTCCTCGCCCCGGTGATCCTCCTGGCATTCGAGCCCGAGGGCGTCGCGCATCCGTGGCAACACCAGCTCCGGAGCCTCCTCGCGGTGTGGCTCTACTCTCTCTGCGTGGTCGCCTCGATCCACGGGGTGACGGAACTGTTCGCGGCCTGGATCGACCGTACCGAACGCGACGGACGTCACCCCGTCGCGATGCTGGCCGGCGTCGCCCTCTCGCTCGTCGTCGTGGCGATCTTCTCCGTTCCGGTCGCGCCCGTTCTCGCTCGCGTCTGTCCTGGCATCGAGGGTCACGAGACCGCGCTGGTCGTGCGCGGGGTCCTGCTCGGCGCGGTCTACGGCGTGGTCGGCGCGGGCCTGGGTCACACGCTGCGCGCCTGGCTCGCGGCGCGCGTGGCCAGTGAACGCGCCGAGCGCGCGGTGACCGAGGCGCGCTTGGCCGCGCTCACGGCACGCACGCAGCCGCACTTCGTCGCGAACGCGCTCAACACCATCGCGGAGGCGGTGCGCAGCGACCCGGCCAAGGCCGAGACGTTGATCGAGGATCTCGGCGGTCTCTTCAGCCACGCGCTGTCCGGCTCGGCGCTCGGCGAGGTGGCCCTCGTGGACGAGCTCTCGGCTGCGCGGAGCTATCTCTCGGTCCAGGCGGCCCGCTTCGGGGATCGTCTGTCGTTCACGGTCGACGGTGACGCGCTCGAGCTCGACACGAACGTGCCCGCGATGTCGATCCTGCCGCTCGTCGAGAACGCCGTGCTCCACGGGCTCTCGCGCGGAGGGCGGGTTCGCATCGGCCTCAGCGCCCGCCACGTGGAGGAGGGCGTGGTGATCGAGGTCCACGACGATGGCCCCGGGCCGGAAGGCACGCAGCACGTGGGGCATGGCAAGGGTCTGCTCGACCTCTCGCAGCGCCTCGACCTCGCGTACGGCGAGACACGTGCGGGGCTCGAGCTCCGACGCGAGGATCACCGGACCGTCGCGCGGCTCCGGTTGCCCCTCGTCGGCCCCTCGCCCGCGGAGGGCACGGCATGAAGATCCTCGTCGTCGACGACGAGCCGCCGGCCCGTGCGCGTCTCCGGCGGATGCTGGCGGACCTGGACCATCACGACGTGCGCGAGGCCCCCGACGCGCCTTCGGCCACGAAGCTCCTGGGTGAGGGCGTCGACGTGGTGTTACTGGACGTGACCATGCCGGGCATGGACGGGCTCTCGTTCGCCGCGCTCCACCGCCTCCCGAGCGTCGTCTTCGTCACGGGGGATGGCGGTCACGCGGCACGCGCCTTCGACGTCGAGGCCGCGGACTTCCTCATCAAGCCCGTGACCCACGAGCGCCTCGCGCGCGCGCTCGAGCGAGCGCGCCGCAAGGTTGCGCTGGCAGCGCCCGACGACACGACGGTGCGGCTTCGGGTCCTCGACGGGGAGCGAGAGTGCTTCGTCGATGCACGGCGCATCGAGGTGTTCCGCGCGGAGAGCAAGTACGTGGTCTTCGACGACGCGGGTCGTGAGCACGTGGTCCGCGAGTCCCTGGACGAGCTCGAGCGGCTCCTGCCCGATCACGTGCGTGTTCACCGCAGCCACCTCGTACGCGCCGACGCGATCACCGAGCTCGCGAGCACCGACGAGGGCGCTCGCGCTCTCTTGCGCTCGGGGCGGAGCGCCCCCGTGTCCCGCCGTGCGCTCGCGACCGTACGCGAGAGACTTCGCTCGCTCACGGCCCGCTGACCGCACCGCCCAGTGCACGGGCCATCGAAGCGCGAACGTCAGAAGCGCCGTGAGATCCGGAGGCCGGCATGCAGCGCGGCCCAGGCGGCCCTGCCGTCGAGCCCTGCCTCGACCCGGCCGCCGCCCACCACGCCCACGCCCCAGCGTTCGCCGAAGAGAAGCTCGAGGGTGAGCGCGAGCGCACCGCCGAGGGCGCCGGGATTCACCTCGGTCTCCTCGTAGCTGTCGAGGTAGGCGCTGCCCGAGACGAGGAGCTCGGCGCCAAGAACGAGCTGGGTGGCGTCGTCCAGCAGGGTGACGTCGTCGAAGCGGACCCCGACCTCGCCGCCGACCGGATAGCGCATGTCCACGTCGAGGCCGCAGGGGAAGACGTAGTAGCCGCCGCACGAGACGTTGGAGACCTCGCCCGCCGGGCTCTCGATGTCGAAGGCGAGCGCGGTGCGCGCACGCAGGACGACGGCCCACGACAGGTCGAACGGGATGCGGAGGCCTATGGCGAGCTCGGGACCGCCATGGCGTCCGCCACCCTCGCGCAGCTCGCTCAGGTAGAGAGCCCGGGGCTCGATCGTGATGGCGAGGATCTCGCTTGTCTGGGCGGCGGCAAGCGAGGCGGGCACGAAGGTCGAGGCGAGGACGGTGAGGAGCAGGGCGAGACGCATGGCCCGACCGTGGCTCCGCGGGTGAGGCTCCGCGGAGCGAACGCGACGAGCGGTAGCGGGGGTGCGACGGGCGGCCGGTTGCGAGCGCCCGGTGGGGGGTCGTCCGGGTGGACGTGCAGGTCGATATCGAGGTCGGTCGACGTTGGAGTCAGCCGAACGTCGCCCCCCGATCTGCGCGTGCTGGGGGGCGTCGGGGCGGCCGCGCCCGGGACCGATACCATGCGAGTGTCCGAGACCGTGACCGAGACCCAGACCGTGACCGAGTCCGTGGCAGCTCTCGCACCGTCGCCCTCTCGCTCTCGCCGAGTGAGCCGCGAGCGCCCCGCGGTAGAGCACCTGGTGGGTACGCGGGCGCGGCACGAGCGAGGCGAGCCTCTCCAAGAAGGTGTCGGCGCTCATCGAGATCCACTTCGTGCCGTCCTTCCAGGGGCTCTTGAGCTCCAGGGCCACTTGGTCGGCAGGCAACAGGCGCAGGCGTCGGTCGGCCAGCGGGGGGCGTAGGAGATAGCGCGCGAGGTTCTCGAGGCGCTCGCG
>JBKDQC010000257.1:0-2177 GCA_046342295.1 Deltaproteobacteria bacterium | reverse complement strand
TTGGTGATCGTGCCGACCTGGTCCGTGGTGGGCCGGGCCGAGCCGGAGCCGGGCTTCTTGCCGATCTTGAGGCCGAGCTCGCGCTTGATGAGCACCGAGGCGGGCGGGGTCTTGGTGATGAACGTGAACGAGCGGTCCGAGAAGACCGTGATGACGACCGGGATGATCAGCCCGTCCTGCTTCTGCGTGCGGGCGTTGAACTCCTTGCAGAAGCCCATGATGTTCACGCCGTGCTGACCGAGCGCAGGCCCGACGGGGGGCGACGGGTTCGCCTTGCCGGCGGGGAGCTGGAGCTTGATCTGACCTGTGACCTTCTTCATGACGCTCTTCTCGTTTTCGTCGGCGCTCGAACGCTCGGGGTTCGGGGCTCGTGAAGCTTCGTGGACAGCTCTGTGGCTTGGCCCACCGGAGGAGACGGGAGCCCACCGTGTGCGGGGCGCGCCTTATGACACGGACCGGAACGATGCGCCAGCGGAATCCCGCAAGAAGCGGGCCGCGTGCGGCCGAATGGCCTGAGACCGCGGCTCAGGGGGCGATCTTCTCGACCTGCGCGTACTCGAGCTCGACCGGGGTCGCGCGACCGAAGATCGACACGAGGACCGTGACCTTCTGCTTGGCCCCGTTGACCTCTTGGATGCTGCCGGTGAAGTTCGCGAAGGCACCGTCGGTCACCCGGACGTGGTCCCCGGCATCGAAGACGACCCGCGGCTTGGGCTTGGCCGTACCCTCGGCGACCTGCTGCGCGATCTGGTTGATCTCGCTCTCGGGCACCGGCGCCGGATGGCGACCGCCCACGAAACCGCTGACCTTCGGGGTGTCCTTGACCAGGTACCAGGTCCGCTCGTTGAGCTCCATCTGCACGAAGATGTAGCCCGGGTAGAAGTTCCGAGTCGTGAGCCGCTTGCCTCCGCCCGCCTTCTGCTCCTGGACCTGCTCCTTCGGGATCAGGATCTCACCGAAGTGGTCCTCCATCCCGTTCTGCTTGATCCGCTCCTCAAGGGAGAGCTTCACCTTGTTCTCGTAGCCCGAGTAGGCCTGGACTACGTACCATTTCTTCGCCATGGAATCCTCGAGCTCACCAGGAGGCGCGAGCGCCGGACGTCTGCGCGCGGAGCAGAACGTGTGAATCGGTTCAGACGGTGTAGACGAAGTCGGTCACCGCAGACCAGAGCGCGTCGAAGAGGCCCGTGTAGACCGCCGCGACGACGGACGTGAGCACGACGACCACCGTGGAGACGTACGTCTCGTCTCGTGATGGCCAGGTGACCTGGCCCAGCTCCGCGACGACCTCGTCGGCGAGCTTGCGTGAGGTCGGGTTCGTGTACGCGTAGAAGGCCACGACCATCCCCAGGATCGCGGACGCAGCGCCGGTCACCATCGGGTCGGGCTGGGCGAAGCGACGCCAGACCTCGAAGACGAGCTTGTCAGCGACGAAGAAGGTCACGAAGGCGAGCGCGATGAAACCGAACTGCACCCAGCGCTCGGGCCCGAGCATGCTCGTCACGGCCAGCGTGTCGCTGCCCATGTCGATGTCGCCCGGCTCACCACCGTCGCCGTCCGCGGCCCCCTCCGGCAGGTCCTGCGGGTCGCGGCCAGACTCGAGCCCCTCTGCTTCCGCCTCGGGTGCGTCCTCGCGCTCGTTCTCGTCTTTGTCCGACATGGGAAGCTCGCTCTTTTCAACGCTCCGAGTGCATCGGAGCCGGTCGGCGCTCGACGCGCACAGTCCAGGCCAGGAGGGATTCGAACCCACAACCCGCGGATTTGGAATCCGCTGCTCTACCGTTGGAGCTACTGGCCTTCAAGGGGGCCCTTCGCGGGAAGGCGCCGCGCGCAACACGCGACGCGCCCGTCGATTCCAATCAGCGCGACTCGCGGTGCTCGGTGTGCTTGCCGCAAGCCTTGCAGTGCTTCTTCAACACCACGGGTGGGGCGGACGGAACCTTGGATGTCTTGTAGTTCCGTCCGCCACACTCCGAGCAGACCAGGCTGATCGGGACCCGACCGCCCGAGCCGCTCACTGGGTCACTCCGTGATCTTGGTGATGACGCCGGCGCCGACGGTCTTGCCGCCCTCGCGGATCGCGAAGCGCTGCTGCTCCTCGAGCGCGACCGGCGTGATGAGCTCCACCGCGATGTTCACGTTGTCGCCCGGCATGACCATCTTCACTTCCTCGGCGA
>JBKDQC010000256.1:0-8703 GCA_046342295.1 Deltaproteobacteria bacterium | reverse complement strand
GGAGCGCGCGCCGCTCCTCGAGCTCGCGCACGACACGCCCGCCCGCGAGCTCGAGCGTGTCTTCTCGGTGGGCGCAGGCGCTCTGCTCGCCGCGACGCTCGCGCTCGCGCTGCCCGGGCAGCTCGCGTTCGTGATGCGGCTTCGCGGGGCCACGCTGCGACGCGCGGAGGCGCCTTGCGAAGCGACGACAGGCCACGACCGCAGCGCGATCGCCACGCATCTTCGACTGCTCGATCAGGGGCGCCTGCACTGGTCCGACGGCGCGGCACGTTGCGCCGCGAGCGATGGCCTCGCCCTCGAGAGCGCCGTGCCCATCGGCGCGAGCGTCGGCGGAGAGGCACGCGCGGCGACGATGCCGCTCGCGTTCCGAAGCCTCGAGCCCACACGCGCCGGTTCGGGCGCACGCGCCGAGGCGCTGGGCGTACGGCACGTCCTCGAGCTCGCCGGCACGACGCTCCCCGAGCCGTGGGCAGCGAGCGAGCCCCTCGGAGGTTGGATGCTCGCCACGCACGCGCCGCGGACCCACCTCGTGGGAGCCGGCTGCGTGGTCGCGACCTGGTCGGGTTCGGAGGATGCCCTTCGTGCGGAGGTGCATGCGGCGTTGGCCACGCCGGAGAGCGCCGACCGGCTGCTTTCGCCGACCGAGCTCATCGCGCTCGACGCCGGTGGCGGAGACTTCGCGGAGATCACGGTCGCCCACGCCGACTGCGACCCGCTCCGCACGACGGTCACCGAGCTCGAGCGCGAGTCGGGCGTGCTCGAGGCGGACGTCGAGGCCGCGACCCCCATCGACCTCGTCTTCCGGGTCTCCGCGTTCCCGAGCTGGGCCGTCATCGTGGATGGTCTCCCGGTGCGCAGCCTCCGCCGCGTGGCACCCGGCTTCTATTCGGTCCGCGTGGAAGCCGGTCGTCACCAAGTGCGCGCGCGCGCGAGCGGCCTTCCCTGGCTGTGGCCAGGCTTCGCCCTCGCGCTTGTCCTCGCGCTCCTCGTGGCGTTCGCGACCCCGAAATGGCTCGAGCACAAGACGGTGCGGCCGGCCGAGCGACCCGACCCGTGGTCGCGACGCCGACGGCTGTGAGCCGCCTCGTGGTCAGACGGGTGCGCCCGAGTCAAACCATCAGAGGAACCAGCGGGCCACGATACTCGGTGCGCGCGGCGAGGTCGCGGTCGCCGTAGTAGTCGACGTCGGTGAAGCCCATCGCGTGCGCGAGGCTCGTGAGCAAGCGGTTGTGCGGGACCCGCTCCTCGCTCGCGATGTTGCGCAAACGCAGGTAGCGACCGAGCTTCAGCACGTGACCGCCACCGCCTGCCACGATCGCGGGATGGCGCGTGTGCTGGTTGTCGTGCCCATCGTGGCCGAATTCGTTGTGCCAGAAGACGACGGTGTTCGCGAGGATCGAGCCCCCGCTCGGGTCCTGTGGGTCCGCGACGCGGTCGAGCTCCTCGAGCACGGCGGCGAACATCGACGCGAAGAAGCGCAGGCCGGCGGTGTAGCCACGCCGCACCGTCGGACCCGCGGCGCCCCAGTAGTCGTGGACGAGGTTCTCGTGGAAGCGGTAGTCGGCCGCGTAGCCCGCCGCTCTCGCGGCGGCGGCGACCTCCGGCAGGAGCGTCGGCCAGTTCGGGTAGTCGTTGAGGATCTGGAGCGTCGCCACACGCGCGCGGTTGCACGCGAAGGCCTGCGCGATGACCTGCGCGTGGGCGCGCGTGACGGCCTCGACGTCCTCGAGGGAGCGGATGTTGCCGTCGCGCGTCGGGACGTCCGAGCCCCTCGTCGTGCAGGCACCCGAGCCACCGACACCGCCCGTCGAGAGCAGGCGGCGCACGGCCGCGAGGTGCGCCGCGACGCGCGTCTGCTCGGCGCCGCCGAGGCGGTCGCGCAGACGCTCCAACTGCGCGATGTTGTGCTCGAGGATGAGGCGCTCGCCGACGCTGGTGTCGATCCTCGGCACGCCGGGGTCGTAGTCCGCAGGGAACGCCGCGCGGAAGAGCGTCTGCGGATCCTGCGTAGGATCTCGCGGCCGACCGTTGTCGTCGTAGCTCATCGCCTTCCAGCCCCCCGTTCCCTCGACGCAGGCAGTGAGCAGCGCGGGCGCGCCGAAGCGCCCGTGGAGGTAGAAGTCGAGCGAGGGATGGTTGTCGTAGTTCGCGCTCTCGCGATCGAGCGGCGGCTGCGCGCCGGTGAGGAGCGAGCCCTGCTCCTGGTGCCCGTGGAACCTGCGTCGGTCGGCGCGCGTGCCTTCCTTGCAGACCTGCGTGTCGAGCCCGTCGAGCACCGTGATCTGAGAGCGCCAGCCCATGAGCGGGGTGAGGATCGCGTCGTCGTACTCGAAGGTGAGGTCGGAGAGCGCGATGTCGCTGCCGCGAGGATCGACGAGCCCGGCGGTCTCCTTGGGCACCCAGTAGTCGCGGTCCACCCCGTGCGGCGAGCGCACCGCGAGGAAGCGTGGCGGCCCGCGCCTGTCCTGCGCGGAGGCGACGCTCGCGAGGTCGCGCTCGAGCCAGCGGAGGAACGTGGGGCTGAGCGCCGCGGCCGCGGCCGTCCCGCCGAAGAGCGCGCTGAAGGCGCGGCGAGAGAGGAAGGGCGATCGGTTCTTCATCACGGGCTCTCCGTGGTGGCCCGCTCGACGAACGCGGGGTGACGAACGAGGGCGACGAGGAGCTCTTCGAGGCGATCGTCGTTGTTCCGCATCGCGCGCTGCGCGTCGCGGGTCCACGCGAGCTGCTGGGCGGGACCGAGATCGCGACCGAGCGCGAACGCCGCGAAGCGCTGCACCATGCAGAAGCGCACCTGGGGCTCCTCGGTCAGCGCCGCGCTGAAGTCGGGCGCGCGATCGAAGGCCCCGAGGCCCGCGAGATCGATCTGCGGCTCCACGGGGCGCCCATCGGCGTAGGTGTCCTGCCAGCGACCATCGCTCGCGTAGGACTCGAACACGAGGCCCGCAGGGTCGGCGAGGCGATGACATCCGGCGCACGTGCCGGCGCTCCCGCGGATCTCGGACGTCTCTCGGACGCTCGCCCCCTCCGGCACGAGCGCCGCGAGCGCCGCCTCGAGGTCGATGCCCGGCGCCATGACGTCGTTGCACATCATCTCGCGGTAGATGTTCATCCCGCGGCGCACGACGTTGTCGCGCCCTCGCTTGCCGTGGGCGACGAGCCACGCGCCCTGCGTCAGCAGACCGCCCCTCTGCGAGGGGTCGAGGTCGATCCGCTGGAGGCCACTGCCCGGGTGTGCCGCGCCGTAATGCATCGCGAGCTCGGGCTGCACGAAGGTGTAGGGCGCGGAGAAAAGCTCTCCGAAGCTGCCGTGGCGCCCCACGACGACGTCGTCGACGAAGGCGGCGTACTCCTCCTCCATCTGACCGCGGAGCGTGTCGGAGAGCCCCACCTCCACGGCCTGCGACCGTAGCGTGTCCATGTGCAGCCACTCCCAGAAGAAGCGCTGCCACACGGGGCCCGACGCAGGAAGGAGCCGCCGCAGTTGCGCCTCGCGCTCGTCCGGGTCGGTGAGGGCGCCTCGCGCGGCGGCGTCGAGCAGCGCCTCGTCGGGCGCACGGTCGGTGACGGTGAAGGCGAGCAACGTCGCGATCTCGTGCTGCGTCAGCGTGGTGCGGGCCGAGGCGCTGCCGATCGGCCCGAGCTCGGTGCGGTAGAGGAACTCGGGCGAGAGGAGCACCGCTCGGACGAGGCCGGCGTACGCGTAGTCCGCGTCGATCGCGGTCCGTAGTTCGTCGTGGAGCGCGCGCAGCGAAGCTCGCTCGTCCGCGGCGACCGGGCGGCGGTAGGCAGCGGCGGGGAACCAGTCGAGGAACGCGTCGATGCAGGCGTCGCTGCCGAAGCCCGCGCCACAGCGCGACGTGCTCGCGCCGTTGTCCGCGGCCCACACGCCCACGCCGCGGATCCCCTCGGCGAGCACCGACGCGTTGCCGTCGTCGATCCGAGCGCTGGCCGCGATGTTCGTGATGCCGTGGTCGGGCGCGCCCTCGGGCAGGATCACCTCGGGCGCGCCAGGGCCGAAGAGGCGCTCGATCTCCCGGTCGAGCTGCGCGGGCGAGAGCCGCCAGACGCGCGCGGGAAGGCGCCCGTCCCGCGCCTCCGCGCCTCCGCCCGAGAGCGGCGGTCCATCGAGCTCTCCCATGCACGCCCCTGCCAGCGTCGTGGCCAATCCGAGCGCGACCGTGTTTCGCGTGCGGCGGGCCCACAGCGGGCCTTCGGTCGAGAGCTTCATGCGCGGCTCCGTCGAATCTCGGGTGCGGAAGAAGAGGGTCTGGAACGTGAACGAGAACCTACGAAAGCGCGCGCAGGACGGCCAGAGCGCCGACGCACTCTGGGGCCTTCTGCGCCGGCCCTCACCCCCTTCGCGCGGACACCCATCATGCGATGGCGCCGAGCTCCCGCATCAGGCTGGGCACATCGTGAGGGCGCTGGTGCGCCTGCTTCGCGAGCGCGCGCAGGACGAGCGCGTCGAGCGCGGCTGGCACGCCCGGCGTGAGATGGCTCGGCGGCACCGGCGCCTCGGTGAGCAGCAGCGTGAGCACGGCGAAGGGTGTCGCACCGAGAAAGGGCGGGACCCCCGCGATCATCTCGTAGAGAAGCGCGCCGAGACCGTACACGTCGGCGCGCTGATCGAGGTGGCGCTCTCCCCGCGCCTGCTCCGGGCTCATGTAGTGCGCCGTCCCGACGATGGCGCCCGTGCGCGTGACCCACACGCTCGAGCCCTCGCGGATGGGCTTGGTGAGGCCGAAATCGAGCAGGACCGCGCGCTCGCCTAGCCCTTCCTTGCGCGCGAGGAAGACGTTCGAGGGCTTGAGATCGCGGTGCAGCACGCCGGCGTGGTGCGCCGCGGAGAGGGCATCGGCGACCTCGAGCGCGATGCGGCGCGCGTCCTGCCAACCGAGGCGACCGAGCTGCGCGAGGCGCTGCTCGAGCGTCTCGCCCTCGAGCAGATCCATGACGAGGAAGCGGGGGTCGCCCTCGAGGTCGAAGTCGTGCACCTGCACGATGCCGACGTGGCCGAGCGAGCTCGCCGTGCGCGCTTCGCGCTCGAAGCGATGGAGCGACTCCATCGAGATGCGCTCGTCGGGCAGGAGCGTCTTGACGGCGTAGCGCTTGCCGGTGCGCGCATGCCGCGCGGTGTACACGCAGCCCATGCCGCCGGCGGCGAGCAGGCCCTCGACGAACCAGATCTGCTTGAGCGTGCGCCCGACGAGCTGCTCGGCGCCGTCGCGGGCAGGAGGGTGGGCCGACGCCACGGGGCTGCCGCGCGGGGCGTACGCGCCGATCGCAGTCGCGGGCACGACCGCGGCCGGCGAGGTGTAGAGCGGGGAGCCCGCGGGCGAAGCTCGGGCCGGAGCCGGGGGCGCCATCGGCGCGAGCGGCGGGGTCGGTTCCGGCGGTGGGCGCGCCGAGGCCGGCGCCACCGACGCGGCCAGCGCGGGAGTGGCCGCGGGACGGTCGGGGGGTGGGCCTGCCGCGTGCGGCGGGTCCGCGGTCAACGCACCGAAGGCGAGCGCATCGATCACCGCCCGGTCCGCGCGTGCCTTGCCGACGAGCGACGCGAAGGCCTCGCGGTCGAGCGCACGTTCGCCGCGCATGCAGACGAGCATGGCCTCGAGCGCCTCTCCCCGCCGCATCTCGCGGAGCGCGGCGACGAACGCTCCCCCCGACGACACGAACGGCAGCACCGCCCCGAAGAATCCGCAGCAGGCGAGGAGCGCGTAGTCGCCCGAACGGTGCACGGCGTTGTTGGGATCGAAGAAGGTCACGAGCACGAAGGCGAGCCCGCCGATGCCGAGCAGCAAGGGCACGAGCGCACCCCCGATCCAGAGACCGCAGCGGAACCGATGTTGCTGGGCCGCGACGGCCGTCTTCATCGGGTCCACGTGCACGGCCCGACCCTAGCCCAAACAGGCGTGGAAGCGAGAGCGGGGCCGACCTCGCGGTATGGCCTGGGTCTTGCTGACCACGGCGGCCATGAAGACATCGTGTCAGAGTGTGCTGCGAGCAAGACGGCTGCGTCCGACGTGGGCCTTGGTGCTGCTCTGGGTCGGGCTCGCGGCGTGTCGTCGCAACGAGCCACCCCCGATCTCCGCGTGCCCCACGCTGACCCTGGGCGCGTGGGAGTGGTTCGGCGTGATCGGGCCTCCCGGCACCGTCGCGCCGAACGAGCGGCTCACCCTGCGGGAAGAGGGCGGCGAGCCGCTCGCGCACGGCCTCGGGGTCGCGACCGCGGAGGGCTCGTTCGCCCTCCGAGGCGCGCGTCGGTCGGGCTCCGGCCGGCTGGTCGTGCTCGAGACCGCATCCGGACAACGATTCTCGGTGCGCGCCGGTCGTACCGAAGCGCGGATCGACTACGCCCCCGAAGCGCTGGCCGTCACGGAGGGCGACCCGGGCACGATGACTTTCCACGGCTGGCTCGCGGCGACGCCGACCTCGAGCCCGATCGAGCGCGCATGGGCCGCGAGCTGGGCGACCGGAGCGGTCGCGCCGATCGACCCGACGCCACGGCTCGGGATTCCAATCTCCGGCGCGACCGTCCGCGGGAGCTTGGGCGAGTGCATGACCATCTTCTCGCAGCACACGAGCGGTGGGACCGGCGGCTGCTGGTGGCCGCGGCCGGGAGGCTGCCTCTGTCGCCACTGCACCGCCGACGAGCTCGCCGCCGGGAGCTGCGTCGAGCCAGCGCCGCTCGGTGAAGATCCCACATGCCAATGTGAGGATCGTCCGCGTCCCGACGCCAGCGCGCCGGGGCCCCTGCCAGCGCGCGAGCGTTTCGATCGTCCGAGCCCCGCGCGCGGCGACCCGCCGCCGCCGTTCTACGGCACCTCGCCCGAGCCCGAGCCCGCGTATCCCGACGCGGGGCGCATCGACGCGGGCCCCGAGGAGCCGCCCTCGTGAGGCGCCTGGCCCTCTCCTTGGCCGCGCTGCTCGCCTCGGGCGGGTGCACGAACGACCCGAGCTACGAGTACGTGCGCTGCACGGACGAGTCGGCCTGCCGAGGAGACTCGAGCTGCACGGCGCTGACCTGGCGCGACGGCAGCGGCTCGCTGTGCACGGAGCGCTGCACGATGCCGAGCCAGTGCCCAGAGGGTGGGCGCTGCCTCGACGTGGGCGCGACCGACGTCTACCTCTGCCTCCGGCCCTGCTCCGAGGACGCCGCGTGCGGGGACGGCTTCGTGTGCCAGCCGATCACGACGGGCGGCGCCGTGTGCCTGCCCTCGCGCTGAGCGCGGTGGCCTGGAGGCAAGCCTTCCGCAGGCGTCCCGCGACGTGGATGATCCACGGTCTCGGCGAGTCTGTTCAGGGGCAGAGCTCCCCCGGCGCGAGGCAGTAGTCGCAGCGGCACTCTCGCGGGAAGGTGCAGATCACCCCGCCGACGCAGCTCCCGGCCGAGCAGCTCTGCGAGAAACCACACCCGGGGCCGTCGTAACAGAGCGTGCCGTCGGGCTGGTTGGTGTCGTCCGGACATGTGGCGCTCGAGCCCGTGCACACCTCGGTGGCGTCACAATCGCGCACGGCGGGCCTGCACTCGGTGTTGGCCGCCGCGAAGGCATCCGCAGGGCACGCGGCGCTCGAGCCGGTGCATGCCTCCGTCAGATCGCAGGCGCCCGCCGACGCGCGGCACAGCGTGCCGTCGGGGACGAAGCCGTCTCCTGGACAGGTCGGGCTACCGCCGCTGCAGCTCTCGGCCACATCGCACGTGCCTGCCGACGGACGACACAACGTCCCCGCCGGAGCGAGCGAGTCGGGCGGACAGCCCGACGACGACCCGGTGCACGCTTCCGCCGGGTCGCACGCGCCCGCAGACGCGCGGCACTGGGTGCCAGCCGCGACGAACCCGTCCGACGGGCACGACGCGCTCCCGCCGTCGCACGTCTCGGCGACGTCGCAGCTGCCCGACGAGGGCCGGCAGACGGTCCCCTCGAGGAACGCGTTGGGGGGGCACGACGCGCTCGATCCGCTGCAAGTCTCGGCCGCGTCACACCCGCCCGCCGACGCACGACACACCGTGCCGGCCGAGGCGAGCCCGTTTGCCGGGCAGGCGGCGCTCGAGCCGTCGCACGACTCGGCGACGTCGCACGTGCCCGACGACGGGCGGCAGACCGTGCTGCTCGGGAGGAAGCCGTCGGACGGGCAGGCGGGGCCCGCGCCGTTGCACGACTCGGCGACGTCGCACGCACCCGACGACGGGCGGCAGGTGCCCGACGACGCGTAACCGTTCGCGGGGCACGTCGTGCTCGCGCCGTCGCACGACTCGACCGCGTCGCAGGGGCCAGCGGCCCCGCGGCAGGTCGTGCCCGCGGGCTGCACGTCGTCGGTCGGGCAGACCGGGCTCGCGCCGCTGCAGGTGTCAGCCAGGTCGCAGCCGCCGGCCGCCGCACGGCACGTCGTCCCCGCCGGCCGCACGCCATTGGGGGGGCACTCGTCGTCCGATCCGGTGCACGCCTCCGCCACGTCGCAGCCGCCGGCGACCGCGCTGCGGCACACGGTGGACGCAGGCTCCTGCACGTCGGCGGGGCAGGCGGCGCTCGTGCCCGAGCACATCTCCGCGCGGTCGCACACGCCGCGCTGGGGGCGACACTCGCGCGACGTCGACGCGAAGCGATCGGCCGGGCAGGTGGCGCTCCCGCCGCACGTCTCGGCCACGTCGCAGGCTCCCGCGGCCGCCCGGCACACCGTGTCCGCCGGCGCGGCGCCGACGGC